>JAAFGY010000014.1 GCA_010365135.1 Flavobacterium sp.
CTTTGGTTCAATATATCAATAAATTTATCTTTGATAGACCCATAAATAATATCAAAAATCAAATAATTTAATTACACCCAACGGGTTAAATTTAGAGAAAAACAACGGTTTTCAGATTTAGAAAAATTATACCTCAAATGGTTCAAAGACGATGCAAATTATGTTCGTGAAATTTACAGCTATGATTTATTTAAACGAAATGGAATTTGGACTGCACCAAAAGCCTCTTATTGCAAACTGACAATAACCGTCGAGGGCGATAGCAAACCTGCCTATTATGGCGTTTATGCAATGATTGAAAACGTCGATGAAGATTTTATTGCAAGCCGAAGCACACAATGGAGCGGAAACATAGGATATTTATGGAAAGCTGGTTGGAGTGGTTCTTACAATGCCGATTTTGTTCAAACTTCAAGTATGGGTGTCGAAGATGTAAAGTTAGATCCTTCAAAGTCTAAATATTATGCTTATGATTTAAAAACTCGAGATACAGAATTACCAGCAGCTAAAGCGGAATTAACCCAGTTTATCTATGATTTGAACAATAAAACTGGAGCCGATTTTAAGCAATGGATAACCACAAAAATGGATGTTCCTTTATTTTTAAAAACCTATGCAGTCAATGTGATGCTAGGAATGTGGGATGATTATTGGGTGAATGGAAATAATTTTTATTTTTATTTCGCGGGTAACGGAAAAGCTTATTTTATTCCATATGATTACGACAACACGCTGGGAACTTCTGCAATTGTGGCTAATTCGGGAACCCAAAACCCATTGCAATGGGGCAAAATGAATACACGACCGTTAGTCACAAAAATTCTCGAAATACCAGAATACCAATCGCAGTATAAAACTTATTTGAAAGATTTACTCAACCCAAATGCCGATTTATTTGATGCTACTAAAAGTATGCAGCGAATTTCCATTTGGAAAAATTTAATTCAATCACATATTTCTAATGATACTGAAGAGGATATGGTCATTGAAGATAAGCCTGCCAGTTGGGGAAATACGCCCTTTTATAGATTGCAATCGGGCAATAATCAAGGAGGAGCCAATGGAAATGCTAATTATTTTAGTACCAAAGCCAAAACGATTATTTGGTAAGTTCTTAAACGGAAAGAACCAAATACTTGAATTTTAAAAACAATTCTAATGACTCTTTTGGTTCTTAATCTTTTATCTAAATTTACATTTTTAAACCAAGTCTATGACCTTCGACAAAGAAAAAATACTTCAATATTGCAATTCTATTTCCGAAAACACTTTGATGCAAACACTTAATATCAAATTTATAGATGCTGGACCTGATTTTTTAGTGGCAACAATGCCTGTAAATCCCTCCGTTCACCAACCCATGGGATTATTACACGGCGGTGCTTCTGTGGCTTTAGCCGAAAGTGTAGGAAGTGCGGCCTCTTTCTTATTTGTCAATGGAGAACACAGCGAAGTACGCGGAATTGAAATTTCAGCCAATCATTTGAAAGCAAAACGCAATGGAATGGTCACGGCAACGGCAAGAATCCTTCACAAAGGAAGCAGTATTCATCTTTGGGAAATTCGAATTACAGATGAAAATGAGGCTCTCATTTCAATTTGCAAATTGACAACGATGATTTTACCTAAAAGAAAAAGTAAAGAGGAATAATGAAAATAATTGTAGAAAGAGCCAAGATTCAGTTGGTGCAAAATCTTCCCTTTGTACTTTATAAAAAGCCACAAGATTTTAATATTACAGGACTTTTCCAGAAAAATGACACCTTATTCTCGGTCACTGATTTCACCGAAAAAGGGTTCGTTTTCGCCTCTTTTGATGGAACTAAAACATTCCTAATTCCTGAAAATGAGTCCGAAATAAGCAGCGCTATTTTTCAAAAAGAGGAAATTTCCGTTCTAGAAAAAGAACAAGACTTACCAAGTGAAACCGCCAAAAACCAATTCGAGGCTTTGATTTCCAAAGGCATTCAAGCCATAGAAAATAACGAATTTAAAAAAGTAGTTTTATCCCGAAAAGAATCGCTAAACTTAATTGATTTTGATTTAATTGCTGCTTTCGAAAAGTTGATGCAATTGTATCCAACAACTTTTGTATATTGTTTTTATCATCCCAAAGTTGGAGCCTGGTTGGGTGCAACTCCAGAACAATTGTTGAAAGCAAATAACTCGAAATTCCAAACCATCGCTTTGGCGGGAACCCAAAAAGATACAGGTTCCAACGAAATACTTTGGCAAAAAAAAGAACAAGAAGAACAACAATTCGTCACCGATTATATTGTTGAGAAAGTAAAAACGGTAGCTTCTGAAATTTTGGTTTCAAAACCCTACAACCTCAAAGCAGGAAGTATATGGCACATCAAAACCGAGATTTCCGGCACATTAAATTCGAGTTCCAGTTTGCAAGAAGTAATTCAATTATTGCATCCAACTCCCGCAGTTTGTGGCTTGCCAAAGGAACAGGCAAAGGAATTTATTATTGAAAACGAAAATTACAGCCGCACTTTTTATACCGGATTTCTGGGCGAATTAAATATAAAAAACCAAACTGATTTGTTTGTAAATTTGCGCTGTATGGAAATTGATGATACTCAAGCGCATTTATTTATAGGTTGCGGCATCACAAAAGACAGCATCCCCGAAAAAGAGTGGGAGGAAAGCGTTAATAAATCGGCTACGATGAAAAAAGTTTTGTTTGTGTAAAAACACTTCAAAGCTTTTTTAAAACCTTTGAAGTCTTGCAAGAGAACAAAGTCGAAATAAGAAATGGAAACATTCAGAAACTAAAAGAAAATGAAACTAGACATATTAGCATTTGGCTCGCATCCCGACGATGTAGAATTAGGTTGTGGCGGTACCATTGCCAAAGAAATTTCACTTGGAAAAAAAGTAGGAATCATCGATTTGACACGTGGCGAACTCGGGACTCGCGGTTCAGTTGAAATCCGAAATCAAGAAGCTGCTGCTGCTGCAAAAATTCTAGGAGTTTCAGTCCGTGAAAATCTAGATATGCGCGATGGTTTTTTTGTAAATGATGAAGCACACCAAATGGAAATCATTAAAATGTTACGCAAATACCAACCCGAAATAGTGATTTGCAACGCTATTGACGACCGTCATATCGACCACGGAAAAGGAAGTCAACTAGTTTCTGATTCTTGTTTTCTGTCTGGTTTAATGAAGATTGAAACAAAAATAAACGGAGCAAAACAGGAAGCTTGGCGACCAAAATTAGTTTATCATTACACGCAGTGGAAAAATATAATCCCTGATTTTGTGGTCGACATTTCAGGTTTCAACGAAAAAAGGGTAGAGGCAATTTTAGCCTACAGTTCCCAGTTTTACAATCCAAATTCGAATGAACCGGAAACCTTGATTGCATCGAAAAACTTCTTAGAAAGCCTGAATTATCGGGCTCAGGATTTAGGAAGATTAATTGGCACCGATTATGCCGAAGGATTTACGGTCGAAAGATATTTGGCAGTCAATAGTTTAAGCGACTTGATGTAATTTTTTGAATATTTTCTTTGCAAAAGTAAACTTTAATACTATATTTGCACTCGTTAAAAATGGTGGTTGTAGCTCAGCTGGTTAGAGTATTGGTTTGTGGTGCCGAGGGTCGCCGGTTCGAACCCGGTCAGCCACCCAAAACGCAAAAGCTTCGAAGAAATTCGAAGCTTTTTTTGTGGGCTATAATTTGGTGCGAAAATTAGTTATTCGTTTTTGAATAAATTAGATTTATAAATTGCATCGAAGCCAAGGCTAATTGCTAATGTCAAAGTCCATTAATTCCCGCTCTTATCCACGACAGGACGATTTTCTCGATTGGCTAAATCCCAAGCAATTGCAAAAGCAAATTGTGCTCTTTTGGCCAAAGCATCAAATTCAATTTTATCGACTTCATCACTCGCTTGGTGATAATCAGCGTGGACACCATTAAAAAGAAAAACAGAGGGAATACCATTTTTGGCAAAATTGTAATGATCTGAACGATAATAAAAACGGTTAGGATCGGCTCTGTCATTGAATTTATAGTCGATAAATAAGTTGATATAATTTTTATTGGCATCCTCGCAAATGTTGTATAAATCCGTCGAAAGATAATCCGAACCAATTAAATACACATAATTACTCGAATCATTATGAAACTCGTCGTGGCGACCAATCATATCAATATTAATATCGGTAATGGTATTTGCCAACGGAAATAAAGGGTTTTCAGAGTAAAAGCGAGAACCGTGAAGCCCGTGTTCTTCTCCTGTGACGTGAAGGAATAATAGAGAACGTTTGGGGCCGTGACCTTCTTTCTTGGCAATTTCAAAGGCTTGTGCAATTTCCAGCAAAGCGACTGTTCCGGAACCATCATCATCGGCACCATTGTACACTTGACCGTTTTTAATTCCAATATGATCGTAATGAGCTGAAACCACTATAACTTCATTGGGCTTTTCAGAGCCTTCAATATAGGCCCAGATATTTTCGGAATCGGGTAAGTTTTCATCTTTCACGGCATTCAAATAGGCAGCTGGAATTCTTTGATAATAATCAGTTGCTCCTTTTGGATAAGGAATTGTATTGGCTTTGTACTGATTGATAAGATAATTTCCTGCTTTGTTCTGACCGGCTGAACCCGTTTCTCGACCTTCCATTTCATCAGAAGCAACTATAGTAAGATGTGTTTTTAACTCGGCAGCCGTGATGGTTTTTATATATTTTGCCGGAGAAACCTCAGAAACACTACTCTTTTGCGATGTACAAGAAAGGGTTGTGACAAACAAAAGAAATATTAAGATTTTTTTCATAATAAATTGGGATAAGTATATGATGTCAAATGTAAATCTATTTTTTTAGAACTTCAGTCAAAAAGAGTTTCAAATGTTCCCACGATCTTTTGGCGGCAACTTCGTTATATGCGGCACCTTTTGAGTTGTCTGTGCCAGCTTCTGGATTGGTAAAAGAGTGTACGGCATTGGCATAATAAATCATTTGCCAATCGGCTTTTGCATCTCGCATTTCCTGTTGAAAAGCGGCAATTTCTTCCTTAGATTCATAAGGATCGTCTGCTCCGTGACAAACCAAAATCTTTGCCGTTATGGGTTCTATCGTTCTTTTGGAATCCCGGCCCAATCCTCCGTGAAAAGAAACTACGCCTTTTACTTTCAAATGTGCTCTGGCAACTTCAAGCGCTCCAGTTCCTCCAAAACAATAGCCAATGACTACAATATTATCTGGATTGGCACCTGAAAGAATTAATTGTTCCAATGCCAATGAAATTCTATTTTGATATTCACCAATATTGGTTTTATAATAACTTGCTTTTGGCCCAGCTTCTGAGGTGTTTTTTGGGTAATTCCCTTCACCATAAATATCGGCGACAAAAGCATAATAGCCCAGTTTGGATAAGTTTTCGGCGGTATCTTTCGATAGTTTGTCAATTCCTAACCATGCGGGAAGTATCAAAATTCCTGGTTTTTGCATACTCTTTGACTTGGGTTGACTGCTAAAACCATTCAAAACATGAATTCCATCCTTGTATTTTACGGGTTTCAATTGCGCAAAAGAACCATTAGAATACAAAACGAGCGCTAAAAATAAAGTGGTGCAATTTTTCATATTGATATAATTTTTCACAAATATCTGAAATAAAATAGAAAAATTAATATAATATGCTGTTTTTAAACAATATTGCATTTGGGGAATGCTAATTAATTATTTGCAATGAAGAATTTTTAAGAATTAAATATTCAAAAAAAATTACAGAATTAAACCGCAATTTCCGTAAATCATCGCAATGGTTTTTAAAAAAATCACAAACTTACATTTCGCTTAAAGGCACAACCCAGCTCCATAATAGAATCGGTTTTTGAAATTCCGGGAATATTGTCAATTTTTTCATAAAGAATTTTCCGCATATGTTCGTGATTTCGAGCGCTTATTTTGATGTAAAGCGTGTACAAACCCGAGATATAATAACATTCTGTGATTTCAGGAATTTTTTTCAACTCTTCGATTATTCGAGTGGAATCTTGGTCTTTATTTAAGGTAATTCCAGTGAAAGAACCCCAATCGTAACCCACTTTTTTTTCGTTGATTACGGGTTTTATGCCCAACAAAATACCTTGTGCTATCAATCGATTTACACGTTGATGAACCATCGTATTGGAAATTTTAAGATTGGCAGCAATGGTAGAATATGCCATTCGACCGTCTTTTTCCAATTCTTTAATGATTGAAACATCAAAATTATCCACTATTTCCATTTTTACATTAATTAAATTGACTTAAATTATTTGATATAACATTAATATGACTTATTTTAAACAAATGTAAGTCAAAATTATTATTTTTTACTATAAAATAAAATAGTATAGTATTTTTGTATTCTAAATTTAAAATAATCCAATATGCAAACAATACATCCAACACTTTCGTCAAAAGCGGAAGAAATGATCGCCAAAGAAAATCAATACGGCGCGCATAATTACCATCCTTTGCCTGTGGTTCTCGAAAGGGGAGAGGGCGTTTTTGTTTGGGATCTTGACGGCAAAAAATACTACGATTTTCTTTCGGCTTATTCTGCTGTTAACCAAGGACATTGTCATCCGAAAATTGTAAATGCGATGATCAAACAAGCACAAACTTTGACCTTGACTTCGCGTGCTTTTTACAACGACCAATTGGGAAATTACGAAGAATATGTAACCAATTATTTTGGTTTTGACAAAGTTTTACCAATGAATACAGGAGCTGAAGCCGTAGAAACAGCTCTCAAATTATGCCGAAAATGGGCGTATGAAGTCAAAGGAATTCCTGAAAATCAAGCACAAATTATCGTTTGCGAAAACAATTTCCACGGACGAACCACAACTATTATTTCCTTTTCGAATGATGAAAGTGCTCGCAAAAGTTTTGGACCATTCACATCGGGTTTTATAAAAATTCCTTACAATGATAGTGAAGCTTTGGAAAAAGCCTTGCAATCCACTCCAAATATCGCTGGATTTTTAGTAGAACCTATTCAAGGAGAAGCGGGTGTTTACGTGCCTTCTGAAGGGTATTTGGCGAAAGCCAAAGCACTTTGTGAGCAACACAACGTCTTATTCATCGCTGACGAAGTGCAAACCGGAATTGCGAGAACCGGAAAATTATTGGCCGTACATCACGAAAATGTGCAACCCGATATTTTGATTTTAGGAAAAGCACTTTCGGGTGGCGTGTATCCTGTTTCGGCAGTTTTGGCCAATGACGAAATTATGAACGTGATAAAACCGGGACAACACGGTTCCACTTTTGGAGGAAACCCAATTGCCGCAGCTGTTGCTATTGCTGCTCTCGAAGTCATTAAAGACGAAAAATTAGCCGAAAATGCTGAGCGTTTGGGAATTATTCTAAGAAAAGGATTGAACGAAATTGCGCAACGTAATTCTCTAATTACTTTAGTTCGTGGCAAAGGTTTATTGAATGCCATTGTCATTGATTGCGACGAAGAATCCGATTTGGCTTGGCAAATTTGTATGAAATTCAGCGAATATGGCTTGCTGGCAAAACCTACTCACGGTAACAAAATACGATTGGCACCGCCATTAGTCATTACCGAAACGCAGATTCAGGAATGTTTGGTTATTATTGAAAAAGCGTTGAATGATTTAAAATAATTGAATTGGAGTTAAATAAAATGGTTTTTGGTTTACCTGTGAAAGTGATCAAAATGGAGAAGCCACAATTATAAAAGATAAAGTATCGGATGATTTCAGAAATAAATCACAATCTTAACCCAAAAAAAAATATTAGCCTCCCAAATGCGCTATCTTTATAAAAATATAAAAAAATATAAAAAAATATGACAAATAAAAACAAAAAACTGTTCGGCGTTTGGATGGATTCACACAACGCAACAATTGTAGGAAAAGAAGATAGTGAAAATGGAGAATTTGTAGTTCTTGGACACGTAAATAATGTTGGTGCGGACAGCAACTCTAGTGAGAAAACTTTAAATAATCAAGAGATTGGTTTGACTCAAAAATTCTTCAAAGAAATTGCTAGCAAAATGCCCAATATTGATGAAATTCATATCACTGGCACGGGTCAAGCCCAAGAACAATTTATGAAGTTTCTTGCCGATACAGCTCAATATAAAAATGCCATTTCCAGCGAAAGTACCTCCAATAAAATGAGTGATGAAAATCTTATCCTTTATATCGCAAAATATTTCAATTAAAAAGTTAGCTTTATAGTACGTATAAACCGCAGAAATAAAAATCTGCGGTTTTTTTTATGTCGTATACCTATTAAAAATGCAAAAAACTTAAATTTCCATTCCCTATTAGATTTCCTTATATTTGTTCCACTAAACAATTCAATATAGTGAGCGAAATCAACAAGCTAAAAATATTTAATGATCCCATTTACGGGTTTATTACCATCCCCAACGCCTTAATTTACGATTTAATTCAGCATCCGTATTTCCAAAGATTGCGACGCATTTCCCAGATGGGATTGTCGTATTTAGTCTATCCAGGAGCCCATCACACTCGATTTCATCATGCTTTAGGTTGTATGCACATTATGCAAAAAGCCGTTGATGTGCTCCGTTTTAAAGGAGTTTCTATTTCACCCGAAGAAGAAAATGCCTTGTATATCGCTATTTTGTTACACGACATTGGTCACGGCCCTTTTTCGCACGCAATGGAAAGAAGCATTGTCGAAGATGTGCATCACGAAGCTATTTCGCTTTTGTTTATGAACCAGTTAAACCTGGAATTTGACGGGAAATTGAGTTTAGCAATTCAAGTTTTTGAAGGAGATTATCACAGAAAATTTATGTTGCAATTGATTTCAAGCCAGCTCGATATGGATCGAATGGATTACCTGAAACGCGACAGCTTTTATTCTGGTGTGGCCGAAGGAAATGTCAATTCCGAGCGATTAATTCAAATGATGAATGTGGTTGATGATGTATTAGTCATTGAAGAAAAAGGGATTTATTCCGTAGAGAAATTTCTCATGTCAAGACGATTGATGTATTGGCAAGCTTATTTGCACAAAACTAGTTTAGTGGCCGAAATAATTTTGACCAAAACCCTAAAACGCGCGAAAGAACTAACGCTAAAAGGAATTGTTCTTCCTTGCAGCGAACCCTTGATGTTCTTTATGCAAAATAAAATTACCTTGGACATTTTCGATAGCGAATCTTTAGATTTATTTTCACAATTAGATGATTTTGACATCATTAGTGCTTTGAAATCTTGGCAAAAACAAGACGATTTTATATTGTCCTCCTTAAGCAAAATGATAATCAACAGAGATTTATTAAAAATAAAAGTAAGCGAAGAAAAGCCTTCCGAAGAGGAGTTGCACGCCCTAAAAGAACGTTTCGCTTTGGAAAATAAAATTACATTAGCAGAAACAAGTTATTTCATTTTTAAAGGCAAAATCAAAAACCAAGCCTACAGCAAAGAAGCGGAACCCATACGAATTCTAAAAAAAGACCGAACAATTGAAGATGTTGTTGATGCCTCCGACCAATTGAATTTGAAGTCTTTGTCCAAATTTGTGACCAAATATTATATATGTTTCCCAAAACAACTTGTGTAAAAACCAATATTTAAAATCTATTTTTTATATTTTTGTCGAGATGAAATTTACAGCAGAGCAAATAGCGGGTATTTTAGACGGAGAAGTTATTGGCGATCCCAATGCCGAAGTTTATAAGTTGTCTAAAATCGAAGAAGGTTCCGAAGGTTCCATCAGTTTTTTAGCAAACCCAAAATACTTACATTATATTTATACCACAAAGGCAACTATAACCATCGTCAATGCATCTTTTGTTCCTGATGGGGAAATAGCCACCACCCTCATAAAAGTGGAGGATGCCTATTTGTCTTTTACAAAATTACTCGAATTTTACGACCAAGCAACAAAAGCAAATAAAACGGGAATAGAACAACCTTCTTTTCTCGCGGAAAGTGTTAAATATGGCTCCAATTTATATTTGGGAAGTTTTAGTTACATAGAAAAAAATGTTTTTCTGGGCGAAAACGTTAAGATTTATCCAAATTGTTTCATTGGAGAAAATGTCGTAATTGGAGATAATGTCACTATTTTTGCCGGCGCAAAAGTGCATTCAGAAACAATTATTGGAAACAATTGCGTTATTTATTCCGGTGCGGTAATAGGTGCTGATGGTTTTGGCTTTGCACCAAATGCCGATGGAACCTTTACAAAAATTCCACAAATCGGAAATGTTGTCATCGAAGATAATGTCGATATTGGAGCAAACACCACGATTGATAAAGCCACAATGGGCTCAACAATTATTCGAAAAGGAGTGAAGCTGGACAATCAAATCCAGATTGGACATAATGTTGAAATAGGAGAAAATACCGTTATTGCAGCACAAACTGGAATAGCTGGCTCAACCAAAATTGGTAAAAGCGGAATGATTGGCGGTCAAGTTGGAATTGTTGGACATTTGATTATTGGGAATAATGTCAAAATTCAAGCACAATCGGGGGTTGCTCGAAATGTAAAAGACGACGAAATTTTACAAGGAAGTCCCACATTTGGATACAATGATTTTAGCAAATCGTATGTTCATTTCAAGAATTTACCAAAAATTGTTACAGAGATAGAAGAATTGAAAAAACAAATATTAAACCAAAAAAATGGAAAAAATGGTTAAACAGAAGACCATCAAGACAGAAATATCACTAACTGGTGTGGGATTACATACAGGAAAAGAAGTTAAAATGACATTTAAACCTGCACCAATTAATAATGGTTTTACTTTCATTCGAAAAGATTTAGAAGGACAACCTGTTATTGAAGCCGATGCAAATTATGTTGTGAACACCCAAAGAGGAACTAATTTAGAAAAATTAGGCGTAAAAATTCAAACTCCTGAACACGTTTTGGCAGCATTAGTAGGTTGCGATTTAGACAATGTTATTATTGAATTAGATGCTTCAGAACTGCCTATAATGGATGGTTCTTCAAAATATTTTGTAGAAGCTATCGAAAAAGTAGGAATTGAAGAACAAGAGGCAAAAAGAAAGATATATGTGGTAAAAGAAATAATTTCGTTTACTGATGAAGAGTCAGGAAGTGAAATTATGGTTATGCCGAGTGAAAGTTATTCTGTAACGGCAATGGTGGATTTTGGAACAAAAGTTTTAGGGACACAAAATGCTACGATGAAAACTATAGCTGATTTTAAATCAGATATTGCTGAATCAAGAACGTTTAGTTTTCTTCATGAACTAGAATCACTTTTAGAAAACGGATTGATAAAAGGAGGCGATTTGAATAATGCCATTGTGTATGTTGATAAAGAAATTTCCGAAAAAACAATGAATAGTCTAAAAGTTGCCTTTGGAAAAGAGGAAATAACAGTTAAACCCAATGGTATTTTAGACAATCTAACTTTACATTATCCCAATGAAGCGGCAAGACACAAACTCCTTGATGTTGTTGGAGATTTATCGTTAATTGGAACTAGAATACAAGGTAAAGTAATTGCCAATAAACCAGGACATTTTGTAAACACTCAGTTTGCAAAAAAGATGGCCAAAATAATTAAGATTGAACAACGAAATTATGTTCCCGTCTTTGATTTGAATCAAGAGCCTTTTATGGATATTCACAAAATTATGGCGGTACTTCCTCATAGACCTCCATTTTTGCTGATTGACAGAATTATAGAAATGTCTGAAAGTCATATCGTTGGACTGAAAAATGTGACAATGAACGAAAATTTCTTCGTGGGTCATTTTCCGGGCGCACCAGTAATGCCTGGAGTTTTAATTGTTGAAGCAATGGCACAAACAGGCGGAATATTAGTATTGAGCACCGTTCCTGATCCAGAAAATTACCTCACTTATTTTATGAAAATTGACAATGTAAAATTCAAACATAAAGTATTACCTGGTGACACCTTGATTTTCAAATGCGATCTGATAACTCCAATAAGAAGAGGGATTTGTCACATGCAAGCCAATGCTTATGCTAATGGAAAACTAGTTGCTGAAGCTGAATTGATGGCTCAAATAGCAAAAAAACAATAATTTAAAAAAAAATAGATGAATCAACCCTTAGCATATGTTCATCCAGGCGCTAAAATTGCAAAGAATGTAGTTATCGAACCTTTTACAACAATTCATAATAATGTCATTATCGGTGATGGAACTTGGATAGGTTCAAATGTTACCATAATGGAAGGTGCTAGAATAGGCAAAAATTGTAATATTTTTCCAGGAGCAGTAATCTCTGCGATTCCACAGGATTTAAAATTTGGTGGAGAAGATTCATTGGCAATAATTGGCGACAATTGTACCATTAGAGAATGCGTAACTATCAATAGAGGAACAATTGCATCGGGTCAAACGGTTGTTGGTAATAATTGTTTAATTATGGCAGCAGCACATATTGCTCACGATTGCCACATAGGCGATAATGCGATTATTGTAAATGGAGTTCTTCTGGGAGGACACGTTTCGATTGGTAAATTTGCCATTATTGGAGGATTATCAGCGGTACATCAATTTATTAGTGTGGGTGATCACGCTATGATTTCTGGTGGTTCGCTGCTAAGAAAAGATGTTCCTCCATTTACCAAAGCCGCAAAAGAGCCCTTGTCCTACGTAGGAATCAATTCAGTAGGATTAAGAAGAAGAGGTTTTACCTCCGAAAAAATAAAGGAAATTCAAGAAATTTACAGGATTTTATACCAAAAAAATTACAACGTAACACAAGCTCTTGGAATTATTGAAGCAGAAATGGAAGCAACACCAGAAAGAGATGAAATTATAGATTTTATCAGAAATTCATCAAGAGGCGTTATGAAAGGCTATTCTGGGAATTATTAGTTTGCAGAATACAAGTTTAAAGTCCTTGATTTGTGAGTCAAACTTTAAACAATTTTAAACAATTTTAAACAATTTTAAACAAATTAAACAACAAACATAAAATGGCATCAACATCAGATATAAGAAACGGATTGTGTATAAAATACAACAATGACATTTATAAAATCATTGAATTTCTTCACGTAAAACCCGGTAAAGGCCCCGCTTTTGTAAGAACAAAACTTAGAAGTTTAACTAACGGAAAAGTACTGGACAACACCTTTTCAGCAGGACACAAAATTGAAGAAGTGCGTGTTGAAAACCATAAATTTCAGTATTTATATCCAGAAGGCGATGACTTTCATTTTATGAATGTAGAAACTTTCGAACAAATTTCCTTGAATAAAAACATCTTGGATTCCCCAGGATTATTGAAAGAAGGCGAAAATGTTATGGTTAGTATCAACACCGAAACTGAATTACCTCTTTCTGTAGATATGCCAGCATCTGTAATACTTGAAGTGACTTATGCAGAACCGGGAATAAAAGGAAATACCGCCACAAATGCTACAAAATCAGCCACGGTTGAAACGGGAGCGACAGTAAATGTTCCTTTATTTATCAATGAAGGCGACAAAATAAAAATCGATACTACTTCTGGAAATTATATGGAAAGAGTTAAAGAATAGTTGACGGTTTTTAGTATTCAGTTTGCACGCAAGTTGAATACCAAATACTGAACATTGAAAACTAAATTATGAAATTCAGCAGAGTACATACATTAAAAGAAATTGCCACTATTATCAACAGCAAATTTGTTGGAGATGAAAGTTTTCCAGTTTCTGGAATGAACGAAATTCACGTTGTAGAATCAGGCGATATTGTTTTTGTGGATCATCCAAAATATTACGATAAAGCTTTAAATTCTGCTGCGACAACGATTTTAATAAACAAAAATGTCGATTGTCCGGAAGGAAAAGCATTATTGATTTCGGAAGATCCTTTTCGAGATTTCAATACATTAACGAATTATTTTAAACCTTTTCAGTTTTCTAATCTTGCCGTTTCGGCTTCTGCCAAAATTGGAGCAGGAACAATAATTCAGCCCAATTCTTTTATTGGAAATCATGTTGTTATTGGAAAAAATTGCTTAATACATTCCAATGTTTCCATTTATGATCATACTGTAATTGGCGATAATGTGATTATTCACGCCGGAACTATTCTTGGAGCAGATGCTTTTTATTATAAAAAACGTGAAGAAGGTTACGACCAATTAATTTCTGGAGGAAGAGTGGTTATCAAAGATAATGTTGGCATAGGTGCGCTGTGTACGATTGACAAAGGTGTAACTGGCGATACCACCATTGGGGAAGGAACAAAAATTGACAATCAAGTTCATGTTGGTCATGATACCGTTGTTGGAAAAAAATGTTTAATAGCCTCTCAAACTGGCATTGCAGGTTGTGTAATTATAAAAGATGAAGTCACCATTTGGGGACAAGTAGGAACTACAAGCGGAATAACAATAGGCGAGAAGGCAGTAATTTTAGGTCAAACAGGAGTTACAAAATCGGTTGAAGGTGGCAAAACGTATTTTGGTACACCCATAGAAGAATCTCGCGAAAAATTGAAACAGCTTGCCAATATTAAAAAGATACCAGAAATACTTCAAAAATTAAAAGAGTTATTATGAAGCCAAAAGATATTGTTCTCGATTTCTACAAGTCCGATGTTCTCTTAGATAAGAAAACTGTTGGCGAATTATTACATCCAGAAGTTACCATGGATTGGAATACTACCAAAGGTTTTATTCAAATGGATTACAATGATTTTTTAACACTTACAGATCAATTGGCAAAGGCCTATGTTCGTTCCAAAATTCGAATTAGCCACATTCTTCAAGAAAAAAACATGGTTTCTCTACGCTTTTCTCATTTTGTAAAAACAATTGAAAATCCACGCGAAGAAATGCTAATGGGTAATTTTTTCGTGATTTGGGAAATAAAAGACGATAAATTGTTCAGAGGGTACCAAATGAGTCATTTTTCTTAATTAATTTTTTCGAATATCACCCGCAAAACCTTACTTTTGCACATCAATTAAAAAAACCACATAAAATATATATCATGAGTGTTTTAGTTAATAAAGATTCCAAAATAATTGTTCAAGGATTTACAGGAAGCGAAGGAAGTTTTCACGCTTCACAAATGATTGAATATGGCACAAACGTGGTTGGTGGAGTTACTCCTGGAAAAGGCGGAACAACCCACTTAGACCGACCCGTTTTCAATACCGTTAAGGATGCTGTAGATCAAGCTGGAGCAGATACTACCATTATTTTTGTACCACCAGCTTTTGCTGCTGATGCCATTATGGAAGCAGCCGATGCGGGTATCAAAGTGATTATTGCTATTACTGAAGGAATTCCTGTGGCTGATATGATTAAAGCCAATAATTATATTAAAAGTAGAGATTGCAGATTAGTAGGTCCCAATTGTCCCGGAGTAATAACTCCAGGTGAAGCAAAAGTAGGTATTATGCCAGGTTTTGTTTTCAAAAAAGGAACTGTAGGAATTGTTTCTAAATCAGGAACTTTAACCTATGAAGCTGCCGATCAGGTGGTAAAACAAGGATTAGGAATTACGACAGCAATTGGAATTGGTGGCGATCCAATCATTGGAACCACTACTAAAGATGCCATCGAATTATTTATGAATGATCCGGAAACCGAATGTATCGTTATGATAGGTGAAATTGGTGGTCAACTAGAAGCTGATGCTGCTAAATGGATCAAAGCGGATGGAAATCGCAAACCCGTTATTGGATTTATTGCAGGTGAAACTGCTCCAAAAGGAAGAACAATGGGTCATGCAGGTGCAATAGTTGGTGGCGCTGACGATACAGCCGAAGCCAAAAAACGTATTATGAGAGAATGTGGAATTCACGTAGTAGATTCTCCTGCAGAAATAGGAAAAAAAGTAAAAGAAGTATTGGGATAGATTTCTGGTATTTTTAAATTATAAGAAACAAAAAAGTCTCAATAGTGTGTTGAGACTTTTTTCTATTATTAACGTTAATTAAAAGAACACATCGCTTTGGAGCCTTGGTGTTAAAAATCAAAAAAAAATGTATAAAGAATTAAAAAAATTCAAAGTCAAAAATCAGTTTAGTTTTTCAACTGACGATAGTTTAGAAGAAGTATGCAACGCAACGGAAACTGGAAGCGGAATTTTCCTTCTGTACGCAATTGAGGGTGAAGAAAAAGAATTGATTATGGTGGGTTCAACAGGAACGATCCAAAATGATGGAACGCTAAAAAGCAAAAACGGCGGATTGTTCGACAAAATCGTAAACGGTCACCAATTTGCCAAAACAGGAAGAAAATATTCTTGGCCAGCTCAAATGAAATTGGAAAATATCGAAAGATTGGAAGTGTATTGGTATGAAACTTTCAACGAAAAAAATAAAGTAATTCCAACTTTCGTGGAAGGACAAATTTTACAAAATTTCTTGGATGAAAATGCAAAGTTGCCAAGATGGAATGTTGCTTTTTAAACCATCAATCCTAAAATAATTAAAATGCCCTCGTAATTCGGAGGGCATTTTTTTGTTTGAAAAAGTTTCAAATACAATAAATCTACTCTTCAGTTGTTTCTTTTTCAGTTTTCACTAAATGAATGACAACTCCTATTTGATTTTCGGGATTTTCTTTCTCGTCTACTCGTTGAATGCGGACTTCCATACAATCAATACCAACTTTTAATAATTTGTAAATAATTCTATTTTCGCTTCGCGGTACAAATCCTAGTTTGAAATCATTATAATAAATAGCAACTGCACGCGAGTCATACTTGTTGTCTTCTTCTAGTTTTACTTGTAATTGCACGCCAATTTTTAACTCATTGAAAGCTAAAACTCCTTCGTAATAGGTAAAACCTGCAATGTCAAAATGGGTCAAATGTTCTCTCATAACTTTAGTTTTAAATTCTGAAACAAAACTATTATCTATTAGTGCAGTAGAAATGCACTCATTTGTTTTATTTTTGTTTCATCAAATAGAAAAGTATGTCGATAACTAAAAATGCACTCATACGATACCACGCTTTAGATAAATGTTTTAGCAATTTTGGACGCAAATTTTCGAATGAAGATTTGCTAAAAGCTTGTAATAATGCTCTTTATGATTACAATTTTACTAATGAAGGTATAAAGCGAAGACAGCTTTTTGAAGACATTAAGTTTATGGAAAGTTCGCAAGGTTGGGAAATTCCGTTGCAACGAAATAAAGAAGGTAGAAATGTATATTATCGGTATGAAACCAAAGATTTCACAATAAACAACCAGCCCATCAACGATTTTGAAATCGAAAAACTAAAATCGGCATTGTTGGTTTTATCTCGTTTCAAAGGAATGCCACAATTTGAATGGGTAAACGAATTGATTTTGAAACTGCAACAAGCCTTTGATATCGATAGTTCCAAAAAAGAAATCATCAGTTTTGATGCCAACGAATACCTGAAAAATATACATTTAATAGGCGATTTATTTAATGCGATTATCTATCAAAAAGTATTGGAATTAGAATATCTTAAATTTGATAATCAAGACAGTAAAACCTTTGAATTTCACCCCTATTATCTCAAGCAATACAACAACCGTTGGTTTATAATTGGCAGGTTTCCTAAATATGAAAATCTAACTCATTTTGCATTGGACAGAATTGTTCAATTCAAAGAAATGAATGTTGAATATATTATTTCGACGATTGATTTTAATGAGTATTTTGAAGATGTCATTGGGATTTCAAAACCTAAAGGAGCTGTTATGGAAAAAGTAATTTTGTTGGCAACCAATACTTTAAAACCTTACATTATTACAAAACCCTTACACGGTTCTCAAAAGAAAATCAGTGAAGACCAGAACGGTTATTGCTTTTCACTCGATGTTTTTATCAATTTTGAATTAGAAAATTTGCTCCTTTCTTATGGCGAAACGCTTAAAATTATGGAGCCAAAATCGCTACAAGAAACTATTAAAAATCGGTTGCTTAAAAATTTAGAAAATTATCTTTAATTTTTTATTTGTTTCACTTGCATCACTTTAAATAATTATCCACTGCTTAAGCCGAGTGGAAAGATTATTTCACCACCGAAGCCAGAAAGGTGTTAGCTCTGGTTTGCGTAAGAAGGAAATCGCCATAACGGAGAATAATTAAAAAGGAATAATAAGACATTTACAACTGTAGATTCAAAATTTTAAAAGCTTAGTTCGATACGGTTTTTTATAGAACAAATTTTATAAAACGCTTAAATAATCTATATTTGTAAAACAAAAAAATAATCACACTAATTTTAGAATATGAAATTACTCGAAGGAAAAGTAGCCATAATAACAGGCGCAAGTCGCGGAATTGGAAAAGGAATTGCAGAAGTTTTTGCTAAAAACGGTGCAAACGTTGCATTTACTTATAGTTCATCTGTCGAATCTGCTTTGGAATTGGAAAAAGAATTAAACGCAATAGGCATAAAAGCCAAAGGATATCAATCCAATGCTGCCGATTTCAACGAAGCGCAAACTTTTGTGGATGCTGTTTTAGCCGAATTTGGAACTGTAGATATTTTAATAAACAACGCCGGAATTACCAAAGATAATTTACTAATGCGAATGTCCGAAGCCGATTTTGACAATGTAATTGATGTGAATTTGAAATCCGTTTTTAATATGACAAAAGCCATTCAAAGAACTTTCTTGAAAAAACGTGCTGGGTCAATCATCAATATGAGTAGTGTGGTAGGTATTCAAGGTAACGCTGGACAAACGAATTATGCTGCTTCAAAAGCGGGTGTTATTGGCTTTACAAAATCAGTGGCGCTTGAATTGGGTTCCAGAAATATTCGCTGCAACGCCATCGCTCCCGGATTTATTGAAACTGAAATGACGGCCAAATTAAGCGAAGACGTTGTGAAAGGTTGGACAGAAGGAGTTCCTTTGAAACGTGGTGGAACTACCGAAGACGTTGCCAATGCATGCCTTTTCTTGGCTTCGGATATGAGCACTTATGTTACGGGACAAGTCTTGAATGTTTGTGGAGGAATGCTTACTTAATATAATTGAATGATTGAAAAATTTAAAAATTTAATGATTTTTGAGAGTTTTCAATCTTATTCATTGAATCTTTAAATTAAAAAAATGACTACAAACGCCGTTCTATTACTATTACTTTCTCTAATAATAGCAAGCGGTTTGTCGTATTTTCAATATTTTTACAAAGCCAAAACCAAGTCGAACGTGAACTTGATTTTGGCTTTTTTACGTTTTCTATCTCTTTTTGGGATTTTTATATTAGTAATTAATCCCATAATTACTAGAAAAACGCTAGAAATCATCAAGACACCTTTGCCAATTGTGGTCGATAATTCAAGTTCCATTGTCGATTTGAAAGCCAACGAAATGGGATTAGAGTTGTATAAAAAATTGAGTGAAAACAAAGCTTTACAAGAAAAATTCGATGTTCAATCCTATCGCTTTGACAGTGATTTTCAGCAATCAGACGAATTTGATTTTAAAGGAACTCAAACCAATTTGGACGAAGTTGCCAAAAGCCTAAAAAGCATTTATAAAAACACCCGTTTCCCAACGATTTTAATTACCGACGGTAACCAAACTACGGGGAATGATTACGTTTATTCTTTTGATGCTACTAACAAAGTTTATCCCTTGGTTGTTGGCGATACAACGAAATTATTGGATTTGAAAGTGGTTCAACTGAACGTCAATAAATATGCTTTTCAAAAAAATAAATTCCCAGTGGAAGTTTTTTTACAGTATTCTGGAAACAAAAATGTAAAAGCTAATTTTAGTATTTCACAAGGAAATTCAGTGTTGAGTAAGCAAAGTGTTTCTTTTTCGCCATCCAAAAAATCGATGATTTTAAGCGTGCTTCTTCCTGCCAATAAAGTAGGTTTGCAAGTTTTCAAAGCTACTATTTCTTCCACAGAAAAAGAGAAAAATAGTTATAATAACACCAAGAACTTTGCTGTTGAAATTATTGATCAAAAGACAAATGTGGCTATAGTTTCGGCAATAGATCACCCTGATATTGGCGCTTTGAAGCGAGCTATTGAATCTAATGCACAACGAAAAGTAACAATAGTTAAACCTAATTTAGTCAATTCGTTACAAGATTATAACATTTTAATTTTATACCAGCCTACAGCCGAATTCAAGTCGGTTTTTGAGAAAAATAAATTAGCTGGAATCAATACTTTTATTGTCACGGGAACTAACACCGATTTCAATTTTTTGAACCAACAACAAAGCAATTTGACATTCAAAATGAGCGGTCAAAAAGAAGATTATTTAGCTGAATTCAATTCGCAATTTAATCTTTTTGCGATTGAAAATTTAGGTTTTGAAAACTTTTCCCCGTTGCAAAATGCTTTTGGAACAGTAACTACTAACGGAACTGTTTCGACTTTGCTTTCGTCAAAAATTAGAACTATAGAAACCAATTCGCCTTTATTGGCTTTTGCCGAAAATCAAGGAAAGCGTTCGGCTTTTCTTTTGGGAGAAAATATATGGAAATGGCGTTTGCAAAGTCACGTAGACAATCACTCTTTCGAAAAATTTGATCTATTCGTGGACAAAATTATTCAATTTTTGGCATCAAATGCTTCTAAAAAATCATTGGTGGTGAATCACGAAAGTTTTTACAATTCTGGTGAAGCGATCGAGATTTCGGCTTCTTACTTCAATAAAAATTACGAATTTGACGAAAAGGCTCGTTTGACAATCTCGGTATCCAATATCAAAACGAAGCAAACCAAAAACTACGATTTATTGAAAGGGAATAATTCTTATAAAGTCAATCTTGACGGGCTTTCTGCCGGCGCTTATGATTTTTCGGTAAAAGAATTAAATTCAAAAACGAGTCATTCTGGTCATTTTGAAATTTTGGATTTTGATATAGAAAAACAATTTGTCAATCCTGATGTGGGTAAATTGTCACAGTTAGCCACACAAACTCAAGGCAAAGTTTATTATCCAAACCAAGTAGACGCTTTGATACAGACACTTTTGGAAAGCGAAAATTACAAAGCTGTTCAAAAAGAAATTGTTAGCAAAACACCTTTGATTGATTGGGTTTGGTTACTGGTTTTAATAGCCACAACATTGACTTCCGAGTGGTTTTTGAGAAAATACAACGGAATGTTGTGATAAAAAATCCCGTCCTATAAAACACAAAATTATAGCTTTTAGACTCAAAGTATTCTTCAAAGTTGCAATAGATTGAGCTTAACAAAAGCAGCGCAGGAATTATTTATTGACCGTTAATGGAAAGTTCTCCTTTTAATTAAATGAAATTTTAAACGCAAATAATCGTACCATTGCGCAATCAAGAGGAAAAAAGCAGCGACAAAAAGAGTTTTTATTTCCAGAAACTGGTAAATAATTCCTCCGGAAAAACATCCCATAAAAAAGAATGATATTATCGATAATCGCAAAAATATGCTTGTTTTTAATTTTTTTACTTCTTCCGCTTTCGTATAAAAAAACAATTGTGATAATTCTATTCCCAAATCAGTGAAAAGTCCGGTTAAGTGTGTTGTTCGAACGGTCGATTTCGAAATATTGGTTACCAGAGAATTCTGGATTCCCATTGCAAAAAGCAGCAAAAAGGCAGTTAATTTTCCTTCTAAAGTAATCATACTGTATTGTCCACCAAAAAAACCAACCGCAAGTAAAATCAACATTTCTAATGTAATAGGAATAATATGTGAGAATTCCGGTTTTTTTTTAGTGACTAATTCCTCCAAAAAACTCGAAGTAAAAGAACCAATGAGAAAAAAGATAGTGAATAAAAAAAAAGTAAATGCGGTAGTATAATCGTGTCTCATTATCTCTTCGGCAAAAAAAGCAAAATGACCCGTTAAGTTTGTGGTCAATGTTTTTATAGCTAAAACTCCAGTAATATTCACTAATCCTGCAACAAATGACAACAAGGTTGCCAGTCTTAAATCTTGTGCAAAAGCCCTGATTTTCCCTTTATGTCGGAACATTTTTTTGCAAAAATAAAGAATTTGAAATGATAAAACTCAGGATACTGCAATTTCCTTCGTTAAAATTAATGTTTGCTTAAAACTTTATTATCAGGTAATGAGTCATAATAAAAACAATATTTTTACAATAACGTGAATACATTTTCTAAATTTACAATATTACACTTCAAATTATGATTTATCTACGCTTAATGCCAATGAATATGAATATGGCATAAATTATCCTGATATTTTTACAAATGTCAATATTCAGAAATTTGGCTTGAAAAACATTGATTAGATTTAAATTTGCCCAACAATAATGAGAATATTAATAGTAGAAGACGAAGCCGGAATTGTTCAATTTCTCCAACAAGGTTTGGAGGAAGAAGGATATGAAATTGCCACAGCTTCTGATGGTTTAATAGGATTGGAAGTAGCTCAGAAAGAAAATTTTGATCTAATTCTCCTAGATTGGTTGATGCCAAAAATGAACGGTTTGGAAGTTTGCAAAACGATTAGAACAAAAAATAAAAGTACACCAATAATTTTTCTCACGGCCAAAGATACGGTTCAAGATACCATAGAAGGGTTGAAGGCTGGTGCAAATGATTATATCAAAAAACCTTTTAGTTTTGATGAATTAGTTGAGCGCATAAAAATTCATTTTAGAAACCAAAATGAAATAGAAATCCTCAATCTTGGAACAATTGAAATAAATCTTTCAAAATACATAGTTACAGTCGCTGGAAATGAAGTGAGTTTGACCCAACGTGAGTTCGAATTACTTTGTTATTTAGTGCGAAACAAAGGAAAAGTATGTACAAGAACACAAATTATTCAAGATGTTTGGAACATTCATTTTGATTATGACACGGGTGTTATTGATGTTTTTATTAATGGAATTCGAAAAAAACTCAATTTAAAAATTGAAGAAGATTACATAAAAACCATTCGGGGAGTAGGTTACATTGCTAATGATTCAAATTTATGAATAAACTTTCCTTTAGAAATAGAATTGCTTTCCACTATATTATTACCACAGGATTACTGATATTTGTGGTGTTTTTTGGTATTTTTTTGATTGTGAAATTCAGTGTTTTCAGTCACATTAACGAGGATATTAAAAGTGAAGTAGCCAAACATTTATCCGAAATTGAAATCAAAGGTAGCCATATCGGACTTACCCACGATGAGGAATGGCTGGAAAGAGAGCATAATGCGGTCGCCGTAAATCCCGTTTTTGTCCAATTCTATGACAAGAATGGTAATCTTGAAGAAAAATCTCCAAATTTAAAGATTCACCGACTCATTTTTAATCCACAAGCTAAAGATTATGATTTTTACGACACTCAATTAGTGACTAAATCCATACGCCAAATTCAAGTTCCAATATATCAAAATTCGGTTAAAAAAGGATATTTATTGGTTGCCATGTCCTTAGAAGATGCAAAAATGGTGCTCAATAATTTGTCTGAAATACTAATTATTTCCTATCCATTAATTTTATTTTTGTTATTCATAATCGCCAGATTAATCGCTGGAAGAAGCATAAAACCGATAAGTTCTATAATTGAAACTTCGAATAGAATTACAAAAGACAACCTAAAATCTCGAATTCCATTGCCTCAAAATCAAGACGAATTATACACACTTTCGCAAACTATCAATAATTTATTAGACCGAGTTGAAAACACTATTGAACGCGAAAAACAATTCACTTCTTATGCTTCTCATGAACTAAGAACGCCTTTGACAATAATCAAAGGAACATTGGAAGTTCTAATCCGAAAGCCAAGAAATCAAGAGGAATATCAAGAAAAAATAAATTTTTGTGTAAACGAAGTAAACAGGCTCAACCATTTGGTCGATCAATTGCTTTTATTGGCACGATTCGAAAACCAGAAACAAGGTGTAAAAATTGAAAGCACCTATCTGAATGCCGTAATCTTAGATACGATTTCGCAATATTCAAGCATTATAAAATCAAAAAATATTCAAATCACAAATAATTTTGCCAAAGATTTTTATGTAAAAAGTGACAGTTATTTGTTGGCTATAATCATCAACAATTTGATTTCGAATGCCTTAAAATATTCGAACGAAAAAAGTCAAATTTCGATCTCAATTTCTGAAAAAAAGGGAGTTGTAGAATGTTCCATTTCTGATTATGGAATTGGAATTTCAGCCGAAGATTCGCAAAAAATATTCGACCAGTTTTATCGTTCAAAAGCTATAGAATATTCTGAAATCAAAGGAACAGGACTTGGTTTATCGATTGTAAAAAAATTATGCGAAATACTTTCTATAGAAACAAAAATTACAAGTCAGGAAAATATTGGCACTACAGTAAATTTAATTTTCCAATGAAAATTCTTAAGTAACTATTAAGTCCCAAAAAAGAAATTAAATCATAACTTTGTTAAAAAATAAGTTCATGGATTTAAATAAATTAAAAGGACAACTACAAACCGAAGTCGATACAGCCTTTTTATACGACAGTATTGCAGCCATACAATCTGATGAAAATTTAACACGTGTTTTGCAAAGTTTGGCCAAAATAGAAAAAGGTCATGCTAAACACATGCTTGATAAAGTCAGGGAATTTGAATCTAATCACGCCATGCCTTCGCCATCATCAAGAGCTAAATTTCAATTGAAATTAGGGAAACTTTTTGGGTACAATTCCATTATAAGCAGTTTGTCGAATGTTGAAAAACAATTTGCTGTAAACGCTATCAAAAACAAAATCGAAAAAGGGGAGAAGCCCAACGGTTTCGAACACAATCACCTTAATATTATTGAAGCGGTAAACAATAATGCAGCGCTAAATGTTTCGGGTGGATTGTTATCCAAATTCGAAAGTCGCCATAAATCTGTTGGAGGAAATGCGTTGCGTGCTGCCGTTTTAGGTTCAAATGACGGTTTAGTTTCCAATATGAGTTTGGTTATGGGAGTTGCTGGAGCCGCAGTTTCTAACAATACAATTTTATTGACGGGAATTGCTGGTCTTATGGCTGGAGCAATTTCGATGGCTTTGGGCGAATGGCTTTCAGTCCAAAGTTCGAGAGAATTAAACCAACGCCAAATAGATTTGGAAACCGAAGAACTAGAAGCATCGCCAGAAGAGGAAAAAAAGGAATTGGTGTTACTCTATCAAGCCAAAGGAATGAATGCTGTTGAAGCTCAAAAATTGGCCGACAAAGCCTTTGAAAACCCCGAAACTGCGATTGATGCGATTATTACCGAAGAATTAGGAATCGACAAGGAAGAATTGGGAGGTTCCGCTTGGGAAGCCGCCATTGCTTCTTTCATACTTTTTGCCATTGGAGCCATTATTCCGTTGTATCCTTTTATGATTTTGGATGGAAAAAACGCCATTTTATTGAGTATTGCGAGTAGTGTTGTAGGGCTTTTTGGCATTGGCTCAGCCATCACATTATTGACAGGAAAAAGTATTATGTTCTCTGGAATGAGACAAGTTGCTTTTGGATTGGCAGCAGCAGCAATAACTTATGGAATAGGAACCTTAATTGGAGTTTCATTGGCAGGATAAATAGTAATCGATAACACAAACAATAAGCTTTTAACTTAAAACAAAAATCATGAACGACGCACATTTGCATTTGGTAGTAAACCATTTTCCAATTATTGGGACAATTCTTGGACTTGGAATTTTAATTACAGGAATCATTTTAAAAAACAATTCGGTAAAAAATACCGCTTATGTTCTATTTATTGTTGCAGCTATTTTTGCGGCATTTAGTATGGGAACAGGAGAAGGAGCTGAAGAATTGGTTGAAGATATGCCTTCAGTTGGAAAACAAATCATCCACGAACATGAAGAAATGGCCGAAAAATTAGCTATTATTTTATATGTTTTGGGAGCAATTTCTCTTGCAGGATTGTACTTGAATTTCAAAAAACATGCTAAAGCACAATTAGTTTCTATTGCAGCTCTTCTTGTGGCTATTGGAGCCACGTTTTTAGCACAACAAACAGGAACAACTGGTGGAGAAATTCGTCACACAGAAATTAGACCTAATGCTATTCAAGCGGCAGGAGTTGAGCAAAATGTTGCTGGAGAAAAAGGAGAAAGCGAAGATAAAGATTAGTTTTATTTTTTAATGGTTAAAAAAAAAGATGCTGTATAAAATAGACAGCATCTTTTTTTTGGTATAATAATTTTAAATTATCAACTTGCAAAAAGCAAGATAAGCAATTGTGCTACTAAAATCCTACTGATAGTTACCAAAGGATAAACAGTTGCATACGATTGATTAGGAATGTCAGAATCTAAATATTTGGTACTAAAAGACAAGGCAGCAGGATCAGTATAGGAACCACTCATAATACCTACCATTTGATAAAAATTGAGCTTAAAGACAAATCGACTAACTAATACTAATAGCGTTAATGGTATAAAAGTGATGTAACAGCCATAATAAATCCACATCCAGCCGTTATTTTCTATAAAGCTATCGTAGAACCCATGACCCGCTTTTATCCCTACAGCAGCAAAGAATAAACAAATACCGAAATCTTTCATAAAATGGATTGCACCGTTATTGATGTAGGAATGAATTACTCCAACGCCTCCATACCTGCTGATAAATAAGGCGGCCAAAAGTGGTCCTGCTGCCAATCCTAATTTTAAAGGAACGGGCAAAGATGGAATCAAAATAGGAATAGACCCAATTATAACGCCAAAAATTAAACCTCCAAAAAGAGAAAGAAAATCGGGTTCTAATAGTATTTTTTTAGAATTTCCAACAATTTTTTCAACCTCTTCAATAGCCTGTCTGTTACCAAAAACCATTAAAGTATCCCCGTAAAATAACTCTAAAGAAGGTTGGGCTAAAATTTCTAATCCGGAACGAATGACACGAGTTACTTTGACATCATATTGGTTGTATAAATCCAATTGAGCCAATGTTTTGTGAATAGCTGTTTTATGGGTAACACTGATAATTTTAGTTGCAAGTTCATTTTCTGATTCGATAAATAAATCTGTCGAAACTTTACCCACGCAATCAATAAAATTAGTAATGTCTTTTTGTTTTGCCACAACCATCAAAACGTCTTTTTTTTCTAATATTGCATCTAATGATGGAGAATAAACAACCGTTGTTCCGCTATGTTTTTGTCTGGAAATTATTACATCTTTAATGTTGAATTCTTTCAATACTTGCTTTATTGTTTTTCCAAAAACTTCAGAATTTGTAACTCTGCATTTTTGACGAACAATTTTATTCTCGGAATCTTTATTTTTCTCTTGAAGTAAAACTTCTTCTTTGGCTAAATCAATTTTCAAAAAGTTTTTAGATAATATAATGAGTAGAATAATCCCAAAAACTCCAATTGGATAAGTAATAGCATAGGCAATCGCAGGATCCGAAAAGTGATCCGCTGGAAGATTCAATTGTTTTTGAATTTCAATAAGAGTTGATTTTGCAGCTCCTAATCCAGGAGTATTTGTCACCGAACCCGACATTAATCCAACTGCATTTTCGATTTTAATATTGGCAAATAAATGAATTAAATATGCAATAATACCTCCTAGGAATACTGTTGCAACTCCCAAAGCATTAAAGATAAGTCCTTCTTTTTTAAAGGAGGAAAAGAAAGTAGGACCCACTTGAATACCAATTCCATAAACAAATAAGATTAAACCAAACTCACGAACAAATTGAATTAATTCTGCATTCATCGTAAAGCCTAAATGTCCTAAAAAAAGACCAACAAACATTACGGCAGATACTCCTAATGAAATATTTCCGAACTTGACTTTTCCAACAAAAAAGCCGACACTTATAGCCATAAACAATACAATCAATGACTGCGTCATTTCCGGCTCATCGGTCGGAGTAAACAAGATTCTAAACCATTCAAACATAATTAATTAATTTTATAGTTAAGTAATATAGATAAAAAAACGTAGTAATATTAGGTATTCCTTTTGAATAATTTTTTGATTAATACATTCAAATCTTTACCTTTTACAGTATAGGATTTGAAAACAACCACAGGAAATGCAACTCCAAAGGCAAGCGCAAAAAGAATAAAAACGGTACTTATTCCATACGAAAAAGTCTGAATCACTTCTTCAACAGGTGGTTTTTGATCTTTGTTATTGCTTATCCAATCAATCATTCCCATCATAAATTCATAACTAATCAACCCGGGAATCATATTTATCACGGCTGGAATCATAAAAATGATCGGCGGTGTATGTGTTCTATGAGCAAAATACATTCCGGAAATTCCTACAAAACTTGAGGCAATAAAGATAGATAAAATAAGATTCATTTCTACTTCTTTAAACAAGATAAATTTTATTAAATATCCTATAGCTCCTAAAATGAAAACGGTCCATAAAGCTCTTTTGGGAGTGTTGAACATCAGCGCAAATCCTAGCGAAGTGACTCCTCCAAAAATCAGTTTAGAAACCCCAATCCCCAAACCTTGTGGTTCAAACATCTCTTTTATATGTGTTTGCACCTGCGAAAAATCCAATAGAAATAGTTGATTGACAATGGGCATGTTAAATATCATGGTCGAAGTAAAGAAACCAAAAGCAATCATTAGAACGAGCATAAAACTATAAATAAAACGAGCGGTGCCAGATTCAAAATAACCTTCCAAATAATCAATAAAAGCATTAATCATCACAGCACCAGGAATCAAATATAAAACCGATACCACTAAAGCTTCCTTAATTTGAATATTAAAAAGCACGCCTGTTAAATGGATAAATAAAGTAGAAATGGTAGCACCAATAAAAAAGGCGACCATATGGTTGTGGTGTTTTAGCATCAACGTTCTTCTGGCATAATAGCCAAATAGAGTAGAAAAGTAAACGATTATGGATTGTAACCAATCGCCATCAAAAAGCATACAAAGAGCTACACTAGCAAGCGGTGCAAAAGCGTATAACTGCAAATTAGAATACACTTTCTTTTCTTTTATTTGTTTCAATATTGATTTTATTTCTGAAATCGAGATTTTATTTTCTAAGACATCCCAAGATAAAATGCTGATTTCTGAAACCGTTTCAAAATTCAGACCTTTCGTTTTTATGGTCTTGGCAAGGGTATGGGCCTTGTGTTTATTTTCTTTGTAAACCGATATTACAATTCCAGTATAGGTCAAAACCAACTCACAATGATACCCTAAACCTTTCGCAATTCTTTCTAAATTACGAATGATTCTTGCAGTATGGGCACCGCTAGTAATCATCATTTCGCCAATTTCTGTTAATAAATTTAGTACTGTTTGGGCTGTTCTTTCTTCAATCAACTTGTGGGGTTCCTCTTGCATATCTACTTTTATAGCATTTATATTTTACATAATTTTATAGGGTCAAAATTAGTAAATTAATAATAAATTAATATGATAATTATCATATTAACCTTCGTGAGCCCTTGAAAACAAAGAAAACGTTTTCGTAGATTTTTTAAAAATATGTTAAAAAATATGTTGTTGTATGCGTTGATTTTGTACTTTTGAAGTGAATTAAACGACAAGAAACATAACAAAATTTAATTATGAAAAACATTAAAATTATTCAGGAATTACATGATTTAGGAATTACCGGTTATCATGAAGTGTCTTACAATCCTTCTTATGAAAAATTATATGAAGCGGAAGTATCTCATAAAAGAAAAGGATTTGAAAAAGGAGCTATTACTGACACAGGCTGTGTGGCTGTAAAAACAGGTATTTTCACCGGGCGTTCGCCTAAAGACAGATATATTGTAAAGGATGATGTAACTAAAGATACCATTTGCTGGGATAAAGAATCAGGAATAAGTTCGCCAAATTATCCAACTACAAAAGAAGTTTGGGACGACTTAAAAGCACTTACGTTAGAACAACTTTCTACTTCTCCTAAATTATACGTAATTGATGCTTATTGTGGAACAAATGTAGATACAAGATTGAAAGTTCGTTTTATAATGGAGGTAGCTTGGCAAGCACATTTTGTAACTAATATGTTCATTAGACCTTCTATCTATGAATTGCAGAACTTTGGAGAGCCAGATTTTATTGTAATGAATGCATCTAAAGCAACAAATCCTAACTGGAAAGCCCAAGGTTTAAATTCTGAAAACTATGTGTTATTCAATCTTACGGAAAAAATCCAAATTATTGGTGGAACTTGGTACGGTGGAGAAATGAAAAAAGGAATGTTTGCGATGATGAACTATTATCTTCCTTTAAAAGGAATGGCCTCTATGCACTGTTCCGCTAATGTGGGCGAACAAGGTGATGTAGCAGTATTCTTTGGTCTTTCTGGAACTGGTAAAACTACATTATCTGCAGATCCAAAAAGATTTTTAATCGGTGATGATGAACACGGATGGGATAACAATGGTGTATTCAACTTCGAAGGTGGTTGTTATGCAAAAGTAATTGACTTGAGCGAAAACAACGAACCAGACATTTGGAGAGCCATCAAAAGAGACGCTTTACTGGAAAATGTCATCGTTGATGAATATGGAGAAATCAATTATTACGATCATTCTATCACTGAAAACTCTAGAGTTTCTTATCCAATTTACCATATTAGTAAAATTGTTTTACCTTCAAAAGCAGGACACGCTAGCAAAATTATCTATCTTTCTGCCGATGCTTTTGGTGTATTACCTCCAGTATCTATTTTAAATGATGACCAAGCACAATACCATTTCCTTTGCGGATATACCTCAAAATTAGCCGGAACCGAAAGAGGAATTACCGCTCCAGAACCATCTTTCTCACCTGCTTTTGGCGAAGCTTTTTTAACATTACACCCAACAATGTACTCTAAAACATTAATTGGAAAAATGAAAGAACACGGAGCAAAAGCTTACTTAGTAAACACAGGATGGAACGGAACTGGAAAAAGAATTTCTTTGAAAAACACAAGAGCCATTATCGATGCGATCATCAGCGGAGAGATTGATACTGTAGAAAAAAAAGACATTCCATTTTTGAACTTAACAATTCCAACAGCATTATCAAATGTAAGCGAAGGAATTCTAGATCCAAGAGCTACTTATGCTACAGAAGAAGAATGGAGCGTTAAAGCTAAAGATTTATCTTCTCGTTACATCAAATACTTCGAACAATATACCAATACTGAAGAAGGAAAACGTTTAGTTGCGGCTGGACCTTCATTAGAACCAGTTTTAAGCTAATTCAAAATAGCAAGTTGTTAAACATCTGCAACGGATAGAATAGTATGATTAGTTGCAGATGTTTTTATTTTAATATTTATTTTTAACAATTTCTCTTTGATTCGTTAAATTAAAAAGTTTATTGTAAATAAAATTTTCCCTATATTTGCAACCGAATAAAAGGATTATCAAATAAAAAAATTATGTTATCAATTCAATTGCATCACCATCATTCTCATTATTGCTCTCAAGCGATGTGTTAATGATATGGATGTAAAATCATATTTAAAAACCCGTTTGAGTACATCAAACGGGTTTTTTATTATATCCTAGTACTCAAACAAAATATTCAAAATTTAAAAAAAAACAAACAATGAGTACTTTAAAAATTGCAATTCAAAAATCAGGTCGTTTAAACGAAGACAGCATTCAAATTTTAAAAGATTGTGGGATTTCTATTGATAATGGAAATGATCAACTTAAAGCTTCTGCATCTAATTTTCCTTTAGAAGTTTTGTACCTAAGAAATTCAGATATTCCTCAATATTTAATCGATGGCGTGGTCGATATTGCCATTGTTGGCGATAATCTTTTGGTCGAAAAAGGAAAAAACATCAAAGTAATCCAGAAATTAGGCTTTTCGAAATGCAAAGTTTCTGTAGCCGTTCCAAAGGCGTTCGAATACAAATCCATCCAAGATTTAAGCGGTTTGCGAATCGCCACATCTTACCCAAATACCGTAACAGATTATTTTAAATCTTATGGCTTAACCGTTGACATTCACCAAATTTCCGGCTCTGTAGAAATTGCTCCAAATATAGGTCTTGCCGATGCTATCGTAGACATTGTTTCTAGTGGAAGCACTTTATTCAAAAACAATTTGAAAGAAGTGGAAGTGATTTTCAAAAGTGAAGCTGTTTTAGCTGTTTCTCCAAAAGTAACTCCCGAAGTGCAATCCATTATTGATACCCTTAAATTCCGAATAGAATCGGTTTTGAGAGCCAGAAAATCAAAATACATTTTGATGAACGTTCCTAACGACAAAATTGAAGCTGTTGGTAAAATATTACCGGTTTTAAAAAGTCTTACAGTAATGCCCTTAGCAGAAGAAGGTTGGAGCAGCGTTCATTCCGTAATTGACAAAGATACTTTTTGGGATGTTATTGACCAATTGAAAGAAGCCGGAGCCGAAGGGATTTTGGTTTGTCCAATAGAGAAAATGGTCCTTTAAAGTACGATTTACGAATTTAGAAACACGAAGAAAAAACATTAAAATCTTTGCAAACTTTGCGATTAACCCTTGCGAACTTTGCGGTAAAAAGCATAAAATGAATAAAATATTCAATCCAAAACCCGAAACTTGGTCTGCTATTTTAAAAAGACCAACAAAATCCATCGACGATATTGAAGTTACCGTGAAAGAAATTTTCAAGGAAGTTCAAAAAAAAGGCGATGTTGCCGTTTCAAAATACACTTCATTATTTGACGGAGTCAAATTTGAAAATATTGAAGTTTCAGAATCAGAAATAGAACAAGCCATTGCCACTATTCCCGACGAATTAAAAACGGCCATTCAATTGGCAAAATCGAATATAGAAAAATTTCATTCGGCTCAAAAAACGGCTAAAGTTGAAGTAGAAACTATTGAAGGAGTGTATTGTTGGCAAGAAAAAAGACCCATCCAGAAAATTGGTTTATACATTCCTGGTGGAACTGCGCCTTTGTTTTCAACGGTTTTAATGCTTGTCATTCCCGCAAATATTGCAGGATGTAACGAAATTGTTTTGTGTTCTCCTCCCGATAAAAGCGGAAACATAAATCCAGCCATTTTATATGCTGCCAATTTATGTGGTGTAACCAAAATTTTGAAAGTAGGAGGAATCCAAGCCATTGCAGGAATGACTTTCGGAACAAAATCAATTCCAAAAGTATACAAAATTTTTGGACCCGGAAACCAATTCGTTACTGTGGCAAAACAACTCGCAACCCAGTTTGGTGTGGCAATTGATATGCCCGCTGGCCCTTCGGAACTGTTGATCGTAGCTGATGATTCTGCAGTTCCAGCTTTTGTCGCTTCCGATTTGTTATCGCAAGCAGAACACGGAATCGATAGTCAGGTAATTTTGGTTTCTACTTCGAAAGCCTTAATTAAGGAAGTGGAAAAAGAAATTCAATCCCAAATTGCTGATTTACCTCGAAAAAACATTGCCGAAAAAGCCATCGCCAATTCGAAATTGATTTTTGTCGAAAATGATACCATCGCTTTGGAATTAATTGATGAATATGGGCCAGAACATTTTATTATTTGCGCCAAAAACGAAGATTTTTATGTAAATAACATCGGAAATGCAGGTTCGGTCTTTATTGGAAATTTTACCCCGGAAAGTGCTGGAGATTATGCTTCGGGAACCAATCATACCTTGCCAACAAACGGTTATGCTAAAAACTACAGCGGCGTGAATTTGGATAGTTTTACAAAATCAATGACTTTCCAAAAAATTTCTGCAAAAGGAATTCAAAATATTGGCAAAGCCATAGAAATTATGGCAGAAACCGAAGGATTGAAAGCGCACAAAAATGCAGTTACATTACGATTAAAAGCGATTGAAGATGGAAAATAATTTCGATATAAATAATTTAGTCCGTGAAAACGTTAAGTCGATGAAACCTTATTCTTCGGCACGTGATGAATTTGAGGATTTCGATACAGCGGATATGATTTTCTTGGATGCCAATGAAAATCCATTCGAAAATGGTGTAAATCGGTATCCAGATCCACAACAAAGTAGGGTGAAAATGGTTTTGGCGAAGCAAAAAAACGTAAAACCCAATCAAATTTTACTCGGAAATGGCAGTGACGAAGTATTGGATTTAATCTTTAGAGCTTTTTGTGAACCAAAAGTCGATAATGTAATTACTTTACCACCAACCTACGGAATGTATGGTGTCTTGGCCAATATTAATGCGGTAGAAAATAGGGAAGTGTTGCTTTCGGAAGAATTTCAACCACAAGTAGAAAAAATTTTAGAAACTGTTGACGAGAATACTAAAATCATCTTTTTATGTTCACCAAATAACCCAACCGCCAATTCATTTTCGGATAAAAGTGTGGTCTATTTGTTGCAGAATTTCAAAGGATTAATTGTGATTGACGAAGCCTATATTGATTTCTCCAAAAAGCAAAGTTGGATGAATGAATTGGATGAATATCCCAATTTGATTATCACCCAAACCCTTTCAAAAGCCTATGGTTTGGCAGGAATTCGATTGGGAATTTGTTATGCTTCGGCTGCTGTAATTTCGGTTTTAAACAAAATAAAACCACCTTACAATGTCAATGAATTAACACAAATGCGGGCTTTGGAAAGATTGAATGATCCAGAAAATATTAAATCGGAAATTACTTCAATAATATCACAAAGAGAGGAATTACTTAAAGTATTGGTTAACGTAAAATTTGTCGAAAAAATATATCCAACAGAAGCCAATTTCATATTGATAAAAGTGGATGATGCCAACAAAAGATACGAACAATTAATTGCCAAAGGAATTGTAATTCGAAACAGAACAACACAACCTTTATGTGAAAATACCTTGCGTTTGACTATTGGAACGGAACAAGAAAATAAAAAATTAATGGAGGCTTTGCAAGCTTAAGTTTTACACCTGACAGGTTTTTAAAACCTGTCAGGTGTAATCAAAAAATAAATCAAATGAAAAAAGTACTTTTTATAGATCGTGACGGAACAATGGTTTTAGAACCAAACGATTATCAATTGGATAGTTTTGAAAAATTGGAATTCTATCCAAAAGCCTTTCAATATCTAGGAAAAATTGCTGCAGAATTGGATTTTGAACTCGTGATGGTGACCAATCAAGATGGTTTGGGAACCGATTCGCATCCAGAAGCCAACTTTTGGCCAGTGCATAATTTGGTTATGAAAGCTTTTGAAAACGAGGGTGTTGTTTTCAGCGAAGTGCTAATTGACAAAACATTTCCACACGAAAATGCATCAACTCGCAAGCCTGCAATAGGTTTGCTGACAAAATATATCACCAATCCGGAATACAATCTAGAAAATTCATTCGTAATCGGAGATAGAATCACGGACGTTGAATTGGCTAAAAATTTGGGTTCAAAAGCAATTTTTATTAGCACACAAGAAGAATTGGGAAGTGATGAAATTTCATCGAAAAGACACGAATTGGACGCAGTTATTGCGTTGCAAACCACAGAATGGAAAACGATTTACGAGTTTTTGAAATTAGAAGAACGTTCGGCTACAATTTCTAGAAAAACCAATGAAACGGACATTTACATCAATTTAAATCTTGATGGAACCGGTAAAAGCAAGATCGAAACCGGAATTGCTTTTTTCGACCATATGCTAGATCAAATCGCGCGTCACGGGCAAATGGATTTGGAAATTATCGTAAAAGGCGATTTAGAAGTCGATGAACACCACACAATTGAAGACACGGCGATTGCACTTGGGGAAGTTTTTGCCAAAGCATTAGGAAATAAATTAGGCATTGAAAGATATGGTTTTTGTTTGCCAATGGACGACTGCTTGTCACAAGTAGCGATTGATTTTGGAGGTAGAAACTGGTTGGTTTGGGAAACCGAATTCAAACGTGAAATGGTAGGCAAAATGCCAACAGAGATGTTTTTCCACTTTTTCAAATCATTCTCGGATGGTGCCAAAGCAAACATCAACATCAAAGCCGAAGGCGATAACGAACACCACAAGATTGAAGCAATTTTTAAAGCTTTTGCGAAAGCAATAAAAGTAGCCGTAAAACGTGATACAGAGAAAATGATTTTGCCTTCAACGAAAGGGATGCTTTAATATGTCATAAAGTCCAAAGTCATAAAGTCGAAAGTATAAACGACATTATGACTTTGGACTTTGGACTTTAAGACTAATTAAGAATGAAAATAGTAATCATAAATTACGGTGCAGGAAATATTCAAAGCATTATGTTTGCCATCGAAAGATTGGGATACAAATCTGTTTTGAGCAACAATCCTGAGGAAATAAAAGCAGCCGACAAAGTTATTTTCCCTGGTGTTGGAGAAGCCAGCTATGCTATGAAAATGCTAAAAGAAAGCGGCTTGGATACTTTGATACCTACATTGAAACAACCTGTTTTTGGAATTTGTCTGGGAATGCAATTGATGTGCAACTATTCTGAAGAAGGAGACACCAAAGGTTTGGGGATTTTTGACGTGGATGTTGTGAAATTTTCATCCAAAGTAAAAGTACCACAAATGGGTTGGAATACTATTTACAATCTGAAATCGGATTTATTCAAAGAAATTGCCGAAAAAGAATATATGTATTTGGTACATAGTTTTTACGCGCCAATTTGCGCAGAAACCATTGCTACAACAGATTATGAGTTGGAATATTCATCGGCATTGGAAAATGACAATTTCTATGGAACTCAATTTCACCCTGAAAAAAGTGGTGATATTGGAGAACAAATCCTTGGAAACTTTTTGAAGTTATAAATTTCTAATATCGTATATCAAATATCGTATATCAAATATCGTATATCAAATATCGTATATCAAATATCGTAAATCGAATATAAAAATGAGAATAATACCTGCAATAGACATCATCGAAGGAAAATGTGTTCGCTTGTCGAAAGGCGATTACAATACCAAAATTATATACAACCAAAATCCGCTGGAAGTGGCGAAATCATTCGAAGCTCACGGAATTGAGTATTTACATTTGGTTGATTTGGATGGTGCCAAATCCAGTAAAATAGTCAATTATAAAATATTGGAACAAATTGCTAATCAAACCAAATTGAAAATTGATTTTGGTGGCGGTTTAAAATCGGATGCTGATTTAAAAATTGCTTTTGAAAGTGGTGCGAATCAAATTACTGGAGGCAGTATTGCTGTAAAAAATAGGGATGTATTCGAAAAATGGATTGAAGAATATGGTTCAGATAAAATTATTTTAGGGGCAGATGCTAATAATGAAAAAGTAGCCGTTTCTGGATGGTTGGAAGATTCCGATGAAGATTTGGTTCCGTTTATCCAAGGCTATCAAAACAAGGGAATTCAGTACATTATTTGTACGGATATCGCCAAAGACGGGATGCTTGAAGGCCCATCGTTTGATTTGTATGAAAAGATTTTAAAGGAAGCCACAGGAATAAAATTAATAGCTTCGGGAGGAATTTCTACTTTTGATGAATTGCCTAAATTAGCCGAAATGGGTTGCGAAGGAACCATAATCGGCAAAGCGATTTACGAAGGAAGAATTTCGTTGAAACAATTGGAAAACTATATTTTAACAAACCCTGTTAGGGTTTAAAACCCTAACAGGGTTAATCAAAACAATTATGCTTACAAAAAGAATAATCCCCTGCCTCGATATCAAAAACGGTCGCACCGTCAAAGGTGTTAATTTCGTAGATTTGCGAGATGCTGGTGATCCAGTGGAATTAGCCAAAATCTATTCGGATGAAGGTGCTGACGAATTGGTTTTTCTTGATATTTCGGCAACGGAAGAGAGAAGAAGTACTTTATTAGATTTAGTTCGTAAAGTAGCGGCAACCATTAATATTCCATTTACAGTTGGTGGAGGAATTTCGACTGTTGAAGATGTTGAAGCCTTATTGCAAAATGGTGCAGATAAGGTTTCCATCAATTCATCAGCAGTTAAAAATCCACAGTTGATTAATGATTTGGCCCAAAAATTTGGCAGCCAATGTGTAGTTGTAGCAATCGATGCCAAACAAATTGATAGTGAATGGTTCGTTCATTTGGTGGGTGGAAAAGTACCAACGGATATTAAATTATTCGATTGGGCACTAGAAGTAGAACAAAGAGGAGCTGGAGAAATTCTTTTCACCTCAATGAATCACGATGGAACTAAAAACGGATTTGCCAACGAAGCTTTGGCTAAATTATCGGGTTTGGTCAATATTCCGATAATTGCTTCTGGTGGAGCAGGAAATATGCAACATTTTGTGGATACCTTTGTCGAAGGAAAAGCAGATGCAGCCTTGGCGGCAAGTGTATTCCATTTCAAGGAAATTGAAATCAAGACATTGAAAAAAGAATTAAAAAATAATAATATAGAAGTTAGAATATAAATTACTTTTTGCACCTGACAGCTTTTTAAAACCTGTCAGGTGTAATAGTATTAAAATAAAAATTATGAACGTAGATTTTT
>JAAFGY010000202.1 GCA_010365135.1 Flavobacterium sp.
TTAAAACCTGTCAGGTGTAATAGTATTAAAATAAAAATTATGAACGTAGATTTTTCACAAATGCCACATGGATTGATTCCAGCAATTATTCAAGATAGCGAAACTAAAAATGTTTTGATGCTGGGTTATATGAATGCTGAATCCTATCAAAAAACTTTGGACACCAAAAAAGTAACTTTTTTCAGTCGTTCCAAACAAAGACTTTGGACAAAAGGAGAGGAAAGTGGCAACTTTTTAAATTTGGTGGATATCAAAAATGACTGCGATAATGACACACTGTTGATACAAGTAAAACCGGAGGGTCCCACTTGTCATACAGGTTCAGATACGTGTTGGCAAGAAACTAATAATCAGGAATATGGATTTCTTTCTAAATTAGAAAAAACCATCACAATAAGAAGAGAAAATGCGGATTCCGAGAAAAGCTATGTCGCTTCATTATTCGAAAAAGGCATCAATAAAATTGCTCAAAAAGTAGGAGAAGAAGCGGTGGAAGTCGTTATTGAAGCCAAAGATGATAATGACGGTTTGTTCCTAAATGAAAGCGCAGATTTACTTTTTCACTACTTGATTTTGTTGCAAGCCAAAGGATTTCAGTTGAATGATGTTGTTACTATTTTAAAAGGTCGCCAGAAATAACTTAGCAAATAATTTTTATCTTTAAAACCCAATAGTTTATTTATTCACTATTGGGTTTTCATTTTTTCTTTTTTATCCAATAGCAATCCACTATATTTACTTTGTATTACCAATTTATAGTACGACAATTTGTGTGGGTATAAGTTCTCAAAGAGATAAATAAAAGATTTTAAAGCAATGATTAAACTAAATTATCTCATCTAAGTAAGTCGAAAGTTTTAAAGTCGTAAAGTCAAAAGGATCAATAGTAATAAAATCTGTTCAAAATCAATGTATTATGAATTTACAACATTTCAAAATACTACGACATTTTAACTTTTTATTACTAATAAATAAAAATCTAGATTTTTTCTCTTAGTGAACTTAAAGTCAAAAAATAATTTTTAAGAAAATTTATGAAAAAATATATAAGCATTGTTTTTATTGCATTTCTTATTTCGATTAGTGCCAATGCGCAAGGACTTTTAAAAAATAAAGCAGAAGTTTTCACGCATCAGGATACTTTGCGAGGCAGTATTACTAAGGAAAGAGGGTGGTGGGACGTTAAATATTACCATCTAGACATCAAAGTAAATCCCGCCGATAGTACGATTTCGGGTTCGAATACCGTTCGCTACAAAGTTTTGAATTCCTATAATCGGATGCAAATTGATCTTCAAGAACCTTTGAAAATTTCTAAAGTAACTCAGGATGGAGAGGAATTAAAATATCAAAGAGACGGCAATGTATTTTATATCGATTTGCTGGCAGCACAAAATGTTGGGGAAATAAAAGAAGTTATTGTTTTTTACGAGGGAAAGCCAAAAATTGCTGTGAATCCACCTTGGGATGGAGGAATTACTTGGAGCAAAGATGCTAATGGAAAGCCTTACATCGCTTCGACCTGCCAAGGATTGGGCGCGAGTGTTTGGTGGCCCAATAAAGATCATATGTACGACGAAGTAGACGATATGCTTATCAGTGTGAATGTTCCTAAGAATTTAACGGACGTTTCTAATGGTCGTTTGCAAAGCGTAATCGATTTGAAAGATGGCACAAGAACCTTCAATTGGTATGTTTCGAACCCAATTAATAATTATGGTGTGAATATAAATATTGGTGATTATGTTTCTTTTTCGGAAGTTTTCGCGGGAGAAAAAGGCGATTTAGATTGCGGATATTATGTTTTAAAAGATAATCTGGAAAAAGCCAAAACCCAATTTAAAGATGTTCCTCGAATGTTGAAAGCTTTCGAACATTGGTTTGGCCCATATCCTTTTTATGAAGACAGTTACAAACTGGTTGAAGCACCGTATTTAGGGATGGAACATCAAAGTTGTGTTACCTATGGAAATGGTTTCCAAAATGGATATCGAGGCAGAGATTTGAGCGATACAGGTTGGGGATTGAAATTCGATTTTATCATTATTCACGAATCAGGTCACGAATGGTTTGCCAATAATATAACTTACAAAGACATTGCCGATATGTGGATTCACGAAAGTTTTACCAACTATTGCGAAAATCTTTTTGTAGAATATTACTACGGAAAAGAAGCTGGCGCCGAATATGTTAGAGGAACACGAAAAGGAATCAAAAATGATAAACCCATTGTTGGTCATTATAATGTAAACAATGAAGGTTCTTCAGATATGTATACTAAAGGCGGAAATATGTTGCACACCCTGCGCCAAATAGTGAATGACGACGAAAAATGGAGAACTATTTTAAGAGGTTTGAACAGTACTTTTTACCACCAAACCGTTACCACCAAACAAATAGAAGATTATTTGAGTAACGCTGTCGGTTTAGACTTGAATACGTTTTTTAATCAATATTTGAGAGATATTAGAATCCCAACTTTCGAATATAAATTCAAGAACAATATTCTTTTCTATCGTTGGACAAATTGTGTTTCGGGTTTCAATATTCCTATAAAAGTAACTTTAAACGGAAAAGAACAATGGCTGAAACCTCAAGCAGAATGGTCTAATTTGCCTCAAACTGCCAAAGAACTGAAAGTAGAAGTGGATAAGGATTTTTATGTGTTGGCTAAAAAAAATGGAACAATAACTAAAATCCTACCTCACAAATAACCCCAAAGTTCCGCTAAGCCAATCCTTAAATCAAAACAACTGAACCTGATTTTTCAATCTTACGACAAGCATACTCATCATTCTTTTGTTGAGGCTGGAGGAGTTTTTGACGTACAGTGCATATTCATCAGTGGTAAATAGTCCAATTATTATTCCTTTCAAGGCATTTCGAAACTTAATGTCTTTTTGAATGGAATTTTCAATCAAAGCCAATTTTTTTTCAATGGAAAAGGAATTAAAATCTATTTTATTCTTGCTTAAATAATTAATTAAAGAAGCAACAAAAATATCATTTTGCAATTTTAGAATAGGGCGAAGTACTTCATTTTGAAAGAGTTCATCCAAAGAAGATTCATTTGAAATACTGCCGATTGTTGATCCTCTAAATTCTTTTAAAAACGCATCTCTTTGATTCATCTTTTTTTCTTTAAAAATAAAAAAATAACATTAGAAAACCTTAGTTTGCCTATAATAAATAATAGTATGCGATTTCAGATGCCAAAACACACAAAAGGAATGTTTACCATCAACTCAGTATGAAATAAAGGTAGCCACCGAATATTTTTTTCAAGGAGCTATTCATTTCTTACATATTTTTTTTCGACAAAAAATGTTGCGAAGGGTAGAAGTGAAGCTCCCAAAATGATAAAAAAAGTTTTATAATTCCACTGCTGAGAATTTTTGAGTAAAACAGTCAGCAAAACATATCCGATAAATAAAATTCCGTGCGTCATTCCTATTGGATACAACAAAGTTTTGTAAAGTTCCATGTTTGAAGGTTTAATTAAAAGCATATTGGCAAATAAAACTAAATACGAAATTCCTTCTAAAATGGCTATGATTTTGAACGATTTGAGCATTAAATGTAATTTTTAAAAAATTATTTTGGCAAAACTAACTATTCTCATCGAAAATTAGAGATTCATTTCTAAAGAATTTACTTTTGCATTTATAAACTTTAAAAATGAGCAAGCGCGATTTAAAAAAATACCTTTCAGAACTAAGTAAAACTCAACTCGAAGGACAAATTCTCGAATTGTATGAAAAGTTCAGTCCCATAAAAATCTATTATGATTTTGTTTTCAACCCGAAAGAAGACACGCTACTGAAGGAATGCAAACTCAAAATTTCAAATGAATATTTTCCGCAAAGAATCTCAGGAAAAAAACCCAGAAAGCCCAAAATGCGGCGGTCTATTGCTCAAAAATACATCAAACATTTTATGCTTTTGGGCGTAGATCCTTTTATAATTGGCGATGTGATGCTTTACTCGATCGAAATTGCCCAAACTTTCTCAGCGGAGAAAGTGGTAAAACCGGAATTATTTTATAAAAGCATGCTTAATTCCTTTGAACAAGCGGTAAAATTTATGATTGCTAATGGAATTATAACTGAATTTAAATCCAGACTCAGTGCCATAAATAATGAAGCAATACGCCAAAAATGGTTTAATCATCACGAATATGATGCCATAATGGAACGATTGGAATAGTAAAAAAGTTTTCAAAATTCTTTTTATTTAAACACACTTCTTTTTTTACACGATAATTTAGTGAATTAACTCTTTTTTAGGTGTATTTTTGCAAAAACCGATCAAAAAAAATGTCTCAAAACACTTTAGAAACAGAAACAGAAGATAAAAAAGAACTTTATTCGTATCAAAAAGGAGATATAGAAACCATTTTTGAACGATTAGATAATGCTCCAGCAAATTATCATTTGTTATATCAATTGCCAACGGGCGGCGGAAAAACAGTGGTTTTTTCAGAAATTGTTCGACAATATTTATCAAAACACAATAAAAAAGTGGTCGTTTTGACCCATCGAATAGAGTTGTGCAAGCAAACTTCAAAAATGCTCAAAGGATTCGATGTGAAAAATAAAATAATCAACAGCAAAGTCAAAGAACTTGCAGACCAAAATGATTATTCCTGTTTTGTGGCAATGGTCGAAACGTTAAAAAACCGAATCAATGACGAAAAATTGCATCTAGACAACATTGGTTTAGTAATTATCGATGAAGCGCATTACAATTCCTTTAGAAAATTGTTAAGTTCTTTTAAAAACGCCTTTATTTTGGGCGTTACAGCAACGCCTTTGAGTTCGAATATAAAGTTGCCAATGCACGAAAATTATGATGAACTGATCGTTGGAGACAATATTAGTTCCCTAATAGACAAAGGTTTTCTAGCAAAAGCAATTACCTATAGTTATGATGTTGGATTAACGTCCTTGAAAGTGGGTATCAATGGCGATTACACCGTCAAATCATCCGACGATTTATATACCAATATGGCGATGCAAGAAAAATTATTGCACGCTTACACCGAAAAATCTTTAGGCAAAAAAACCCTAATTTTCAATAACGGAATCAATACTTCCTTATACGTATATGAAACTTTTCGAGAAGCGGGATTTATCATTCGACACCTTGATAATACCAGCAGCACCGAGGAAAGAAAAGATATTTTGCAGTGGTTCAAGAAAACTCCCGATGCTATTTTAACATCCGTTGGAATTCTTACCACAGGTTTTGACGAACCTACAGTTGAAACTATAATTTTAAACAGAGCCACAAAATCACTGACTTTGTACTTTCAAATGATTGGTCGTGGTTCCAGAAAATTGCCCAATAAAAACTCCTTCAACGTAATAGATTTGGGAAATAATGCCGCACGTTTTGGCTTGTGGAGCGAAGCCGTCAACTGGCAACACATTTTTAAATCGCCAGAATTTTATCTGGAAAACCTGCGTGACGATACCGAAATCGAATTGTATTTTAAATATACAATGCCACCAGAATTACGTGCGAAATTCAGCAAAACCGAAGTGGTGACTTTTGATGTCGATGAAGAACACAAACTTGCCATTGCACAAAATTTGCGTTCCAAAATTGTGCTGGACAAATCCTTAGAACAACACGCCGCAATGTGTGTCGATAATACTGAAGAATTAAGAGATGCAAAAGCATTGAGCAAAGAATTAGAACCAGACATCGATTGTCGTCTAAAACGCTACGCTAAATGTCTGAGCCAATGCAGCAAAAACTATCGAGAATGGTTAGTTGAGGATTACAAACTCAAACTTATCTTACTGATTGGGAAGAAATATCGCGAAAGAATTATGAACGAAGCAGATTAATTTTTAGGAGCTATTTCCCGCTATTCGTTACAATCTATTGTGCCGAACACCGGCACAATAGGATTTCCACTGCTATCGGGGCTATGAAATCTCATTTGAAAACAACAATTTTATAAAGTATTAAATCTACAAAATGTCAAAACAATTCGCCGATTTAGGAATTTCACCCGCTTTACT
>JAAFGY010000203.1 GCA_010365135.1 Flavobacterium sp.
TCGACTCCAATGGAAGGCATAGAAACAGAAAAATACAAAGCTATTCTTACTATGACTGCATACAAACCGCTATTTGCTATGGCTGTGGGTTATGGCTCGGAAGAAGATTCCAACCGAATTGAAGTCACACCAAAATCGAGAAGATTATTGGAGAATGTGGTTGAAACCATTTAAATCAATTATTTACTTACCTAGCAATTTATTAAAATCTGTGAATCTTGAAACTTTTTTAAAAAGTAATATAAAACATTATGAAAAGATAATCTGACCTTTACAGTATAGGAATTAACAAGTAAAGCGCGGATTTAATCATTTAACAACACTAATTATGAACAGTATATTCAAAGGATTAATAGCAGGTTATGGCGCTAAAAAATTAGGTGGCGGATGTTTTGGTACCATTATCGTTTTTGTTATTATTTATTTCCTATTGGGGCAGTGCAGTTAAAAATTTGAATTATTTTCATTAAAATATTATTAACAATTTAATAACAACAATTATGAGCACAGGTAAAGTAGCATTAGGAACATTGGCAGGACTTGCCATCGGCGGGATTTTAGGAATTTTATATGCTCCCGAAAAAGGATCAGTAACTCGTCAAAAAATTATGGAAAAAGGAAATGATTATGCAGAGGAATTAAAATCAAAATACAATGACTTTGCAGATACAATTTCGGAAAAACTACATAGCGCAAAAGAATTTGCACAAGAAATATCCGAAAATGGAAAAGCAGAATTAGATGAATTAAAAAATGATGCCAATCGTGCGGGATCAAAATACAACCTATAAACTGTCACATCATGAATGATAATACCACTCCCATAGCGACCCTGTTTAAGTTGGCGGAAGATTATGGCAAAACAACTCTCAATTTATTCAAGCTAAACGCCATTGATAAATCGGCCGATGTAGTTTCGTCACTGGTTTCGAGACTTGCAGTTATTATGGCAGTGGTGTTTTCACTCTTTAGTATTTCCATCGGACTTTCCTTATGGATCGGAAAAATGCTTGGCGATGCCTTTTATGGTTTTTTTATTGTGGGAGGTTTTTATGCACTTATAGCCATTTGTCTTCAGGTTTTTGGTAAAGATTGGGTAAAAAATCCGGTTAGCAATTCCATTATCAAACGAATGTTGAAACAAAAAACGGTATGAAAAATAAAAACGAAACCGATGCATTAAATCATTTGATTTTTGCTCAGGAAGTGAAACGCGCCAATGATTTGGAGCAACTCAAGAATCAATTTCATGTAGTTTATGAAAGCGTAAAACCTATAAACCTTGTCAAAAACCTGTTTCACGAAGTCACTGCTTCACCCGAAATAAAAAATAACTTGGTTGGTAATGCTATTGGATTAGGTACAGGATTTCTTACCAAATCTATTTTGTTAGGCACTTCACATAATCCTATCAAAAAAGTATTAGGAATAGTTTTTGAATTTGCTGTAGCCAATATCGTCTCCAAACATTCTGATGGTATTAAAGTAATTGGAAGAAATCTATTGAAGCATTTTTTAAAGAAAAAGCAATAATTAAGCCGAGAATATCTGACAAATTTGTTGGTTAATATTAAATCGATACAATACAAGAAACCCACTAAAATCAGTGGGTTTCTTTGTAAATCTAAATAAGTCTATTACTAAAAAAATGAATATTTTTACTTTATTTTAACTGAAAGAGGCTTATTTATTTTTTCAGCAAACTGCATTAAATAATTCTCCCAAGCTTGTTTTGTTAAAAATGTACCTTCTTTTTTCCAGCCAAAACCTGCGTAGTACACTACTTTATTATTTTTTATTTTTAAATGTCCAAAGAGGTTACATAATTCTTTTTTGGAATTCATATATTTCTCAATTCCGATAATTTCATTTCTTGGAGCTACAATTGCAGTTCCTAATTCAGAATCATCTAGAGGTTGCCAATAATTAAACCATCCTTCTTTTTTATTGTAGGAAACGTTTCCATCATTGTCATGCAACGTTATTCCCGCAGAAATTGTTTTGGTACCTGAAACAGTTATTTCAAATTTAGAAAGAAAACTACCGTAATCTAAACTAATATGTTTCACTTCACTAATTCTGTTGCCGGCAGCATCCCAATCGGCGTAAGTCAAGGTAAAACTAGTTCGAATAGTACCAGTTGTTATGGTTTTCCAAGAAGTAAAGTTTTTAGAAACATAGTAAACCTTATCAATTTTTACTGCTATTCCTCCAATTCCTCTACTATCTCCAACTTGAAAATTATCTAATCCTTCTCCAGTATCTTTATGATAACTTCCCGTTCCTTTGATGTCTTTTTCATACCATTTATTAATTATTGGATAGTTTACCCTTTTCAGCCAAGCATCGATGCCACTAGTCAAAGTTCCTCCTTTAATTTTATCTTCGGCCATCTTTTGAGCTACAGGCCCGTAGGTTCTAAAAGCCACTTTATTATTTTCCCAAGCATAATCATCTATTCTTTCCGGAACAAATCTCGAATAACAAATTGGTAATTTCTCTTTTATTACTGTTGAATTAGTATGAATTAGCTCCCATTTTTTAGTAGATTTTGCTTGAATCTTTGGCTGAAATAACAAAACATCCGAGAGACTGTCACCGTTTTCATCGACACACTGTGTTATCTCTAAGGCATTGCTTCCTAATTCTCGAATGCTGTACTGTTCTAAAACAGCAGCATTATTTAGTCCTAAAGATTTTTTTGTCAATTCAATGGTTTCAAATTCCCGGTTCATATTTAGGGAATTGATAATAGTGATTATTTTATTTTTTTCTTTTTTTTGAGAATACGAAATAAAAGTTCCCATAATTAGGAGTAAAAAGAGACATCTATATTTTTTCATATTATTTAATCTTCATTTGATGGCTTTCCAATTGTGGCCAAAATTCCACCATCAACATACAAAATGTGACCATTTACAAAATCACTTGCTTTGGAAGATAAGAAAATGGCAGCACCTTGCAAATCTTCGGGTTCTCCCCAACGAGCAGCTGGTGTTCTGCTGATGATAAAATCATTAAACGGATGCCCGTCAACTCTAATAGGAGCTGTTTGGCTTGTAGCAAAATAACCAGGTCCAATTCCATTGGTTTGGATATTAAACTTAGCCCATTCGGTAGCCATATTTTTGGTAAGCATTTTCAATCCACCTTTTGCAGCGGCATAAGCACTTACAGAATCTCTTCCCAATTCACTCATCATCGAACAAATGTTAATGATTTTGCCACCACCACGTTGAATCATTCCTTTAGCAACGTTTTTCGAAACGATAAAAGGACCAACTAAGTCAACTGAAATTACTGCTTCAAAATCGGCTACTTCCATTTCAATTATTGAAGTTCTTTTGATGATGCCTGCGTTGTTAATTAAAATATCAATTGGCCCGACTTCAGCCTCAATCTTTTTTATAGTGGCTATTACATCGGCTTCATTGGTGACATCAAATAAATATCCGTAGGCTTCAATTCCTACCGATTTATATTCAGCGACTGCTTTATCTACTGCTTCTTGTGAAGATCTATCGTTTACAACAATTTTGGCTCCTGAGTGACCAAGTCCTTTAGCCATAGCCATTCCTAGACCATGAACTCCTCCAGTAATCAAAGCTGTTTTTCCAGTTAAATCAAATAAGTTAATTGACATAATTTTTATTTAATAGTTATTAATTATCTTAAATCTGTTATTTTACAAACATCCATATCTCCGTAGTCCAAATTTTCTCCAGCCATTCCCCAAATAAAGGTGTAATTACTAGTTCCAGAACCTGAGTGAATCGACCAAGGTGGCGAAATAACCGCTTGATGATTGTTCATCCAAATGTGTCTTGTTTCTTGTGGTTCTCCCATAAAGTGGCAAACCGCTTGGTTTTCTGGAATGTCTAGATAAAAATACACTTCCATTCTACGATCGTGAACGTGAGCCGGCATTGTGTTCCAAACGCTTCCCGGTTTCAATTCGGTCATACCCATTTGCAATTGACAAGTAGTAACGATTCCGCCAATAATCATTTGATTTACCGTACGGTGATTGGCCGTTTCCATTGTTCCCAATTGTAGTTTGTTGGCTTCTGCCAAACTTACTTTTTTGGTAGGATAATTGGTGTGAGCAGGTGCTGAATTGCTATAAAATTTAGCTGGATTTTTAGCATCATCACTTTTAAAAATAACTTCTGCATTTCCGCTTCCAATGTAAAGCGCATCTTTGAAACCTAATTCATAAGTTGTTCCTTCGACAACAACAGAACCATTTCCACCAACATTGATGATCCCCATTTCTCTTCTGTCAAGAAAGTTAGGCATTTTTAAAACATCAATAGTTTCTAGTTGAAGTGGTGCAGTTGTTGGCACAGCCGAACCTGCAATATATCTATCGTAATGTGAATAAGTAAAGGTTATTTCTCCTTCTTGCATTAGATTGTCAATCAAGAATTCATTTCTTAATTGTTGAGTGTCATATTGTTTTACTGCTTGTGGGCTAGAGGCGTATCTAGATTCGTAAGATGTATGCATTTTTATTTAATTATTGTAATGAGATGAATAATGGTTTTGACAAGAATACGTTTTAATTGAAAACTTTTGTCAAATGTATAAAAGTTGTCCTTTGCTACCTTGAAAAAAAATACATAAAAGGGATACATACGTACAATAACTAGTAAGCAAGAGGAATAAAATCTAATTTTTATAGCTTAGTACTTATTACTGGTTTTTTAGATACAATCGGAAACGGATTACGAAAAGAATTAATCCAGATTTCTTTTTTTCCAATTTTCAAAATCTACTATTGTAGTATCATTCGTCGCTGGATAAAGTCCAATTACAGAGCGACCTTCCAAAACTTTTTCTAATACAAATTTTTCGAATAAAGTCATTTCTATACATTCATCGGCGACTTCATCGACAATAGCTGCAGGGATAACCATAACGCCATCATCGTCGCCTACTAGAACATCACCCGGAAAAACGGCAACATCGCCACAACCAATGGGAACATTTATATCAAGAGCTTCGTGCAAAGTTAAATTTGTGGGTGCAGATGGCCGATTATGATAGGCTGGAATGGCTAATTTTGCAATACTAGATGAATCTCTAAAACCTCCATCGGTAACAACTCCTGCTACTCCTCTAATCATTAAACGACTCACTAAAATATCGCCTCCCGATGCAGCTCTGGCATCTTTTCGACTATCAATAACTAAAATATGGCCGGGAGGACAATTTTCTACTGCAACTCTTTGCGGATGATCCGAATTCTGGAAAATAGCTAAGGGATTCCGATCTTCCCGTGAAGGGATACATCTCAGGGTATATGCTTCGCCAACCATTGTTGGTTTTCCTAATTGTAAAGGCCTAACATCTTGTATAAATTGATTTTTAAACCCTTTTTTAAAAAGGCAAGTGGCAATAGTAGGCGTACTCACCGTTCTTAATTTTTCTCTAGTTAAATCTGATAATGATGCCATTTTTGAAATCTTTATTTAAACCGTTTGAAACTTTAATTGTGTGTTTTAACCCAATTGCAATTAGTACATCATTTTTTGCTTTAATGTTTGTTCCGTTTTAAATTCACCCGAATTTTTAATACTATTTTCTACCTGAACTTGACCTTTTTCGCCCCATAAAACGGCAATAAATGGAATTGGATTGTTTAAAAAATTGTTTTTGAAAAAAACTACATTAACAATTCCATTTGTTTTTATTAGTATTCCACTTTCCTCAGCTTTACCACAATCTGTGATCGTATTGTTTTGAAAAATAAGATTTCCACCTATTGTAGACTCATCATAACCGCCTCGATAATAATCTAAAATACTGTTTTGAATAGCCTCGAATTTAGAATTTGTAATCGTGACAAACTCTGCATTATATTCGCCTAAATCGTCATTTTCAGCGGCTAAACTCAATCCTCTTTTACAACTTTTAATAATTGTATGGTCAAACGAAATTGTATCAG
>JAAFGY010000015.1 GCA_010365135.1 Flavobacterium sp.
CTTGATTCACATATATAACTATCATAGTATTACTATTCTATATTTTCTTAAAATCAATATCACAGTAATTGTATTGAAAAAATGTTTCGTATGTAATTTAAATGTTAAATTATAGTTGTGTTAATAGCTTTTCCTAAATACTTGATAATCAGTTAACGTTAAATTAACATAGAATGTTTATAACTTTAGATAGAAAATTAGAACTATTTCTTGTTTGTATCGATTAAAAACGTAATCCAAAACCGGAATGAAATAACCTAATTTAGTTTGGTGTATTTTTAGAAAAGTTATCGATAGAAAAAACGTTATTGTTAACAAATTTTTATAGAAAACTTATTTACAAAAACAAACAATTTTTAATTATCAACAGTTGTTAATAGGTTTTTAAAATTACTTTAAAATGAACCTTTTAACCTCTTAAAACTATGTTAATAAATCAGTATAAAAAACTACAACTATAAAATTATACTTTTAAAAATAAACTTATTGTAACTATGAACACGCTATAATAACCATTAAAAAATTAATTTAAATTTCTTTTTCTTTTTGTTGTTTTTAATAGATGTTGACAACTTCAAACAATTTTAAACAATTTCAAGATTGGTATTCAAATTATCCAGAATCTCTTGAACCCTTTCGAAATCATTTTTGTGAACTTTGAGATGAATTCCGCCGTAAGCAATACTAGCGAATGGATCAATTGAAATTAAATTTTCATTCTGAAACAAAAAAGGAATTCCTTCATTTTGTAAAATAGATTTTAAGACTATTATTTCGTGAGCAAAATTGAATATGCTAATGGTTTGAAAATCTTCCATTTTATAAATTTTTATAAAGATACAAAGTTATATTTTAGATAAATCTTCCTGCTTAATACTATAAATATTAATACTTCTTCGTAATTTTATACTTTTAAGAAAACAATTATGAGTAAAAATTTGAGAAAACCAGAAAATAAAGAAAAAGACTTTTCTAACAAAATTATAAAGATATTATCACAAAATTCCAATAAAGCATTTAACTACAAGCAAATAGCTACTCTTTTAGAAAAAGATGACACTAAAAGCAGAAACGAAATCATCCGAGATTTAAAAATTCTGGCTTCTTCAAAAAAAATAACAGAAAAAGAACCAGGAAAATATCTTATAAAAGCTTTAAGTCAAGATTATTACGAAGGAAAAATAGATATGACAGGGCGAAAAACTGCTTATTTTGTTTGTCCAGAATTAGAAGAAGACGTTTTTATTCCCACCAATAATTTGAATAGAGCTTTAGACAAAGACACTGTAAAAGTCTATGTTTACAATCGTAGAAAAGGACGAAGACCAGAAGGCGAAGTAATTGAAGTGGTCGAAAGAGCTAAAACAGTTTTTGTTGGAGTGATTGATATTCAAAAGAATTTTGCTTTTGTATCTACCGCCAATCCTAAAATGTACACCGATATTTTTATTCCAAAAGATAAATTAGGCGAAGCGGAACAAGGAGATGTGGTTTTGGTTCATATTGAAGATTGGCCAAAAAGAGCCGATAGTCCTTTTGGTTCTGTAGTAAAAACACTTGGAAAACCTGGAGAACACGATACCGAAATTCACGCTATTTTGGCAGAATATGGTTTACCGGCAGAATTTCCAGTAGAAGTAGAGGTTTTTGCCCAAAAAATTGACACTTCAATTACGGAAGAAGAAATTAAAAATCGTCGTGATATGCGTGATACTTTGACTTTCACGATAGATCCAAAAGATGCCAAAGATTTTGATGATGCTTTGTCTTTCAAAAAGTTAGAAAATGGACATTACGAAATTGGAGTTCATATTGCCGATGTTTCCTATTATCTTCAAGAAGGAACGATTCTGGATGATGAAGCCTATCAGCGCGCGACTTCGGTGTATTTGGTAGATAGAGTTGTGCCAATGTTACCCGAAGTTTTGTCTAATTTTGCGTGTTCATTGCGTCCGCAAGAAGAGAAATATACTTTTTCGGCTATTTTTGAAATTACCGAAACCGCTCAAGTGGTCAATCAATGGTTTGGAAGAACGGTGATTTTTTCGGATCAGCGATTTGCTTACGAAGAAGCGCAATACATCATAGAAACGAAAGACAACACTATTCCGGCTGAAATTTCAATCACTGGAAGTTCTTATCAAGTTTCGGATGAAATTGTTGCAGCAACGCTTAAAATGCAAGATTTAGCCAAAGTGTTACGTAGAAACAGAATGAACAATGGCGCAATTTCTTTTGATAAAGTGGAAGTAAAATTTAATTTAGATGCAGAAGGAGAACCAGAAGGAGTTTACTTTAAAGTTTCAAAAGATGCCAATCATTTGATTGAAGAATTTATGCTTTTGGCCAATAGAAAAGTGGCGGAATACATTGGAAAACAAAAGAAAACTTTTATTTATAGAATTCACGATGAACCGAATGAAGATAAATTAATAGCCATGCAAACTGTAATTGCAAAATTTGGTTACAAAATAGATTTCAGAAACAAAGGCGATATTTCTAAATCTTTGAATGCTTTAATGGTGGAAGTGAATGGTAAAAAAGAGCAGAATTTAATTGATACTTTGGCGATTAGAACAATGAGCAAAGCCAAATATTCGACGGATAATATTGGTCATTATGGTTTGGCTTTTGATTATTACAGTCATTTTACATCGCCAATTCGTCGTTATCCTGATGTTATGGTGCATCGATTATTGCAATTTTATTTGGATGGAGGAAAATCGGTTGATGAAGAAAAATACGAAGCAAAATGTTTGCACTCTTCTACAATGGAAGGTTTAGCGTCGAATGCGGAGCGAGATTCTATCAAATATATGCAAGTTAAATATATGCAAAATCACAATGATCAGGAATTTTTAGGAGTAATTTCAGGTGTAACCGAATGGGGAATTTTCGTTGAAATTATCGAAAATAAATGTGAAGGAATGGTTAGAATTCGTGAAATTAAAGACGATTATTACACCTTCGACGAAAAGCAATATGCGTTGGTTGGAGCCACAACAAAAACCTTGTTACAATTAGGTGACGAGATTTACGTTAAAGTAAAAAATGCCGATTTAGTTAAAAAACAATTGGATTTTAATTTTATAAGAAGGAATGAATAAACGTTTTTACAGTTAAATAATTAAATTTTATAAAAATGAAAAAAATAATTTTAATCGTTTTTGTGATGATTTCACAAGTAAATTTTGGTCAAACTACTATCAAATTAGAAAATTTTGATGAATTAAAAGTCTTTGATCAGTTGAATGTAACTTTAATTCCATCGAATGAAAATAAAGTAATTGTTAGTGGAAAAAATGAAAGTAACTTCGAAACCGTTAATAAAAATGGAGTTCTAAAACTAAGAATGTCTGTCACTAAAATGTTGTCTGGCGAAGATACTAAAGTGACTTTATACTTTAAAAATATTGATAATATTGATGCTAACGAAGGAAGTATCGTGAGTTGTAAGGACGTTTTTAAACAAACCACCATGGAATTATATGCACAAGAAGGAGCTAAAATTGATGTTGAATTAGATGTAGAAAATGTAACTTCAAAATTATATTCTGCTGGAATAATTAATCTTTATGGTAAAGCAGTTACTCAAAAAGTTAGTATTACTACGGGTGGAATTTTTTATGCCAAAGATTTAGCAACATCGCAAACTACTGTTAGTGTTTCAGCTGGTGGAAGTGCTGAAGTCAATGCAACAACTTTGGTAGATGCAAAAGTTAAAGCAGGTGGAAGTATTACTATTTATGGTAAACCAAAACAAATCAAGCAAGAAACCTTTGCTGGCGGAACTATTACAGAAAAATAATTATCTTCCCCAGAATTCTTTCGGGAAATTATTTTTTAATTATAGTATTGATCTCAATTTTTTAAAGTTTTTTTAATGATAAATGATATTTTATCGGGTATTCCTTGGGGAATTTTTTTAAGTTTTATGGTTGGCCCTGTATTTTTTATATTATTGGAAACCAGTATTATAAAAGGGTTTAGAGCAGCTTTAGTATTTGACTTAGGTGTTGTTTTAGGTGATATTTTATTTATCTCCATTGCATATATTGGTAGTTATCGATTGATAACAAGTCTTAAAGATAATTCCGCTCTTTTTATGTTTGGAGGAATATTGATGCTAGCTTATGGTTTGATTTCTTACATCAGTTTACACAAAGAAAAGAAAATAAACATTCATAAAATTGACAACGAAATTATCAGAAAAAATTATATTGGTTTATTTGTAAAGGGCTTTTTTCTGAACATTATCAACATTGGAGTTTTGGGATTTTGGTTGGCTGTAATTATTTCGGTTGGACCAAAATTAGAAATGCAAAACTCCAGAATGTTAACTTTTTTTGCTTCAGTAATTATAACTTATGTAATGGTTGATTGCATTAAAATATTATTAGCCAAGCAATTAAAAAACAAAATGACACCAACAAATATTCTAAAAATCAAAAAAGGAATCAGTATTGTTTTAATGATTTTCGGAATTGCTTTAATCATTCAAGGTTGGTTTCCAAAAGAAAAGGAGAAGTTGAAAGATGCTTTGGAGAGGATTGATAAATAGAATTTAAAATTATGGAATAAGCCGCTCAAATAGTATGGGCTATTAAACAATAGTTCTAATTAATACTAATATAAAAAAGGTCGAAAAAGCCAATAAAATCAATACTTCACAATAAAAAAGGTCGAAAAATGCGCATAACAAAACTTCCTTTTTATAACCATTAACTACCATTTTACTACCATTGAATTAGCCTTTAAATGCCTTTGTGGGCGATTAACTACCACCGCAGGGTATATATATACTTAAAGCTACCATTTACAAGGGATTTAAAGCTTATTTAAACATTATTTAGCCTCATTTATTGGGGCTTTTTTTATGGGTATTTGTTGCATACAGAAAAATAGCCAAAAAACTATATTCTACTCTATATTCTACTTTATATTCTACATAAGTACATTTTTAATAATTACTTTAAGCAAGTATAATAGTGTTTTAAAGGCGTTTTTTGCTTAAAAACAACAAACTCAATGTACTTAATATTAATAATAAAAACACATAATTTTATATAATCAATTGATTTGTAGGTAATTGTGTAGATTCAATTAAATGTGTTATTTCAAAAAAACATACTATTCCAACCTTATTACTCCCATTACGATTGCAATTGATCTAATATCTTGTCGATGTAGTTCAAAAGGATCATAACTTTTATTATCACTTACAATTAGTATGTGATCTTCATCGGTTGCTTTGCATACACGTTTAATTAAGACACCTTGCTCCGTATCTAAAACATATACTTTGTTCCATTGAAAAAAAGTGTCTAGCGGCAAGTGTTTACAAGCAACTATATCTCCACTATTGTATTTTGGATACATAGAACTGCCTCGAACTCCAATCAAATAATCTGAACCTTTAAATGTAGGCACGATAAAACGTTCAGTATCATACTCCATTACTTGAACATCCCCAGAAGCAAAACCAGCCATAGCTTCTACCGGAATTAAAGGTATTCCAATATCTTTTTTATGGTCTTCTTCTTTTGGTTCAATGATTTTGTTTGGATGTATATTGTTTTCAATATAAACTTGTTTACTATCTTCTTCGTTTCTCAAAACATTACCTATTTCATTTACTATCCACATTTTTACAAGTCTCCTGTCTAATTTACACAAACGATTAACGAAATCCGCCGGCAAAGGCACTTTCCCGTTGAGTACTTGTGAAAATGACGATTTATTCTTATATCCCATTAGTAAGCCTATTTCCTCTTGGTTTTTGGCAATTCCTAGACTAATTAAGGTTTTAACTGCTATTTTAATTCTTTGTAATTCAGTCATATAAAAAATAATGTAAAAAAGTTTATATTTTAATAGCGTAAATACTAAACAAGTTTATATATTTGCTCCAACAACAAGAACAAACAAAGCAATGGACAAATCTAATAAAAAAAGTAGTGAAAAATGGAATACAAGTGCATTAAACGCACTAGCCACAAAATATAGCTTCTCTACCCGCTATATAAAGCAATGTGTTACCGGAGACCGAACCCCAATTTTTGCCGACAGGATAAAAGCAGAATATATCGAACTAAAAAACAATCTGGACAACCTTTTAAACAATGATAAATTATGAAAACCAAAATCATCCACCACGTGAACGAAGATTTCACAACCGAAATAATCGAAACCATCAGCCTTAAAGGCGGGAAAATAGTAAGTGTCTCATTTAGTGAAACTCTTAAACTTTAATTAAACTCCCGAGCGGCACACTCCTAGTTTCGAGTACTGGGCGGGAACAAATAAAAATACAATATGGCTTTCAAATATTCAAATAACATAGTCGCTGTTGAAATAGACGAGCTAGTTCCAAGATTTTGGACTTACAAAAATCTATATCAAGAGTTGTGGAGATATAAAGATAAACCTTTTGGAATTAAACGTATTGAAGGTGCTTTCAAGGAAGGCAAACAATTAATAGATTTTGACAGTCTAAAAATTCAAATTCAAGAAGCTATTGGAGACCCGAGACGTGTTGATAATCCTCTTGAAAATTATTTTGAATTTGATGCGGATGCCGTTCGCTATTATTCAAGATTCAAACGTGCCGGTAATTCATTAGAAGGCGATGAGCAAAAAAGATATATTGTTAATGCCAGCGTGATGAAAGCAGTAATGAAATTAGAGCAAGCACGCACGCAGGAACGCATTAATCTAAAAGGATCATTAAGAGGTATTACAGCTACTCTAGTTAAAGATGTCGAAAATTTCAACAATAATCTTTTAGTAAATCATAAGTCTTCACACAATCTTCCAGCAAGTGAAAAGCAGTTTAAAAAGGTTTTAAATGCTTGTAAAATGGATTTGTATTATCCACTTATTAAAGATCCAGAAGGCGGTAAAATTAATAACGCACGTAAAGTGGACGATCAAACGGAAATGATTTTTAATGGACTTTTCAAAAACCAACTGCACAAGCCTACATCTACAGAAGTAGCTCGTAGTTATGATTCTTTCCTGAATGGTTATGCAGAAGTTTACAATGAAGCTACGGGCGAGCTGTATGATCCCAAAGATTTTAAATCATTGTCGAATGCTACGATTATAAGCTACATCAACAAATGGGAAAATAAAATAGCAACTCATAAAGCAAGAAGTGGCGACCGTCAGGTTTATATGGGTAATTTCAAGCCACACCATCAAATGGATTTGCCTACGCTAGCGGGTTCAATAATTTCAATTGATGACAGACAACCGCCTTTTGTGTACAATACAAAGAATGATAGAGTTTGGTTCTATTTGGGTGTTGATATTGCCTCACAATGCTTTACAACGTTTGTTTATGGCAAAACCAAAGAGGGAATTATCGTTGATTTTTATCGCCAAATGGTTAGAAATTATACTGAATGGGGTTTTTGTTTGCCTCACGAACTGGAATGTGAAAGCTCGCTAAATAGCAGTTTTAAAGATACTTTATTGCGTCCGGGCAATATGTTTCAGGAGATTAAAATCGAAGCCAATAACGCCCGTGGAAAGTACATTGAGCGTATGAACGGAAAACTTCGCTACGAAGTGGAAAAAAGCGCATCGGGTTGGTTGGCCAGACCGACTGCAAAATCCGAAGCCAATCAGTTAAGTGCTGCCAAAAAAACAATCATTCCGTATGAAATATTAGTAAACGAAAGGCTTTTAGAACTCGAACAATGGAACAATAGCCCACATCCTGAACACAAATTAATGAGCCGTTGGGATTATTTCGAGAAAAACCAAAATCCAAACTTAAAATCTACGAACTGGCAGGGAATTCTCCCAACCATAGGCTACAAAACACCAACCTCTTGTAATGGCGGTTATGTGAAGCTTCAAGGTAAAAAAAGAGCCATTGCAGACGATGGAAAAATACTAACAGGCGAAGCTTTGATACAGCAAATGAGAGTAATTGAAGGTAAAGAGTTTGATGTCTATTGGATTGATGGAAATGACGGTGAAGTGTTGAAAGCATTGGTTTATATGAACGATAAATTCATTTGTGAAGTGATGGAAATGCCTCGATACAATCGTGCAACCATCGAAAGAACCGAAGCTGATAGTAAAGCCTTAAAATTACAATCGGCTTATGTTATGTCGGTTGATGCTTTTGAAAAACGCCAAAGAAACCGCATTGACTCCATTCAAATTATTGACAATACCCCGAAAACGGTTAACTCCAATTTCAAAATTCCAAATCTGAAACGATATACACCAGAGGCAGAACCTGTAGAAGTATTTGCCGACGAAGACCAAGACGATGATTTAGTTTACATACCAAAACCAACAGCCGCCACAGGATGGCGAGCTAATTTTTAACCCAAAAAAAGCAAAAGAATGAACCTAACAAACGTATTTAAAGAAAAAGTAAGATTAGCAGTATTAGAAAAAAGGGAAACTTACGGCGGTTCGGATGCCGATTTTTCTAAAAGTGTAGGCATAAACAATGCCATTTTTAGTCGATTAAAAAAAGGAGAGATAGAAAAAGTATTGAGCGATACCACTTGGATTACTCTCGGACGCCAACACCAAGTAAAAGTATTTGAAGACAACTGGAAAGTAGCTCGTACCTCGGTTTATACTGAAATCGAAGACAATTTAAGCTTTTGCAAAGAGTTGAACCGTTCGATGGTGTTGGTTGACGATTGTGGCATTGGGAAAACCTTTTGCACCAAGCATATCATCCGAAAAATGAAAAACACTTTTTATGTGGATTGCTCTCAGGCCAAATCAAAACAGCAGTTCATCAAACTTTTAGCCAGAACCATCGGATTAGACAACAATGGCAAGTACAATGAAATTTTAGAGAATGTAAAATACTACATCACCACTTTAGAAAAGCCTTTAATCATTCTGGACGAGGCGGGAGATTTACAATATGATGCTTTTTTAGAGTTAAAAGGAATTTGGAACGGAACGGACGGTTCTTGCGGATGGTATATGCTGGGAGCTGATGGATTAAAACGAAAAATAAACAAAGGATTGAGCGCACAAAAAGTAGGTTATGCCGAAATATTCAGCCGTTTTTCTGATGAATTTATCAAGTTAGTACCGAACGGGAAAGCCGACCGTCAAGCGTACTATACTGAGTTAATCGGGGCGGTAGCATCAGCAAACGTAAGCGATAAATCGAAAATAAAGCCATTAATAAATAAGTGCATTTCCAAAGAAACAACATTACGCTATTTAGAAACCTTGATAAAAATAGGCGCATAAATGGCTAGAGGAATCACAGCGAAAACACTCTTAAACAAAAAGTTTAAAACGTTCAAGTTTAGCGGGATTTGGAAAAAGGTTCTAGGAGAACAGGAACGAGGCGGGATTTGGGTCATTTACGGAAATGAAAAGAACGGAAAAACCACACTCGCATTATTGCTCTCGGAATACTTGACAGAATTTGAAAACTTGAATTATGTATCGGCTGAGGAAGGCACGGGATTTACATTTCAACAGAACCTCACAAGAGCTAAAATTGATTTTAAGAATACTAAAATTAAGTTTTACGATTACTTGGAAATAGAGGAACTGGATGCAATGCTAACCAAAAGACAATGTGCCAAAATAATGGTTATCGATAACTCTACCGCATACGTTGACGACTTTAAAACAGCAGTTTTAAGAAGATTGAAAAGAGAATTTCCCGACACGCTATTCATCATAATGGCACACGAGGAAAAAAATGAACCAACTACGGCAATGGCAAAGCTCGCAAAAAAGCTATGCAATGTTTACATCAGAGTCGAAGGTTTAACGGCATTTGTCGGTGGCAGATGTCCAGGGGGAGAAATAATAATTAACGAAGAGAAGGCAATGCTATATCACGGTAGCGAAATCAAAAACAAAAAGGCATCATGAAAGCAACAATCCAAAATCAAATCCAAGATTACCTACAATGGTCGTCTGAAGAATACGAAGACAGATTATTATTAAGCATTATGAAATGGTGCCAACACTACGGACAATGTCCAAGCATAGTGCAACAACTATTGGCAAACGCTCAAGTAAATCAATGGTTTATGCGTGAACACCACAAGTGCGAGCTTCAATTTTTGAAAATAGTGGATGTAGTACCGCCCAAACACGATCAACTCCAAGCACACTATAAGGCCTGCACGGCTCAAGTAATGGCAATATACCCAAAAGCATTGCTGGAGAAAATCAAGCGAAACAAAGACTTCTCTAGCCTAATAGTAACCCATACCCCTGTATATTATGCCAATTAACCGTATCAACAACCGCCTCGAAGATCTGTTCACCGTTCTTTTTTATTGCACCTGCTTGCAAGACTCCGGAAGAGGTGTTCTCTTCAAACCTAACGAGCGCATTTGTATTAATCAAGAACGAGGGGCACTATTAACTCAGCTGGCTTGTTTGAACGATGAAATCACAGCTCTCGACGTTAGAACCTACAAAGTACCGCCACAACTCGAACTCAAAATCAGATTTGCACTTGAAAAACTAGAAGAAACAAATTTTTAAACAATAATTAAATCACGTTATGAGCACAGAAACATTAGAAAAACCAATCACAGCCTTCACGGCACAAGAACTGAAAGACCAGCTGGCAAAATTAGAAGCAAAAAAAGAGGAAGACCGAGACGCTTACAAAGAATTAGTCTTGGAAACTGTGCCCAAAGCAATGTTCCAACTTTGCGCAGCTTCGGAAGTAATTAGCGCAGCAAAAACTAAAACCTTTCAGTTTTTCGAAGAGATTTTAGACTTGAAAAACCAAGTTTATGGTCTTAAAGAAAAACAAATGTCGCACACCTTTTCAACCGATCGTGAAGAGATCCAAATTGGGTATAGAATTAACGAAGGTTGGGATGATACCGTAACGGCTGGAATTGTTAAAGTAGAAAACTACTTAAAATCATTATCCAAAGATGAAGAAACAGCCGTCTTGGTTTCGATGCTCTTTAATATGCTCAAAAAAGACAGCAAAGGTAACTTGAAAGGTTCACGAGTTCTGGAACTTCAAAAAGCCGCGGCGGATTCTAAAGACGAAGAATTTATAGACGGTGTGGCGATTATTGCTGGTGCGTATAAGCCTGTTCGTTCGTCTTGGTTTATTGAAGCCAATCTAATTAATGAAGATGGATCTAAAACACCTGTGCCGTTGTCAATGTCGTCAGTTGGTTTTTCAGCCAATTATAAGTTTGATTTTTTTAGCGAAGTAATCCCCACCCCAACCCTCCCCAAAGGGGAGGGAGTAGAAAATACCCCCGAAGATGCGAACGAATAACCTAGACATCATACTGCTATTGATAATCTTAATAGCAGTACTCAACGGAAAAGAGATAGTCAACTATGTCGAGTGGCTTCGATTCAAATTAAGAACTTACTTTAAACAAATGGAGGATGAATATAACGATACTACCACTCGAAGATCATAAAAAATACAACGTAAATGGTTAGTTAATTCGGTTTCCTGATTAGTTCAATGGTAGAATGGTATGCATAGGTACTGGATGAGGGTTCGAATCCCTCATCAGGAGCACTATTCCTGAATAATGGAATAATCACAAATATTCCATTATTAGGGAATAAAAAAAAAACAATAAACAATGAAAGCAACTAAAAACAAAACATCAGTAATCTACGGTGACGATTTACCGATAACAGCCCATCAAAAAAAGACCATTTTGCACAACTGCAATTTCGAGATGGACATCAAAGACGAATGGGTACAATGGGTAACTGGTGATGTCAAACAAACCAGTTTAAGAAGCCTCACACAAGCGCAAGCCGTAAAAATAATTTGTCAGCAAACAGGAGCCAACCCCATCAGGGTTCAAAACCCTGACGGGGTTCAAGAACCCAACTGGGGATTGTTCGACAAAGATAACCGCCAACACCTTACACTACTCGCTTATATGCGTACGGCTCAATGGACAACCCCTAACGGTAAACACGGCGAAGTTGCCGACATCGAGCGACTGAGCGACTGGTTGAAAAGTGATAAATCACCAATAAATAAACCACTAAAAAAGATGCAACCGTGGGAGGTTTCAAAAATTATCGAAGCATTTAAAGGAATTGTAAAATCAAAATATAAATAATTATGTTAGAAAATATAGTAATAGCAGTGTTCGCCTTGATGCTTCTTAGCGCATTATTTTTAATCGGTCTTTTTGTTGGCATTGGCAGCGCGTTAGATATAGTTGATGCAGATCATCAACGGGAAAACGACCTCGATTGTTTCGAAGACCTTTATTGTTTTGAATGCGAAATGGAAATGTCTGTCAAAGAGATAGACGGGAAACGTCACTGCGGTAACTGCGGCCTACGTCATTAAAATGGAAGAATTTAATCCAGACGAGTGTAAACACGAAGACACTTCGCTCGTAGTTCTCGAGCTCATTGGAACCTGCGAAAAAACAGCCATACAATGTGATTATTGTGGCAAAATACTAACCGAACCTAAAATAGACTGTTAAAATGAAAATTAAACTAAAAATATCTGAAAAACAGTTGAACTCTTTGGTTTATTCCTTTGGCTTCCTAGACAGAATGCCGGTCAAGGTTCACGAGGTAAAAGTAGCTCGTTCAGTCCTGGACAAAGTAGTTTTAAAATTCCGTAAAAAACAGCTCGAAGTTCAAATGAATTGTACGCTTTTCACGAAAAATAAAAAACACCTATTTTCCCTCGAATACTACGAGGCGCACTTTCTGGAGCAATTTACCTTACTAATCGTCGAACATCCACTAAGCGACTACGACCGAAACGCTCTACGTCAAATACAATCCACACTTAATCAACAACTAGCCTAGCAACATCTTTGTCAAAGTTTCGAACTTTGACAAAGGTTTAAAAAAACAACAATGAGAAAAAAAGTATACATAGCCGGAAAGGTCACAGGTTTAGAACCTAGAGAAGTTTATTTAAAATTTAAAAAATCCGAATTAGCCGTTGCAGCTTCTGGATTTTTGGCAATAAACCCGATCGAGGTTGTCGATGACGAAAACGCAACTTGGCAAGGAGCAATGAGGCTATGTATTGCCGCATTAATGCGATGCGATGCAATCTTAATGCTTCCTTGTTTTATCAACTCCAAAGGAGCTGCTATGGAACGAGAGCTGGCCATTAGCGTTGATATTAAAGTATTTTATAATTTAGATGATTTGAAACAATGGAACAGCTCACAACCACATACACCGTCAAGATAGAGTGTGGCGACATTTGGCAGTTTAAATATAATTTAAACGGGGTTTTAATCCATTTCAATGTCCTAGCCGGCGACTTGAACGAAAGACACTCCGACTGGTTGTATATCAAAGGGAAGTTTCCCTATCTCGAATCCCACATTAAAAAATGGCAAAAGGATTTGAAACAGTTGACCATCGAGGTTGGCGAAGCCGATTTTAGCTTTGAGAGCCTGTGGAATTTATATGGCAACAAAGTATCGCGCTTTGATGCCGAAAAGACCTTTAAGAAGTTAACCACAGCCGATCAGATTAAATGCTTTCTGGCGGTGCCAGGCTATAAAAAGTATGTGGCGCGAAAACAAATAGCAACTGCACATTTAGCGACTTTTATTAATCGCCAGTATTATAATGACGATTGGAGCAAGGCAAACTAGCTGATTATAACTGTCAGCTAGCCGCCGTTTTTTCAATGGCGACTAGCGCAAGTTATAATTGAAACGTAAATTTTAAATAAAAAAAATGGCAACAACAGGTAAATATGGCAAGATTGAGTTTTCGGATCAGGATATTCAATTTATCAAAGATACCACTCTAAAAAAGTGGGTTTTTTTATTACATAAAGTTTGTTACATTTGCCTATTATGTCAGTATCTCTTAATCGTAGTCTTGGAATTCAAAGGAATAAGCTGTTACGTTACAGGCTTATCAAAGAACTATACCAAAAACACAAGACCGAAGATATTCCTACAACTGTAGTTTGGAGAAAATATATTTGTCCAATTTACCCAATATCTCGTACCACGCTTTATGAAGTGCTTTGTACTCCAGTAACATCGGAACTCAAAAAAATTGAGGACGCTATTGCTATTCAAACGAGATTGTTTTAAACATTCGTCACGCCAATAGTATAAGTTACCTCATACTCCTGAATGCCATCGTCACGTTTTACTTTTCGCATTGCTGTACGCATCATAGCACCGGCAGAACCACCAACGACTACACCGTGTAATTTTGTATGTACGCTCTCTACAATATCCCAAATAGCCCACGCCTGATCCTTTTGTGTTTGTGGAGCTCTGGCACTGGTCTTGGTTAGTTTTAAGCTTGCTACACTTATTACTATTGTTCCAGTTGCCATTTGTCGGTTTTGTGGAGTTTCGCTTCTGTCTTTTCCAATGTCGCTGTACTGCAGGTTTCCAATGTCAATTAACGCTAAAGGAAATTGGGTCGGTGGATGTGGAGAATAATCGTCTAATTGTCCCCAATCCTCATCTACATATTTCAAGGCTGGAATGGTACTTAAAATATCTTGAGTATTTTTTAAAACTACCTTCATTATCTTTTGAGTTTGTTAAAAATTTGTTTTTCAATTTCTTTCATATTCCGGTCAACAACGTGCTCGATACGTTGCCTTACTTGTGGATGGTCTCCAATGAATTGGCGTTGTTTGATTTTCATTTTTGCACCTACTTTTTGCAAAGCCAAAGCCTTCCAAGTCGCTGCCTCAGAAGTAAGTCTTTTATTTCGGTCATTGTTCCTGGTAACGCCTTTGGCAGTTTTAGTGACGGCTCCATTTGATTTATAAAACATTGCCCAAAAAAAGCGTTTCATTTTTTCGGTTACAATGATTTCACCGCCCTCATTCATTAAGTTGGCGTGAGGTAATGAGCTACTCCAGTTGATTTCATTGTTAGTTAGCTTTGAGCGAATGGAGCGTCTTGTTTTGCCTGACCGCATCATTAAACTACCCTTTCTATTGGGTATTTTAGTGTTTTCCCAAGCTTTGTCAAAGAAGGCTTTACGCTCAAAGTTCTTGTCAAACTCATCAGTCAAGTCTATTCGCACGTCAGCAAGAATATTTTTTATGAGGTCTATCATATAGATTTTTAACTTAAATCGTTGTTATTCAAATAACATTTACTAATTTTGTTGCTATGTATACCATATTTGACTATAACCCAACTCCCCAAGAGCTGAACGACATTCGTTTTGATGCTCTTTCGTTGTGTTTAAAATTCGGTATTGAAACTGCAGAAACACTTACTCCTGAAGTTTACAAAAAACTTGTTTCCCAAGAAAACGCTTACTATGATTTAGCTTGTCTATTCGAATTTCGGGATGACCAAACTAAAGCTGACGAGTATTGGAGTAAACTTCCAACAGCAACACAATTGGACGGTTTAGGTTATGATTGTGCTAATGTTGCTATTTAATATTTGCTGCAAAAAACTCACTCACTTTTTTTCCTATACCGCCATAATCTTCCAATAAATTTGGCATTAATTCCTTAACAGCCTGTTTTTCGTCTATTTCATAAGTTTTTAGTTTAAACCTAAAATCTTCAATCCAACTTTTATATCCATAACCATTGTCAAGAATTTCGCTCTGATAAATTGCTTTTCCTCCAAACTTGCTTATAAAATCAGGGTATGTATGTCTAGCACAAAATTGGTTAACAACCTCCATATTTTTTGTACCTAGTTGTGATAATCTATAAGGTGCTGTTTTAGTTTTGGCGTGCAATATTTCGTGCCACATTGACTCAAAAGAATATTCCTGGTTAAAGGTCATTTTCGTGCCGTTTTTGATTGCTGCCAACCCTCCTCTAAACTCTTCTAAAGGATTAAATTTAATACTTGAAAACTCGTGACTACTTAGCGATATTTTAGAACCACCAACCCATTCACCCGTCCTAGGATTGTAAGACATAGAATGCTGCATCATATATGATTTTGATTTCAAAAACTTAACATCATCTAATCCGTTTCTAAAGTCCTCTGGAGACAGTTCAGCATATTTAGTAAGTATGTTTTTAATTTCTTTATTTGTTGGAAATTCGCCTTTGATATAGTCGTTAAGATTTATCGTACCACTTTTTTTCAATTGCTTTGCTACCGCTTTCGCTCCTGCTACTTTTGTATAAGGATGTGCTGGAGGAAACACCACTTTTTGTGCACCAGGATTAAAACGAAATATCTCTAAACGGTTCTTGCCGTCCTTGCTTATTTGTGAGGTAGCAGCTTCACCCGCCTTGATTGCCTTTTCGCTGTCGCTAGTTGGGAATTTATCTTTTAATACCTCAACGGTTGTACAACGGCAATTCCATCCATTTGGAGGCATATAATGCATCCAGAACGAGTCTGACTTTGGTAAAGTGATAGTGTTCAATGCAGCGTGTTCCTCCCGCACTCGGTTGTCTCCTGCAGTTCTATACTGCAACTCATATCGGTCGTTATCGCTAAACTCATCCCATTTGGCTGCCATTTGTGATGAGCCAACTGCAAACTCATATTCAGCTTCTAAATAGTTTTTATTGTAAGCAATATTCAGTTTATCGTACTCGTGAGATAATTGGCTAAAGGGTTTCAAATTTCCTTTGTCATCCAACAATAGTTTTGAAGCTTCAAAAAGTTGCGCATTGGCTTTTAATCCACCAAACAAACGAGCATCATCTTGTAATGCTGTTCGCATCACATCAGGCATATCGTTGTCCTGAATAGCAAAATTGAAAGCTTCAAAAGTCTGGTCTATCAAATCCTTATAGACTTTCTCTGTTTGTAAATCTTTTGAGCTGTAACTTCCTTTTTCGTATAATCGTTTAAATGCCTTTTCACCGGTATTTAAAAGCGGTTTAAATTTATCACCAATAGCTAAATTCAATTGCCCGGCTTTGGCGTTGCATTCGTCACAACCGCAATTGTACAAACTTGAAATTCGTAAATGCAATGCCCCAAAATATTCAGGGCTTAGACGAAAAAACGCTCGTAGTCTTCGAGAGATAGTTTTGCGGGTGGTTTCGTTGGAGTTGTTTTTTTTGCTCCGATTACCTTAATACCAAAAGTATCGTTTATCCAAACAGGATCTATCTCAAGGAAGTTTGCAGCGGCTACAACTCTTTCCCAAAGTTTGTCTAAATCCTCTGCGGGAGGATAGGCATAACTTTGACCATCTGGAATAATTCCTAAAGCTATCAAAGCAGGGATTACAACAGAGTTCCAACCTTGCTCTATTAATCCCAAGTCACTATCTATTAAATCCTGAAGTATTCCGATTGAAGTTTTTTCCTTGGAATTAGAGCCGTTTTTTGTGTCTTGACCAACAACAGTTCCGGAGATACCCATCGACATTTCATTGTTACAAAGGGTGTTCAATCCTTTGTAAACATCTCCATTTGTAGAAACACCTTGAGCAAACGAGAATTCCTCATTTTCATCAATAATAAACCAAGCAGCCGAACCCATATCTTTCAACATCTTTTCGCCACGGCTTACCATAGTTCTATCTTGGGTATTAGTTTTTAAAACCCTTGGAGGAATTCCATAAATTTCGCATAACTCAGAATAGCAGCTCACGGCAAATCGTTTCATTAGCACGTGTGGTACGCATCCATTCAATAACCCAAAGTCATTGTTGTCACCAAATTCAACTAACCAAGACCCATATTCTCGTTGTTCTCGATAAATTACTTTTTTGTCTTCGGTATAATCTTTATAAATAAATCCTCCCACTGGATCAACATTTTGACGTGGGATTATAGTATATACTAATTCCCCATTTTTGTAATCAAACTCTCCTAGTGAATGTCCATAGAAACGAGTTTCTAATATGGCTTTATTGATTTGATATACAAATTTTTTATTTTGCAATAAATCGGTTAGCTCTTTATTAGTGTCGCCTTTGGCGTCTTTTATAATAAATGGCTGTGCCAAACTCTTCAACATTCTGTTGTTGATTTGGCTTTGTAGGTGCAAATCAATCAAAATGTTGTCAAAAAGGTTATACAATGGATATCTTTTGCGTTGGTCAACGTTGTTGGCCATATTTAGGGCGTCATTCCAGTTTTTAATATCCTGACGGGTGCGTGAAATAGATTTTGGAGCAATCGTAGGAACATAGCTATTCGCTTTTTTTACCTTCCATTGTCCTGTTTTGTCCGCTAATTCAAAGATGGGTACTGTACTCATAATTAATAATCGTGATTAAATTTGGAGCGAGAACCGGCACTAAATGGTTGCCTTTCGCTATTGGTGTCGTTTAAGGTTATTTTAGGTAACGAGGTTAATACCACCGTGCCTTTTGATAGTTTTGTAAACCAATCTATAGCCCTATCATATCGTTCTTTTGCTTGCTCATAGATAAAATCAGCATTGCAAAGTGTGGCAATATGGAACTTTGCCAAGGTTAAACAATGTTGCAAAATCAAAGAATTTCTGTCTAATGCAGATGTGCCAAATATCGCCACAACATCATAAATGATTCGCCCATCAAGAGTTTCCAGTTTGTTTATATTTTGGCTCAAATAACTCTTTGCCTCTTCCTCAGCTGCTGCGAGAGCTTGTGCAACTAAATCATCGTTTCCCTCGGTAATTTGGTCTATTTGATAGGCATAAATAACGCTACCTAAGTCTTCTTTTGCTAAAAACATATTAATGCTGTTTAATGAATTTTTCCACGACACTAACCCAGTGGTTCTTTTTTTCGTGTTTTACTTCTTTTAGTTTATCTTGATAAATATGATGTTCCACGTAAATTGGAAAACCTAATACATCTACGCCTGTTTGATAAATTGCTATTCTCATAATTTAATATTTACGTGAGCTTCTGTGTCCAACTGAGTATGTTGCCTCAGTGCGCTCAGCTCTGTTTTTTAAAAGCCAAACCCCTCCTTCTAATAAATCGGGGCCATCCATAATCTTTGCGTCAGGATCTACGCCAACAAATTGCTCTGCCATTCGTTCCATATTGGGATTGTTTTGCTCGTCAATATTAAATATTACTTCGCCAGCTCGCCATAATGGTTCTAGGGTTCCTTCAATACGATTGAACTTATCGCCTTTACTTCGAGTGTCAAGTGACATAGCTAACCGTTTTTTACGACTTCGCCCGGTTGTTTGAATTAGCGGTTTAATGACTTGCTGATAAAAGGGATCTTGTAGCGAATTGTTTTCAATCCAATCCCTATGAGTACTCACTCCTTTGTTGGTTACCCATTCGGACGCATCATATAAATAGTCTACAAATATGGATTGGCGCATATTGTTAAGCCAAATTTTATATAAGTAATATTTGTTTTTATACAAACCAATAACTCCAACTCCTTTTTGAGAGGCACTACTTTTGTCTTTATTGGATGTTGCGGGATCGGCATACGTCAGAACCGCTTCACAAAACCGAATTGGTGGACATTTGCCCCAAACAACACTTGTAAAAATCTTCCCGATTGAGGTTGGATTGTTATAATATTCTTTTTGTTGCGAGCTTAAAGTGATTGGCTTCAATGCACGGTCAATCATTGCCTCGGTATTCTTTGTTGGCCAAGTACTAAAACCGTTTTCATCACGAATGTTTATAATCTCGTGTAAGTCGGCTTTTTTACCCATTTCGGTAATGCAGCAGTACTTTGCAATGATATTTCCACAAGCAATAATTGTCAACGGCACAGATATGGAACGTGTCGGAATTAACGCCTGTTCAATCCATTCGTATTTCTTTTTTATGGTCAAAGGATTTCGACAATCTACATCGGTATCAATATCATCAATCAAAATAATATCAGGACGTGAAGCATCATTACGAGTTCCACGAGGCGACTGCTGCGCTCCTAAAGCTCTGAAAGATGCACCTTGACGAGTTCTAAACTCGCCAGCTTCCCAATTTCCAATACTTTCCTGAAGACCATAATCGTTAATGATCCTGTTGTTAACCTCAAGAATAGATTTATAAGGGTCTAATAATCGTTCCGAATCATCATAAGTGGCAGAAACTAATAAAACTGTTTTCTTCTTGCCGGTGGTGGTTAAGTATAAAACTTCCATCATCGTTCTGGCAGACTTTGCTAATTCACGAGACCAGGAACGAACTTCGTACCACTCCATATTTTCTAAAACACGCTTGGTTGCCTTCTTATGAAAAGGAGCGGGTTCTGAAGTATAGAAGTTGGGGAAATAGTATTTAAACCATTCCTCTGGATGAGCTTCAAGTCGCTTAATACGTTTACCCTTTTCAATGGCGGTTTCGTTTAAGCCAACAGGAGTAGATTTTCTCGTGTTGTCTCTAAATTCCTGCCAAGCCGCTAATGATTTTTTGTCGCTACTAGCACTCATTATTTTTTCATTTTAGCAGTAATAAAAGCATCGCAGTACTCGGTTAGAATCTTTGAAAAATACAAATCTTGACCTCCAATAAATTGAATGAGTTGTTTAGAAATTTCAATAGTCTCGCCAATATTGGTTTCAGTCTCTAATTTTTTGATGTTGTTGGTTATTTGTGTCATAACCAATGAATCTTTTGTGTTTGGAGTGTTTCCTATTTTTATGGGGTAATCTTCCTCCTTTATTTTTGGGTATTCCAAATACTCAGCGCCGCTAGCATCTTTTAGCTTGATAGGTTTAAGTAAACTGGCGGGAATGTCACGAACAATAGGACGAGAGGCAATTTCTTTATTTAACTGGTCTAATTGATTGTAGTGTTCTTTTAAAACATTGTCCTTGATGGTAATTAAAGAAATTCGCATTTTTTCCCAATTCCCATCTATTACCCATTTTCCTACGGTTTTTTCGGTAACTTTTACTCTGGCGGCTACTTCTTTGCGGTCAAGGTTGTTTTCCACAAAAAGCACTTTTGCAAAGTCTTTTTCTACTTGTTTTTTAACTGCCATACTATTCGATTTATACACAAAATTGAATTAAAAACAATCCTCAAAAAAATTCCTGTTTACTTGCTTTACAACTCTGTTAAGTCTTGGCACACAAGCGTTCAATCTCCGTACATCTGTTTTTTTTGGCGGTGGGTTTAGCTAATCTTTGTCATCTCAAAAGCGAGCAATTCGCATCATTAAACTGAAAAATAAGCAATGCCAAAACCAAAAGTTTTTATCCTAAATGACGATGCTGTTCAAAACAGTTACGGATTCTACATTGTGACATCTGGTGGAAAACTAGACCGCTTTAAAAGCAATCCTGTAATGTTATCCGATCACATCAATAAGAATGAAAATGTCATTGGTAACTGGTTGAATATTGAAGTAATTAATGGGCTAATCCAAGCAGAACCCAACTTTGATGTGGCCAGACCGATAGGTCTTGAAATATCCGGTCAAGTAGAGCGTGATTTTATAAAAGGTGCATCGATGGGGATTTTACCTAATTGGGATTCGATGGAACGTGTAGGCGAGAAACTAATCCTTAAAGAATGGGAATTAGTCGAAGCTTCAATAGTTCCAGTACCATCCAATAGAAATTCTATCGCTATTTATAGTCTTGACGGAAAACTTCTGGAAGAGTCCGAAATTCAAACCTTGTGTCTTTCAGTTCAAAGCGCTCCAAAATTAAATCCAAAAAAAGAGAATATGAAAAAAATCATTTTAAGCGTAGCCTGTCTTATGGCTCTCGGTTTTAAAGAACAGCCAACAGACGGACTTGATGTAGCAGATGTTGAAGCAAAATTGCTAGGACTATCAGGTCAGGTAAAAGATTTGACTGCCGAAAATTCTGGTTTGAAGTTAGCGGCACAAACTGCCAAAGAAGCGCAAGAAGCAGCCGTAAAATTAGCCGTAACCCAAAAGGTTGACTTGGCTGTTACTCAGGGCAAAATCCCTGCCGACAAAAAAGAAGCATTCGTACAATTAGGGATCAGTTCTCAAGAAGTATTAGATACAACTTTAGACTCTATTCCAGCTAAACAAAATTTTAGCGCGGGTGTAACGGTTCCTGCTGGAAGCGGTGGAGTTGAAGTAAAAACTATGGATGAGTTTGAAAAGCTGTCTTTTGACCAAAAATCACAATTCAAGCTAAGTAATCCAGAGGGATACACAAAATTATTTAAGTAATCTAAAAAAAAAGATATGCACAGCTATCCAGAAATGTGGGAGTCAAGAGTAAGAACTCTACTCCAAGACGAGCAACTTGCTCCGTGGTTAGACGGTATTCCTGAAATTGACACTCAAGTTCTTGAGGTTGGTTCTGGTTCTGCCTCTGAATCAAACATCATTCATATTCCAATTACAACTTTCAGACCTGGTGTGTTGATTAATAACACAACATATCCATTGGCTTTGGTAGCTTATGATGATACTAGTATGACTGTTCAGTTGGATAAATACCAAACCTTGGTTACAACTTTAACTGATGACCAGGCTAATGGTTCTAGCTACGCTCAAATTGATTCTATAACAAAAGCCCACCGTGACGACATTACGGAATCAAAATTTGCAAAAGCAATTCACTCTATTGCTCCACAGGCAGCAGTAGCTAACAAAACATTTGTAATTCAATGTACAGGTGACGAAGTGACTGCCGGTGGACGTAGAAAAATGCTTTGGAAAGATTTAGTTGCTGCAAGAAAAGCAATGAACGATGCCAAATGTAAAAAACGTGGTAGAAGAATTGTTTTGTGTGACGATCACGTGACAGATCTATTGGAAGATAATTCTAATAAATATGCAGATAAACTGGCCGATTACTTATCGGGCACCATCAAAGGTGTTTTAGCAGGATTTGAAGTTTACGAAAACGTAGATAATCCTACTTATACTGCTGCGGGTGTTAAAAAAGCTTGGGGAGCTGTTCCTGCTGGAACAGATAGAAACGCATCTGTGATTTTCCACCCAGAGAATATTGTTAAGAAAACTGGTTTGACTAAACAATATTTTGCTGACGCAAAGAACGCACCAACTACTCAACAAAATGAGTATTCAGTACGTCACTATTTCATTGCGGTACCTGTTATGGATCAGTACTCAGGTGTAATCATCTAGGAGTCCAATTTTATACGAAAACCAAAAAGGCTACTGCAATACGTAGTAGCCTTTTTTTATAAATTAAATCTCGTGCAAGAATTTTTAAACGCAGTCTTATACCCTTCTCTTTTTGCTTTTTTAGGAATAGCCGGTACCAAGTTTTGGGATTGGGTAAAACCTAAGTCACAAATTCAAAATGACAATGCCGATGTTAAATCAAAGGAATTAGACAACGAGATAAAGTCTTCTGAATTCTACAGAAATCTATTGGATGATGCCACTCTTAGACTTGACAAAGCAATTATTGCCATTGAAGACCGAGATAAAAGGATTGAAGAACGTGATGAGAGAATTCGCCAACGAGACAAAAAGATTGATTTGTTAATTGATGAGATTGAAACGTTGACAGGTGAAATCAGGAAGTACAAGCAATTAAACGGTAAAACGGAATGAGCACATTAGGAAAAAAAACATTGGCGGTTGCTATTACTCAACTTGGAGTTCAAGAAATTCCAAAAAACAGCAATGCTGGCCCTGCTGTGGAAAAATACTTAAAGTCTGTAGGACGTGGCAAAGGTTATGCCTGGTGTATGGCATTTATGTACTGGTGTACTAAAGAAGCTTCAACGCAATTAGGGTTAGAAAATCCTCTTTTTAAAACTGCTGGAGTTTTGGCAATGTACAATAAAGAAAAGGACTCAGTTGTAACTGATCCACAACCTGGAGACCTTTTTATTATGGATTTTGGCAAAGGCCAAGGACATACTGGAATAGTTGAAAAGGTAGAAAAAAATACCATTCATACCATCGAAGGAAATACCAACGATGAGGGTAGTAGAGAGGGTTATGAAGTATGTAGAAGACAACGAAAAACAAACACTATTAAAGCCTATTTAAGATTATGAAATTATTAAAACACATTGTGTTGTTTTTTTCTCTCGTGGTACTGGCTTCTTGCGGAAGTTCGAAGCCCACCACGATCGAAAATAAAACCATCACATTCAAAGAAACGGTACACGATACTGTTTTCAAGATTGAAAAAGATAGCAGCTCTTACTTGGCACTTTTGGAGTGTCAAAACGGTAAAGTTGTTATAAAGGAAGTTACCCGAGCCGAACCAGGGCGCAATTTAAACATCCCGAAGGTTCGGCTGGATAGCAACCAATTAAAAATTGACTGTGAAGCAAGAGCACAAGAACTGTTAGCTCATTATAAAGAGACTCATACGGCTACTGTTCAAACCATTACCAATACTGTTGAAGTGAATAAATTGACTTTTTGGCAACGATTGCAAATTTGGGGATTTAGAATGTACTCTATTCTCTTATTTCTGTTCGCTATTTGGGTCTATCTAAAATCTAAAATTTAAAAATATGAAAAATCCAATTTTTGAACAGCACCCCGATTTACAGAAAGTATATGTTACTGCTGATGGTGAGTGTTTCTATCAGGAAGCTGACGCCAAAAATCACGCTAAATCTTTGAAAGAAAAAGCAGTTAAGGTAGTTTACAACGAACAATTTTTAGAAGTTGTAGGTGAGGAAGAACTAGATCCAGCGGATGAAGACTTTAAAGCCTTTGAAGCAGCAGAAAAAGAGAAATCAGATGCAGAAACGCAGAAAGCAAAATTATTAGCTGATTTTGACACTGAAACCACTAAATATCCAGAAGCCTTGAAATTATTCAAAGCATTAGGATTGGAAGCGGAAAACGATAAAAAAGACACAATCTATCCTTTGATTGTTGCTGCAAAAGCAAGCGCACAAGAAGGTGTTAATACCCAAGAGTAATTATGTTACCAGGAAATGAAATAACATTTGAAAACGGCAACTTCGGAATTGTTGCCACGAATCCTGATGGAATTTGTGGCATCGTTTCAAGTGCTGTAGCGGTGGCTGCCACATTTTTATTGAATCAGCATTATGTGATTTATAGTTTGAAAGATGCGGAAGCTTTGGGGATTGTCAACTCAGTTGATAATCACGAATTGTACAAAACCATTGCTGAGTTCTATGCGGAAGCTGGAACAGGAACGGAGTTGTGGATCTATGGTGTTGCCAAAACAAGAACTTTAGATCAGTTAATTGGGGATTCAACGGCTTTGCTTGACGCATCAAATCGTAGAATTTCAGGGGTGATATTAAAATATTCTCCATCGGTCGCTGATGTTGCTGTAACAGCTGGTTTGAGAACAGGATTTCCTGCTACCATTTTAGCAGCTCAAACCATTGCCAATACCTATACTACTGAAAAAATACATCCTATTGTTTTCTTTCTTGAAGGCTACAACTTTACAGGAGTGGCACAAGACTTAATAGGTTTTGCAACTGCTACAAACAACCGTGTTTGTGTGATGATTGGCGACACCGAAACCAGAACCGGAGCATACACCAGTAAAGGTGCTGCCGTAGGTGTTTTAGGTGGCCGTTTTGCCAAAAACCAAGTACACGTAAACGTAGGTCGTGTAAAAGATGGCGCTTTGAAACCATTGGAATTCTTTATTGTTGACACTCCAGTAGAACAGTACAATGTTACGGCATTGCACGACAAAGGGTTTGTGACTTTGAGAACGCACGGAGGAAAGTCCGGCTATTATTTTAGCCACGGATTGATGGCGTGTACTGTGGAGGATGATTACCGTCATCTAGCTAGAAGACGTGTTATTGACAAAGCCTTTCGTTTGGCGAATGGTACGTTGACAAATTACATCTTGGACGACTTTAATCTTACACCTGATGGGAAACTATCGGTAATTGATGCGCAAAGTATCGAAGCCGAAATAGAGCGTGTTATTGCGCAAGAAATGAGTGCCAAAGGCGAATTATCTGTGGATGTTACCGTTCAAAATGACACTGGTGTTAACGCACAAGTTGATCGCAATGAACGAATTGCTGTAACTGGTATCATTCGAGGACAAATACAAATAAAACCAAAAGGATATGCTGAATATACGGTATTTACTATTGGGTATAATATTAACTCTTAAATAAGTAGCGATGGCTTTTAACAGTAGAGAATATGAGTGGGGCGATTTTACCCTTGTTTTAGGAGGAAGAGACCTTACAGGAATTCGGGGTATAAAATACACCGAAAAAGTAGAACGCGAGGCAATCTATGCCAAAGGTAGAAATGCGCATAGCATACAAACGGGTAACTCTCAAATTGAGGGCGAAATCACGGTATTGCAATCTGAGTATGAAGCATTAGTATTGGCGGGCAACGGTAGTATTATGGGCTTGTCATTAGATGCTTTGGCATCGTACGGAAGTCCGCTAAATGGCGATATGATCATTACCGACAAAATTGTAGGACTTCGGTTTACGGAATCATCCAAAGAATTGAAGCAAGGCGATAAGTTTATGGAGATGAAATTGCCATTTATTGCTTTAAGCGTGAAAAATAATATTTCAATTTAAACCCTATTTAAACCTTTGTCAAAGTTCAAAACTTTGACAAAGGTTATTTAAACAAAAAAAACAATGTACACAGCAACAAAAGAACAAATAGAAGACTGGAAAGTAAAATACGAGAGTGTGTTTTACATCGAGATTGAAGATAAAAAATGTTACCTAAAATCGCCTGATCGTAAAACATTGAGTTTTGCATCGAGTGTAGCCACATCGAACCCGTTGAAATTCAATGAAATTTTATTGAAAGGTTGTTGGCTCGGTGGCGATGAAGAAATTCAAACTAACGATAGTTTGTTTTTATCAGCATCCTCAAAACTAGCCGAAATCATAGAGGTTAAGGAGGCAACGCTGGTAAAGCTTTAAAGGCTGCCGAAGTCAAAGATCACGAATGGATACGCATTAGTAACGCTCAACTGCGTTACTATATGCACATTCATGACCCGGACAGCCTGACGGATGAAGAATGGACACGAGCCATTAAGGACCTGGAATGGATAAGGAAAAAAGAGGAGCGTTAAAATGCTTGATATAGCATAATTAATCCTACTAGTGCAAAATATCCAAGAGTTAAAACAAAACTCCCCTTTAGTATTGTGATAGCTTGTTCTTTCTTTTTGGCATCGCCATAAATAAAAGCGTGAACGATCATAAAAGGTAAAAAAAGGATAAAGAATACAGGCGTTACCCATTTGACAAAGTTTGTCAAAGCAGAAACGCTACCTACGACTAAATAAATTCCTAAAAGAAAAATCATAATGTCTAATACTTTACAATATACACTGAGTCTTAACGACCAGATTAGTGCGAAGTTACAAAAAATAGGCGTTAGTTCTAATAATGCGCTGGACAAATTTTCGAAGCTACAGCTCCAGTCTAAAAAGACATCCCAGTTACTTAAAGATATGGGCGGTTCCGTAGGTTCATTGCGTGAAAAATTGAATTTGCTTAAATCGGAAAAAGAATGGATTCCCGCTAGTAATCTTACTAGCATTCGAAAATACAACACTGAAATCAAAAATCTTGAAAAAGAGATTTTGAAATTAGACACTATTAATGGCAGTGCTTTTAAACGAAATTTAAAAGGAGCTATTAACAATTTACCATTTGCGGATTTAATTACAAATCCCGTTGCACAAGCGGGAGTGGCTTTGTTTCAATCGGGTAAAATGGCATTAGATTTTAATGAGGGAATGGTAAAGATTAATACCACTGCTCAATTGAATTCCGATGGACTCAATAAGTTGAAAGATAATTTGATAAGTATGGGTAGAGATGCAGGCGCTGATCTAGCTACTGTCCCAGATGCTTTCGAAAAAATACTTTCGCAAACCAATGATGTTGCCTTGTCACAAGACATTTTAAAAATGGCTTTAAAAGGGTCAAAAGCTGGATTTACGGATTTAGATACCGTTTCGGCAGCCGTTGCACAAACGCTTTCGTTAGTAGGCAAAGAGAATACCAATGCTCAAGAAGTAATGGATACTTTATTTGCAGCCAAAAGAGTTGGAGCGGGTGAATTTAAAGACTTTGCAAATTATGTTCCTGGACTGGTTGCATCGGGTCAAGCATTAGGAAAAGGGTTTCAAGAAACGGCAGGAGTTTTTGCATATATGACTGGTAAAGGTCAGAGTGCTGAAGCATCGGCAATGTTAATTCAGAATGCTTATACTGCTTTGGGAAAAGGTAAAATTACATCGGGTTTGCAAAAAACGGGTGTAGCTGTATTCAATAAAGACGGTTCAATGAAATCTTTGGATCAAATTTTTGGAGCTTTAGAAAAGAAGATGAAAAAATTTGGCGGAAACGACAAAGCCAAATCAAAATATTTAGAAGGAATAGGGTTAGTTGATGCACAAGCAAAACAGGCTTTTATGGTATTGTCTTCAGGAGGCGATAAATTGAAGCAATCTATGGATGCGGTCAAAAATTCGACTGGGGAAACGGATAAAGCTTTTGCTAATGCACAAAACCCAATGATGCGAATTCAAAAACTTTGGAGTGATATTCAAAGCATTGGATTGTCTCTTGGAGATGTTTTAGGGATTGTTTTAGTTCCTGTGTTTGGTGCTTTATCTATAATTGTAGGTACTGTGTCCGATAGTATTGGTTGGTTTTCCACACAAATACAAAACGGTAACCCTTGGATTCTTGGATTAATCGGAATTATTGGACTACTGACTATTGCTAATTATGCAGTCGCAACAGCTGAGGCTGTCAAAGATATGTGGGCAAAACGAAGTTTAATCACCACAAAATTACAATCCGTTTGGGCTTGGATAACTACTGGAGCTACAAATGCGTGGGCTGCTGCCACTTGGTTATTGAATACGGCAATCCTATCTATTCCTATGGCTATCATCGCCATTATAGCAGTGATTGCTTATGTAATTTATGCTTTTGACGGTTGGGGAAATCTTTGGAAACATACGGTGAATAGTGCCAAGTTTGCTTGGGCTGCTTTTGTTGCTGATTTAAAATTAAAATGGCTTGGAATAGAAAGTTCTTTTATGATTGGTATCAATAAAATAAAAGCCGCTTGGTATGGATTTAAAAACGCAGTAGGTCTTGGTAATAAAAGTGAAAACAACGCTGCCATTGCTCAAATAAATGCCGATACTGAAGCTCGTAAAAAGGCTTATATGGCGGGGCAAGCAAAAGTAAAACTTTTGAATAAGTCCGCTGCCGTTGAGGCTATTGCTGCTGTGAATTCTCTTCACAGTAACGGTAAAGGTTTTGGTACAATGGTTGGCGATATTAAAAAAACATTAGGATTAGAAGATAAAGGAATAAAAAAAGTAAAAGGAGCTCCAGTTAATCCAAAGGATCCAAATGGAGACCCAACAAATCCAACAGGACCAACCAACGAAGCCATAGCCACAGGAGGCACAAAAAACAATGTAATAAACATAACCATCAACGAGCTCAACGGCATCAAAACCGCAGTGATAGAAGGTAGTAAAGATATAGCCAATAAAGCAGGTGCTGGAATAGCAGACGAAATATTGAGAGTATTGGCAATGGCGAATACGGCAACGGGGTAAAAAGATTTTAGATTGTAGATTTCAGATTGCGAGCGACTAAAACAAAACTAAAAAATGAGTATAAGTAACCAAGATATAATATTCGCATCCCTTATGGGAAGTAAAGCGGTGGCCTCGATAGAGCGATTGAACTTGGTTAATGCCGAATTGAGTAAACACGTTTTGCCTGTGATTCCGTTTTTACCTATTCGAAATAAAGAATATGTGGAAGCTGGAGTGGGTTTAGTAACTGATTTTAATTACCCATTGGATCAGTGGCAAGCCGATAGTCTGGTTCCTGAATCGGATCAGTTTTTTCCTTTGTCGTTTTCGTTTACTAAAGACGGTGAAAAATGGACGTTTCCTTATGAGCCGATGCTCACGATTAGTTCGGGGAACAACATTGTAAAACGCAATGTAGCCAAACAAAGTGAATTGCTGGTAGGAACTATTAAAGAGCGTTGGAGTAGAAAAGATTTTGAAATAAGTGTAACCGGCGCTTTGATTGGGGCGATGCAAAAAGGCAGACCCGAGGATTGCTACCCGATTGCTGATTTGAAAAAGTTATTTGATTTTTTGATTTATGCCAAAGAAATATACGTGTATAGCGTGCCTTTGTTTGAATTGGGTATTAATAAAGTAGTGGTTGAGGATTACAACTTTCCGTTTACCAAAGGCGAAAATGTACAGGCTTATGACTTGAAGCTCGTGAGTGATCACGGTTATAACTTGCTGGACGAAATACCGAAATAGGATGTATAATATGATTTGGAATGTGGTCTTTACCACCAAAGGCAAAGAATATTCACTGGGGATTGTTTCGGACATAACCATCAATTCGAGTGTGGACAATCTAGTAGATACTGCCGTGATTACGTTGCCCGAAGCGGTGATGAATCAAGTCTTGAACTTAGAAGATAAAATAGGTCGAGGGTCGAAAGTAACGATACAACTGGGTTATGATTTTGAACAAAACCTGAAAACGGAGTTTGTAGGCTATGTTCAGGACATAGTGACCAATGATAGTTCCTTGAAAATTAATTGTGAAGATGCGCTGTTTTTGTTTCGCAAAAGCGTGAAAGATGTGGAGTTGAAACCTACCTCATTGCCTAAAATAGCCCAATTGCTATTGAATGAAATAGACCCGAGTTTCAGACTGGTTTGTGATTATGATATTAGTTACGAAAAGTTTGTTATCCATCAAGCTACGGCTTATGATGTGTTGAAAAAACTAGCGGAAGAAACCAAGGCGAATATTTATTTTGATACTGAAAAAAAGGAGTTGCACGTGCATCCTCCTTATTTAGAAAAGGCTGGCGATGTGATGTATTCGATGCAAAAAGACATTGAAAAATCATCCTTAGAGTATAAAAAACAGATTGATAGAAAGTTTGAAATCACGGTAGAACGCACGAACCTTAAAGGCAAAGTAGAAAGTTTTACTGCCGGAACCACGGGTGGCGACAAAGTTACGCTGAAAGTAGGAAGTGTAGCCACCAGCGATTTAAAAAAAATAGCCGATGCAGAATTGATACGGCGTAGTGCCGATGCCTACGAAGGAAGTATTGACGGCTGGCTGATTCCATTTGTAAAACCTACTTATACGGCAACGGTAAAGGATGACGATTATCCGGATAAAAACGGTAAGTATTATGTAGTGGGTGTGACAACCTCGTTTAGCGAAAGCGGTGGTAAAAGAACGGTAAAATTAGGAGTGAAATTGAGTGTATAATGGATGTAGCAGCAGAAATAAAGAAGGTGTTAAAAGAGGTTTTGGGTGCAAACCCGAACCTGCCTATTACGGCTACGGTTGTATCTGTTGAAGGTAATACTTGTGCTGTAAAGTTGTTGAGCGGACTTGTGTTGAGCGATGTGCGATTGAGTGCTACTATTAATGACGATGTAGATTGTTTTTTGATTGTTCCTAAAATAGACAGCGAAGTGATTATAATGAGCCAAACTGGGGAATTGAGCGGTTTGATGGTTGTAAAGGTAGATGCGGTTGAAAAAATCAGTTACAAAAAAAGTGATTTTGAATTTGTGATTGATGGTACGACCAAAAAAGTAACACTAAAAAATGCAGGAGCGAATTTGGGTGTTTTGATTGGTAATTTGATTGATACCATTAGCGGTGCTCAAATTATTTGCCCGAACGGACCAGGAACAATAAACCCGACAACGATTGGACAATTGACGCAGATTAAAACAATGTTTAATATTATTTTAAATAGCAATTAAATGAAGTCGACAGGAATACAACTGGTAGATGCTACGGATTTAGGCGAAATGATGGATTTAAAGATTGATGTTGTTCGGGATGCCAGCGGAAAGATTACACAAGGCATAAGCATTGGCAATACCTTGAACCAAAATAAGGCATTAATAATTATGGCTAATCCGGGTGAGTTTCATTTTGAACCTCTTTTGGGTGCTGCGTATGAAGAATTGCTATTGGATGATGATTATTTGCGAATGCAGCATCGCATTTCGGAAGAATTGCAACGCGATGGATTGAAGATAAAAAACATATCCCTAGTAGAAGGGAAACCCAAAATAATAGAGGCCGATTATGTCTAAAACAAAAGTATATAGCGGACAAAGTTTTTTGAACAAAGTAGTAGAATCTACTGGAAGTGTTGAGAATGCTTTTGCAATGGCATTGCTCAACGGAAGGAGTGTTAGTGATTTGTTGACTGTAGGTCAAGAATTGTTAGTTGTTAGAATGACCAACAAACAAGTAGTAAATCATTTTAAAGAAAAACGCCCAGCTACGGGATTGAATGCGGCACAAGAAAGTGTTTTGATACCTAAATTAGGAATAGGAACAATGGCAATAGGAACAACTTTTATAGTAGGATAGAGATTTTAGAATGCAGATTTCAGATTTCAGAATTTAGAAAAAAAACAATGGCAAGAAATAGAACAGATATAAAATTAGAAATGACCACCGCTTTTATGGCGAACGAAACATTTGCCGCCGTTTATGGTTTTGCGGTTGGAGCTTTGTTTAGTGATGAATTTTCAATTGTGAGTTTTGAAAACACACTATTTGACATTATCTCTTATTTCAATTTTCTTTTGGAAAACCTTTTCGACACCCACAAAAAAGAAGTTCTCGACATTATTGAACAAAAAATGCCACATCGCCCGTCTTGGTACCGCTTTAAAGCAAAAGCGTTTCAAAATGGTTTTGCGCTTATTGCGGATAGCGATAAATATAATAATACGGGCTTTACAACCGAACAAATTGAAGCTTCACTAATTATTAAATACGCTGCGGTTACACAAAGTGCGGGACAACTATTAATTAAGATAGCATCGGAAAGCGGTGGCGTTCTCTCACCAATTACCGCACCGCAAAAGACATCGTTTGACGCTTACATTGCTGAAATCGCTGATTGTGGCGTGAAGTATATTGTGGTTAATAATTTGCCAGACATCTTACTTTTAAACCTACAAATCTTTCGGGATCCGTTGGTTTTAGACGCAAGCGGAATGAGTATTTTAAGCGGCAACTTTCCTGTTGAGGAAGCTATTTTGGCATATATGAAAGAATTGCCATTTAATGGTGAGTTGGTTCTGGCGCATCTCGTTGATAAATTACAGCAAGTGGCTGGCGTAAAAATTCCAAATATTGTAAATGCCGAAAGTCAGATTGTTGATTTAAGCACGGGTGTTTATCTAGACGCTCAACCTATTACTGTGAAGACAGTGCCCGAAAGTGGGTATTTCACGATTCCAAATTTTGACAATGTGAGTTATGTGGTATAAAGTAGATTGGGACAGATTGATATTGTTGCTTTTGCCAACATTTTTACGAAAGCCTGTTTTGTTTGGTTTTCTCAAGGCATTGGTATCGCCTATTGGTGTGACAAACGAAAGTGTGCATTATCGATGGGAACGATTTAGAGATGACAATTTAAATAAGTTGAGTTACAACGGTCAAAGGTGTTATTTAAGAAAGGTTTTGAATGACAGATGTGATGCCAATTTAAGGCGAATTACCATTGGCAACACGGCGCAACTAGACCAAGACTATCTTTATACAACGGCCGAAAATTTGGACGTGTATTTAGGGACAATGTATCTGGAAAATGATTTTAATTATGTGAGTGGCTTGGTAGATTTTTTGGTAAATGTGCCAAAAGTTCTGAAAGATTCAAACGAAAATAAAATAATCGCCTTGCTGGAGTTTTACAAATTGGCAGGCAAAAGTTATAAAATAGTGTACTATGAATAATATCAATTTTAATCAAACGGGTGGATTCCCAATGACGACCAACATTCTTGGAAAAATGCAAACGGCTTACAGCCTTTTTAATGCCTTTGGCAACATTGTTGGCGATAAAACAATTATTTCGGGTTGTACCGTTACAGGTGCTAATACTAGTGACGGTGTTGTATTTGTAGACGGCGAGACATTTGAGTTTCGCGGTGGTGCTACGCAAACAAAAGTCATTATAAAGGAAGACGTTCAAAATTTGTTATTTCAAAATAACAATGCTTATCCAAGTATAAAAACAAGATATATACAATTCGGTACTGGCGTTGGCGCAATGAATTGGGTAGATTTTAAAGTTGGTTTTCCAACTAAAAACATAGATGCTTTAGTGGCTAGAATTACGGCATTAGAAGCTCGTCCATTGGTGGGTAACATTCCAATAGATTTGATTGCACTTTGGGGACGACCAGCTAATGAAATTCCTCCTTTGTGGGTAGAATATACAGGTCTAGCGGGTAGAGTTCCTGTTGGTTTTAAAACAGGTGACACGGATTTTGACGTGGTTGGAAAAGTAGGTGGTGCTAAAGGTCATACGTTGACCATTGCCGAAATGCCAGAACACGATCACGCCATTGGCAATTCAAGAAGATATACAGGTGGTGGTAATGGTGGCGACGAAAATCATCCTGCATCATTTGCAGGAACAAGAGCGCATATAACAGACAAACAAGGTAGTGGTCAAGAATTTTCAATTTTGAACCCATACAGAGTAGTGCATTACATTCAATATAAAGGAGTATAATTATGAGTTTCAAGACAACAGTAAGAGAATGGTTTAGAATAGGATTAAAACCAACGCAAACCCAGTTTTGGGCGTTTTTTGACTCGATTTGGTTTAAGGACGAACTTATTCCTGTTGATAAAATTGAGGGATTACAGGAAGTTTTAAATGATAAGGCAGATGGGGAGGCGTTGACGATTCATTTAACGGATCTAGCAGCGCACCTGACTGAATTCGCCACAAAATTAGACAAAGGTAATTATGCCGGCACTGCCGACACATTGAATGTTAGAGATGAGAATCTACAGGCACAAATCAATGATGTTTTTTACCAAGCAAGTTTTTATGGTATTGATTCTAATTTAGTTCATAAAATAGGAGCAGAAACAATAGCTGGCAAAAAAACACTTACCGACACGCCTCTTCTAAATAGCGGTACTTTGGAATTCATGGATTCTGATTTATCTGGTGATGTGATGAAAATTTATGCTAATACTAATAAATGGCAATTTAGCAATACCCTAGGTGGTAAACTGCTGGATGTTAATAATTCACAACTAGAATTATTTAAAACTAATGCCATTCAAGCTAACATTATATATAGTGGACTTTCAGCCAGTGCAAATTATACACTGCCTGACACATCGGGAACGCTTGCACTAAAATCAGATATTTCATTTTTAAACATTGACGAAGGAAATGGTATTGGTTTTGCTCCAACTCGAACTGCTGCTAATTATGGTAATATAGGAGAAGGTTCTCTTGATTTGATTCTATCTTTAGCACCAAGTTCAACACTTGGAACAACAGGCTCTCAATCTATTGGATTTGGAGATGAAAATATAGTAAATGGATATAGCTCAATAGGTGGTGGTATTTTTAATAATTACCAAGCTGATTATAGTGCTGGGTTTGGGTTAAGTAATACAACAGGAGCAGGAAGTCAAGGGTTATTTGTTTCAGGAAATCGTCAAAACGTCACAGGGTTGAATATTACAGTTGTTGGACAAGCCGCTAATGTAATTAATTCAACTACTTTAGATTGGAACGTAAATAAACCATTATTTGTAGTAGGTAATGGTACTATCACTAATGCTGACTCTAATAACACCGTACTAACAAGAAGCAATGCTTTTGAAGTTAAACAAGATGGTAACGCAAAGGTACAGAAAGATATAGAAATAGAAACTCTAGGTAATGGAGTTATACTAAAATCGCCAGACAATTCAAGATGGAGAATAACAATAGATAATGATGGTTCATTAACAACAGGAAAAATTCAGATTTAATATGCGAAAGTCATTAATAAATATAGGAACTAATTATGTACACGTTATGGGTACAAAAACAGCACTAGAAAACGGTGCGGAATTAAAAGCGGCTTATGTTGCAGGAGCAGCTATGACCCCTAATGGAAATGCGAAGTCATCTACTAATAGAGTGACTGTAATTGTTAGCCCGGGTGATTATGAGTTCACTTCTGAATTTGCAATTGATACCCCCTTCGTAGACGTGGTATCGCTAACAGGTAATGCTGATGTTGTTATATTAGGAGCATTTACAATAAATGTAAGTGCTAATAATGTATTTGTAAAAGGCATAGATGTACTGGCTTTGGAATTTAAAGTAGGAAGTAATTTACCGTTAACTACTCTTGAGAATTGCAAAGGAGGAGATTATTCTTTTGCTGGTGGTGGAATAGCATCAGGAACATTTAATTATTGTACTGGAGGATATGGTTCTTTTGGTGGTGAAGGAACAGCATCAGGAACTTTCGACAATTGTAAAGGAGGAATTTATTCTTTTGCTGGTGGTGGAATAGTATCAGGAACATTTAATTATTGTACTGGAGGATATGGTTCTTTTGGTGGTGATGGAACAGCATCTGGAACTTTTACTAATTGTACAGGAGGAGAGAGTTCTTTTGGTGGTGGTGGTGGTGGAGCATCAGGAACTTTTAATAATTGCATAGGAGGATATGGTTCTTTTGGTGGTTATTATGGAACAGCATCAGGAACTTTTAATTATTGCATAGGAGAATATTTTTCTTTTGCTGGTGGTGGTGAGGCATCAGGAACTTTTAATAATTGCATAGGAGGACATGGTTCTTTTGGTGGTGAAGGAACAGCATCAGGGGATTTTTATAATTGTAAAGGAGGAAATTATTCTTTTGGTGGTGGAGGAACAGCATCAGGAACTTTCAATAATTGCATAGGAGGTGAGTTTTCTTTTGGTGGTAGTAGTGGTGGTGTACTTGCTGCCACTGTTAGGTTAAAATATTGCAAACTTACAGTAGGAACGTTTACTACAGTCACAGCAGGAGGAAAAACAAGGTATTGTTTAGACGGCAATGACGATGCAAATAATCAAGGATAAAATTAAATAATATGAAAAATTTAAGCTCACAAACAGAAAATATTTGGAAAGAAAGATTGACTCCAAATTATACCGAAGAACAAGAAACTCTTTTAAAGTCAAGATTATCAACAGATAGACTTGCCCAAAAAGAATTAAGAGATTCTATTATTGTTTCAGCAGATGAAGCAGATGCGACTAATGCTCAATCTGTCTATGAAACCATAAAGCCTTCTTTATTAGAAGAAGATGAATATCAACTTGTTTCAGTAGACGTTAGTCTTGATGGCGCAAGTGGAAGTGGTATTATTAATTGTAGGATTAATGGAGAACATAAACAAATTAGATTCTAATATAATGATAACAGATACGGGTAAAGGTTTAGCTTTTATCCTGGATAAAATACATAAGGATCATTGCTTTAAAAGTATTGATATTTTAGTGTAGTTCCCGGGAGGACGGGAAATAAAAATAGTCCTCCAACATTTTTAACTCTTACCACAGAATTTAAAAATTTATCACCAAAGCCAGCGTTGGAGGACATAAGTCTTCTAGTGCTGGCTTTGCTGTTTTAATAATTCTGTGGTGGCGCAAATATAATCAATCATCAATCAAAAATCGAATATTAAAATGAATAAATATCATCGATACTTAGTAAAATTATTGCTAAAGGTAAAAGCCAGAGCAACAAGAAAGGATCAATAACTTATTTATTGAATCAAACATTAGAATTAAAGCCAATTGACCTCTTGGAGTTGTTTGAGGGGCACGCTGTGGCACGAAAGAAGCTTAAAGATGAATTATTCTATTTATGGCAGGCGAACGCTCTACGGAGGCTTATAGGGAAATTGGTGTGGCTTGGTGGGATTATTGTGGTCCTATCCTTGTAAATAGTTATCCAACGTACTTTGAGCAATTGCCCAAACTCTTGGAGAAAATCAATAAAGAAAAGCGCACGTCAAAGAATTAT
>JAAFGY010000204.1 GCA_010365135.1 Flavobacterium sp.
TAAGTTTTATGGATGCAGGATATTTAGATTCTTTTGACATTGTTACAGTTGTAGCAGATTTAGAGGAAGTTTTTGATGTAAAAATAAGTGGAGCATCAATCCTTCCAGAAAATTTTCAAAGTATAGCATCAATTGTTAATTTAGTTGAAAATTCTAAGAATGCATCTTAGATTTAAGAATAAAAAAATAACGGGTATCCTAACAGTTTTACCAAGAAATGAGGTAAATTACTTGGATGAGATTGGGAATTACAATTTTTCTGAGAAACAAAGTTTAAAGCTTGGGAAAATCATGGGGTATGGTAAACGTAGGATTGTAGATGAAGGAACAAATGTTTCTGATTTATGTAGTTACGGACTGAATTATTTATTTGAAAATAAATTACTTGATAAGGATTCAATTGGGGCTGTTGTTCTTTGTACGCAATCACCGGATCAATTTTTACCTGCAACATCAAATATCATTGCTGGAAAAGTTAATTTGAAAGATGATGTTATTTGTTTAGACATTAATCAAGGATGTGCAGGTTATGAGGTAGGGTTGATGCAAGCTTTTATGCTTTTAAATACTGGAAGTATCGATAAAGTGATACTTTTAAATGCTGATATTTTAAGTAAAAAAATATCAATAAAAGATAGAAATAGTCGTCCATTAGTTGGAGATGGTGCCTCAATAACTATAATTGAACATTCAAATGACAATGAAGAAATAGATTTGTTTATTAAGATGGATGGAGCAGGTGCATTAAGTTTACAAATTCCAGCTGGGGGATTTAAGTTACCCTCTACCGACAAAACTGCTGAGCTTGTAGAAGATGCTGCAGGGAATTTAAGAGCTTTGGATCATCTTGTAATGAAAGGCGATGAAGTCTTTAATTTTGTCCAAACAAAAGTTCCAGAAATGCTGTATGATATGTTTAATAAACTTGAGATAGACAAGTCTTTTTTTGATTATTATTTTTTTCATCAACCTAATAAATTTATGTTAGAGAAATTAGCAGAAAAACTTGACATTCCGTACGGAAAAATGCCAAACAATATATGTGAAAAATACGGTAACGGAAGTAATATTACGGTACCTTTAAATATTTGTGAAAATCTAGGGTCGAAAGCATTGACTGAATCTTATAGTGTCTGTTTAGGTGGATTTGGCGTGGGTTTAACATGGAGCTTAATTAAATGGAAATTAGGAAAATTAGATTTTTGTGAAATAATAAATTATTAAAAGATGAAAGAAGAATTATTATATAAGATTGCTGAAATACTTGAAGAAGATGAAATAACGATAGAGGACGAGTTGAATGGTTTTGATGAATGGGATTCTTTAACAGGTTTGTCTATCATTGCTTTAGTTGACTCAGAATATAATAAAACACTATCAAACGAGCAAATTAAACAATTTGTAACCGTAGGTGATCTAGTTGCCTTTATTTTGGAATAATGGAGTATATTTTACTAACTGGAATAACATCATCTATTGGGCAATCAATTGCAATTTCATTGTCAAATAAATATAGAATAATTTTGGCAGGACGAAATTTAATCGAGATAACCTCTATTAAAGAAAAACTGCAGGGCGAAGAACATTTAATTTGGGAGTGTGATTTTTCAAAAAATAATGTATCGGAAAGTTTAAAATTATTTTTACAGGATAATAATGTACAACCTTCACATTTTTTACATTTAGGAGGTTTGGTGACAATCAATCCTATACGACTACAAAAAGCTGAGGATACATTAAAGTCATTTAAAGTAAATGTTTTTTCAGCTATAGAAATTGTTAGTGTCTTAAGCAAAAAAGAATTCAAGAATAGCTTGAAAAATGTGTTGTTTTTTTCAAGTATTTCAAGTATTCGAGGGAAATCAGGTTTTGCAGTTTACGCATCGGCAAAAAGTGCATTGTTGGGGTTTATGAAATCTTTAGCTGTTGAATTAAAACCGATAAAGGTGAATGCTATAATTTTAGGAGCTGTTAAAACCAAAGCTACAGAGGCTATTTTAAAAGACAAAGAGGACTTTTTAAATAACCATATTCCGTTAGGGCTCGCAAAGGAAGATGTCCTAAACGAGTGGGTTTTGTTTTTATTAGAAGGAAAAACATGGATGACTGGACAAGAAATTATTATAGATGGTGGAGCCACTGTTTTGTAATACTGACGATAGATCTATAGTTTATAGATTCGTTTCAGATTTGTTCCACGTTTGTACTTATTTTGTAGTTGATGATGAGAAGGTAATTATAGTTGATCCGGGGAAAATGAATGATGATGTTTATGAATGGCTACTACAATTTAATGAAATTGATAAGATTATTTATATAACACACGAACATTTCGATCATCATTTTGATGTAAATTTAATGTTGCGTTATCCAAGAACATCGGTTTGTTTTCATTCGGATAATTTTGCAAGTGCAATTTTAAATACTAGAAAAAATCTTTCTCATTATTATAATATGCCTGTCGAAACAACGTGTAATCAGATAAGTATATTCAATTATTTTCATGTGATAGCTACGCCGGGACATAGTGAACTGTCATATTGTTTTCGATATAAAAATCTCCTTTTCGGAGGAGATACAGTGATAGAAAAGGAGTATTTAGTATTAAAGCTACCAGGTAGTGATAAAGCTAAATTTAAAGAATCAGTATTGAGTTTAAGAAATAATATTGAAATAAATACAGTTGTATTGCCAGGACATGGAAATGTATTTTGTTTTGACAAATGGATTATATGAACAAAGTAATAATTATTGGAGCGGAGCTCATGGAGCTGAAATTGAAGAATATATTTTGGAAATATTAAAAAAATATACCTAGGAAAAAAATGAAAAATGTTGTAATTATTGGCACTGGAGCAGTTGCTGCTGAGTTAACTTCTTATATTGAAGATCATAATTCTAAAGTTGAGTTTGATAATAAGATTAACTTGGTGGGATATGTAGAATATGATTATAATATTGAAGAATATTGGGCAAAATATGAACTAAAAAAACCGGTATTATGTGACATAGACTCTTATTTACCTTCAGAAAATGAAGAAGTTCTAATTGGTATATCAGATATTGTATTTAGAAATAAATTGATTAATAAATTGGTGGATAGGAAAATTTCGATAGGGAGTTTTATTCATTATTCGGTAATTATACCAGAATCGGCTAAGCTAGGTATCGGGAATATTATTTACCCTTTTTGTATTGTTGGCCCTAATACGATAATCGGAGATTTTAATATGATAACATCATATGGTTTTGTAAGTCATGATTGTATCGTAGGTAATGGTAATTGCTTCTCCACAGCTGGTATTGCAGGAAGAGTCAGAATTGGTGATAACAATTTCTTTGGCATCCGTTCTACAGTTATTCCCCATGTTTTAATAGGAAATGACAATGTAATACAAGCAGGAATGATTGTTGACAAAAATATTAAAGATCACTCCACAATATTTTATAGGTTTAAGGAACAAGTATTAGCAATTCCGAAATAAAATGAAAACTGAAAACTCACCAATTATTACTGTTATATGTACTTCCTATAACCATGAAAAATATATTCAGCAATGTTTAGAAGGTTTTGTCATGCAACAAACTGATTTTGCATTTGAAATAATTGTTCATGACGATGCATCTACTGATAATACCCAAAAGATTATTAAAAAATTCGCCGAAAATTATCCTCATTTATTTTTCAATATATACCAAACTCAAAATCATTTTTCTAAAAAAGAAATAAATATTTGGTCTGATATAATGATTCCAAAAGCTAGAGGTAAGTATATTGCTATTTGTGAAGGAGATGACTATTGGACAGATCCATTTAAATTACAAAAACAAGTTGATTTTTTGGAGGCAAATCCTGATTATGGATTGGTTCATTCAAATTTTAATTTTCTTTATGATAATCATAATAAATTGGTGAAAAATCGAAGTGTTAGAGATGATTCTAATTTTACTTTTAAATCTTTACTATCAGGTAAATTTACAATAGGAACATTGACAGTCTGTTTTGTTAAAAAATATTATCACAATTATATTGCAGAAACAACTCCAATGTCTGAAAATTGGAAAATGGGCGATTTACCTTTGTGGCTGTATATTTCTAATTTTTATAAAACTCATTATATCAACGAGGTAATGGGAGTCTACAGAGTTCTAGAAGAATCAGCATCTCAGACATCAGATGTAAATAAAAGGTATGATTTTGAAGATAACATTTTTTTGATTAATATATTCTTTGGTGCAAAATATCTTTCTAATGACAAATTTATCAATGACTACTTGAAATGTTTATGTCTTTATAAAAAAATCATAGTCAATAGACAATATTGTGGACAGTGGAGAGATTTTTTTAGATTCTTTATTACTTTTCATGCAGCCAATAGAAATATTCGACTATTCGCTCTGTCATTCAAACAATTATTTCATAAAGTAGGAATAAACGTAAAGACTTTTATCTTGTGTTAAAAAACTATAAATTAAATTTTCGTAACTTTTTAATTATAAAGCTTTTTGAATTTGTGAATTATAATGGATAAAAAAAAAATAGTACATATTGTAGATTCTCTTTGCGTAGGTGGTCGAGAGAATGTTATTATAGATCTTTGTAATAATTTTGACAAGGATAAATATTCTGTTTTTATAATTACTCTATGTAATGATGATAATGAGGGTAAACTGAAATTAGACAAGCAAGTTACGTTGGTATCCCTCCCTTTTGCGTTGAAGAGAATAGACAGGGGAAATACATTTTTAACTTTTTTTTCGGTTAAAAAAAAGTTAACGGAAATTATTAGAGAACTAAAGCCTGATATAATTCATACACATTCTTATTTTCATAGACTGTTAATAATCGCTAGCGCAATTAGCTCTTATTCAGGAAAGGCTAAATATTTTCACACGGTACATACTTCTGGAATGTATTTTTCTTCTAAAGGACTATTGAATAGGATTAAATTGACAACTGAAAAATTTGCTTTAAACTTATATAAGCCTTCATTAGTTGGTATATCAGAAATTGTGCAAGAAAATAATTTATTTTTCTTCAAAAATTACACACAAACTTCTAGATATATACCAAATGGAATCAATTTAAATAAATTTAATTTAGCAAATTATAAAAAATCAAAACAAGAATTTAATCTTGATGAAGGAGACATTCATATAATATATGTTGCTAGGCTATGTTTAGGAAAAAATCATCTCACATTGTTCAAGGCTATAGATATCCTTGTAAAAAAATATTCTAATGTAAAATTGCTTTTAGCAGGAGATGGTGAATTAAGAGTTGAGTTGGAGAGTTATGTTAGAAAAAAATCACTTGAAAAAAATATAATTTTTTTAGGGTCTATCCGCAATGTGCCAGAATTATTAGCAGTTTCAGATATAGGTGTATTTCCCTCCGAGTTTGAAGGCTTTTCATTGACTTTAATAGAAATGATGGCTATGGAATTGCCAATAATTACTTCAGATAACCAAATTTTTAAAAGATTAATTTCGCATGGTAAAAATGGTTTCTTGCATTCTATGTTTGATGAAAATAATTTAGCTGATTTAATTGAAAAATTAATTAATGATGTTAATTTGCGAACGGAAATTGGGAAAAATGCGCAAAAATATTCTGAACAATTTTCTATTGAGAGGATGGTTTTGGAACATGAAGATTATTATGAAAACTAGATCATTAAATGTTCTTTTTTTCTCAAAAATAATGTTGCAGATAATTGTGTTTTTATATATCTACAATATTCTTTTTGCAGGATTTCCAAATGGTTTTGGAACTAGACAGATTTTTGGTTTTTGTGGTGTTTTTAAGTTTTTAATAGAAGTTTATAAAA
>JAAFGY010000205.1 GCA_010365135.1 Flavobacterium sp.
TTGTATAATTAGTTGAACCCTAAAGGAAACTCTTATTCACCAAAAGGTGTGCAAAAGTAATTCTTTTTTATTGATCTGCAAAATAATTCTCGAGAGATAATCGATTGATTTTTAGGAGCAAGACTTTTTGGGTTTTTAATAGGCTCTGCTCCCGCTTTTCGCTGTATCTTTTATACCCTGTCAGGGTTTTGAACCCTGACAGGGTATAAAAGGATGCCGCTTCAATCGGGGCTATTTATGACTTTTAGGATTTCAACACCTTTGCCAAAGTTTGAAATTTTCCCAAAGGTCTTTTTTACAAAATAGCTATTTTATACCAAACTAATTTATTTAGTTTGGAACCAAAACAAAATCATAACTCACTATTCAAATAAAATAATACGACTGTTTAACTGTTTAAATCGATTAAACTTTTGCAACTAATTAAGCACAATATTGTCGCTGTTTTTTTCATACACTATCCATACACTATCCATACACTATCTATACACTATCCATACACTATCCATACAAGGGTGTTTTCTACAAAATATCTATTTTAGAAAGACTAAAAAGCCAAAACAAATACCCACTAAAAATCAAATAATTAATACTGCGAATCAAGAGTTGAAATAAAATGCTGGTATTTTTATGATGAGACCTAACAGGTTTTAAAAACCTGTTAGGTCTTCGCTGAAAACCAAAAAGTTGCATGTCTAACCCTTGATTCGCATTAAAATAAAAAAATAAATATTTTATATTTTTGTAAGAAAAAAAATGTATTTTTGAAGATGAATAAACATTGATATTTGTCAGACAAAGCGCCTTAATTTAAGGGGTGATAAGTGTGATTTTTATGAGACTAATAAATGAGTTACCGGCTATGTCCAGAAAATAGACCATTAAACCACTAAATTCAAATTAAATAATGAGTAAAATTTACAATTATTCAGCTTTCTATGTAAGTGAACCTTTTAATGAATCACCATTAAGCGCTCACGCTAGTAAAGATTTTTGTTATTATAATATGCTAAGGGCTTGGAAGGGCTCGGATAGCTCATTTCCGTTCAACAATTCTCACGATACAACTTATAACGTACGGGACAATAGTGATTGGGAAACAACCCTAAAGCCAAGACTTCGCCAACGTTTACGAAATTCTCAAAATTTAATTCTTTTTCTAAGTGACTATATTTCTAACTCTAAAGCATTAAGAGAAGAAGTTGATTATGCTATCAATATATTAAATTTACCCATAATTGTAATATATCCAGATTTAAAATCAAAAGAAGAATTACTTACTATTGATAAAAAGGATTTTAATAATACTGTTAAGAATTTATGGAATAGATTACCTGTTTTTAGAGATTCCAAACATAAGGTTCCAGTTCTTCATATTCCGCTAAAAAAAGAGACAATAAAAATTGCGCTAAGTGACTCAGAACTACGAGTAGATTCTGCTGGGAAAGCAGGTGATTTTTTTTATAAACCGTAGATTATGAAAGTTAGTTTTTTTAATAAAGGTGTTAGAAACAAATTTTGGGTTTATTTTTCAGTAATATCTGGAATTATATCCTTTATACTTCTATTCAATGTGGTTCCTGAAGATTATAAAGGTTACTTAAAGTGTTTTGGATATATAATTTTTGCAATTTTGATATTGGTGTATATTTTAATATGGATTAGAGCTAATTGTTTAACAAATGTAAAAATTGATATTGATGGTAGTACAGTAATTATTAAAAGTGGCGATTTGTTTTCAGAAGATGGATTTAAAGTAATACCATTTAATGAATATTTTGATACAATTGTTGATGAAAACATTATTGCAAGTAGCTCACTAAATGGTATTTATATAAATAACCATTTATCTTCGAATGTACATGAATTAAATGATTTTATTATCCAAAAAACCGATAATGATAATGTTGAAGATACACATGTAAATAGGAAATTAGGAGGCAAAACAGTAAAATTTAAATTAAGTACAATTTTCGTTTTTAATGATTTTTTGTTAACTGCATTTTCAAAGTTTGACAGTCACAACAAAGCCGTATTAACAATGCCAGAATATATTGAGTTTTTGATAAATTTTTGGGATAGAGTAAACCGCGTATACGCACAAAAATCAGTCTCTGTTCCAATATTTGGTTCTGGCATAACAAGAATCAAAGAACATAAAAATATTGGTGACGAGGATTTATTGAAAATTATGTTATGGACATTTAAATTAAGCGAAATGAAATTTAAACATCCAGCTAAGTTGTCGATAATTATACATAAAGATAAAATAGGTAAGATTGATTTATTTAATCTAAAATCAAATGAATTAAGCTTATAATGTAAATGGCAGCCTATAACATCCCCCAGGCTGGCGCGAGCGTCCCGCTCGTGAACACAATGATTTGAGAATTAAAAGTAACATCATCTTCATATAATTTAAAATATCAAACATTATGAAAGGAACATCAAGCCGGGATATTAAATATTATTTAGGAGCTTTTAATAATCCTTTAGACTTTATTCCTAGTTGCAGAAAAGGGTATTTAGTCGCTATAGTTGAAAAAACAATAAATATCAGAAAACGAATTTTATCTATTTATATTTCACCTGAAAATTTGGAAAAATTTGAAAGTTCAATTTCTGATGAATGTTTCAGAATGGTTTATGAATTTGAGGGGAATGAGTTTCCCAATCAACAAGACATCTCGATTCAAATAGCTCGAGTAGACGAAATAACAGATTACGAGTTGAAACATTATTGTAATAATACATTTGAGCAAATTAAAACTAAAATTGGTGTGGAAAAGTTTTCGTTTAAAAAACCATCATATCAAGACTGTCCAAAAGCTGTAATAACCCATTTGTTTGATTCAACTATTATAAATGGTAAATTTCATGAAATTTGGATTTCTGTTAATACATTAAATTTTATAAATGAAAATCCAAATGTAAACACTCTTCAACTTGTTTTTAGTGAACCAGATAATTTTGAATATTACAGTATGAAATCTATAGAAGCTACTTATACAATAGAAATATTTTTATGGGATGAATTGTCCTCAGAAGAAAGATCCTATGAAGAAGATGAAAAACAACAGCAAGCCGAATTGGCAAAAGAGGAGCAAAAGCGATATAACGCTATGTTGGATGACATAAACGGAGATTGGGGGGGACTAACAGGAGAAGAAGCTGAGCTGGGCAGACAAAATTGTGATTAAATAGTTAATGTTGGTGATTAAATAGTAGAAAAAATGATATTACTACCCCGCTGTGCGAAGTCTCCCGACTTCGTACCCTCAATAATAAATAACTAACAACCCCGCTCGTGAACACAATCAAAAATAACTACATTAAAAAAATTGTAATTGGCACGACCCTGACGCTCTCGCTAGCAAAAGAACAAAAAAAATAATACTATGAAATTGAAAAAGAAATTTTACGCACTACTTTTTATCGTATTAGTCGCTTTTACATCGAACGCACAAGACAAAATAAGAGAATATATTCCTGCTGATAAAATGCTGCATAACCAAATTGTATCAATGGATAAAGTATTTTTTGATGCTTATAATGCCTGCGATTTAAAAAAACAAGAATCGATCTATTCAGATACCATTGAATTTTTTCACGACAAAGCCGGATTAATAAATTCGAAGTCTGAAATTATTCTAGGAACTAAAAATAATATTTGTGGCAAAGTAACTCGATATATAATTCCTGGAAGTATTGAAGTTTATCCAATACACAACTACGGTGCTGTAGAAATCGGATTTCATAGATTCTATAATAATCAAGAACCTGACGCAGAATCAAAACCAACTAAGTTTATAATCATTTGGAAAAAAGAAAATGAAAACTGGACCATTACAAAAGTGGTAAGTCTACATTGACAACAAGTTCGTTTTACGAAGCAGCCCTACTGCTAGTATAAATAGAAAACCAAACACAAAAACTGAATGTAACAAAAAGTTAAATTATCTGACTGATTAAGAAAATAACGAACTTAAACCTCCAACACGATGATTTCAGATAAAAATTTAGCGCGAATTGCCGGCTTTTGCTATTTAATTGTAATAGGAACCGGTTTATTTTCCGAAGTTTTTGTCAGACAGGCATTGCGAGTACCAAACGATGCTTTGGCCACTGCTCATAATATTCAAGCCAACGAAATGCTTTTTCGTTGGGGATTTACTGCTGACATTATCAACTTTGTCGTTGGTTTGCCGACCATCCTGATTGTCTATTTTTTATTCAAACGAACCAACAAATTATTATTACAACTAGCAGTAGCATTTGTGGTTATCCAAACGGCTATAATTGCTGTAAACTTGCTGAATCAAATTACACCATTACTGCTTTTAAGCAACGATAGGTACTTAAATACATTCCAACCAAATCAATTGGCACCCTTTCTCTCCTTTATTTAAATATTCAGACACAAGGGTACGCAATAGGTTTGGTATTCTTTGGATTTTACTGTCTAATTGTAGGTTACGTAATTTATAAATCAAAATTTCTACCTAAAATATTCGGAATACTTTATGCGATTGCGGGTTTATGTTACTTGGTGAATAGCTTTACAATGTTTCTTTCCAAAGGGTTTGAAAATCCATTGTTTACATATCTTGCCATCCCAATTTTTATTGGAGAATTATCCTTTTGCCTATGGTTGCTTATAAAAGGTATTGACACCACTAAAATGATTAAAAACTGATGTCAAAAGAAGAAGGCTCAATTGAAAAATAAAATACCCGAATTACTCGCAGTCCATTTACGCAATTCCGAACTTTATGGTATGTTCACATTTATATTTCGCAAAAAATTTTATCTTTGATAGAAAATAATCGATTCTTAAATTCACAAACCGGCCAATCGTTTTAGGAAACCATAAAAACAACCAAATGAATCAAAATCAGCTATCCCGAAGAAAAGTTATGCAATTAATGAGCCTGACAGTCCTTGGCTCAATAGCTATTCCTACAAAAATCTATTCGATGACAAATTGTACTGATTTTTTCGACGAAGAAATAGACACAATTCATATCAAAAAAGGAGAAGGTAAAATTGGTAAAATTGGAGGAATAGATCTTATCTCGAAGTTATCTAAACATCAAACAAGTGGAAATCTTGGGTGCGACGAAGCCACGCTAAAACCTGGTTTCTTAGGAGCGCCGCCACACTTGCACAAGAGTTTCGATGAAATCTGTTTTGTCCTTGAGGGATCAGTCACCATTATGGTTGAAAAAGAAATATTTCAAGTTAATGCTGGCGACTGGCACCTGAGACCTAGAAATAAAATGCACACCTTTTGGAACGCTTCTGAATCTACTGCTAGGTTTGTAGATATTTATATTCCAGGAGGACATGAAGAGTATATGGCAGATTTGGCAAAGCTTTTTGAAAATAATGGAAGTCCTAAAAAAGAAGATTTTGTAGTGCTTGAACAAAAACATGACATAGTTTATTTCTGGAAGAAACTCCCAGAAATAATGTCGAAATATAAAGTTCATTTATAAAGCAGCTTTTCAACCCGCACCTCATTCCACAAAGACTCCGGCTTTGATGATGCGTTTGTAAGTCTGTCACTGGCGTAAAATCAAACCCAGAGTAAAATTGGTTGGAAAGCAAAAATCACCACGTCAAAGTCTCCCGACTCGCAGCAACAACAATATTCCACAACAATAAAGATATATAAGAACCGTAAAACTAAGAATAAATAATTATGAATAACCCGTTGGGTGTAATTAAATTATTTGATTTTTGATATTATTTATGGGTCTATCAAAGATAAATTTATTGATATATTGAACCAAAGTTAAA
>JAAFGY010000206.1 GCA_010365135.1 Flavobacterium sp.
CGCCATCGGCGGAACTATGGCCCGAAAGCAATTGAGTGAGTGAAAAAATAGTAGCCACAACCAAAGTGATTTTGAATGCTTTTTGGGATATTTCGACGTAACGCCCTTTTCGAATATAATAAGCGTGCACACTCAAAACCAAGAAAGCTCCCGCCAAAATAGCGCCTTGCCAAGTGTGAATGATTCTATCCACGCTGGAAGGATTGAAAACCATTTGCCAAAAATCGGTTACTTCAGCACGAGCGTGTAATCCTGTTCCAACAATATGATAGCCTGCTGGGGTTTGTTGCCAAGAATTGGCCACAACAATCCAAACTGCGGAGAACATTGAACCCAGAAATACGCCCAAAGTAGAAACAAAATGCACCCAAGGTTTTACTCGGTTCCATCCAAAAAGCAATATTCCTAGAAAGGTACTTTCCAAACCAAAAGCAAACAATCCTTCGGCGGCCAAAGCACTTCCGAAAATATCGCCTACATAACGAGAATAAACCGCCCAATTGGTTCCAAATTCAAACTCCATTATAATTCCGGTGGCAACTCCAATTCCAAAAGTCAAGGCGAATATTTTAATCCAAAAGCGGGTCAGGATTTCGTACTCTTTGTTTCCCGTTTTGAGGTAAAGTCCTTCGAAAATGACCATTATCAAACCTATTCCGATGCTTAACGGTGGATAAATATAATGGAAAGCAATAGTGAAGGCAAATTGAATTCGAGCTAATATTTCAACGTCCATAGTAATAAATTTATACCAAATTTAGTTAACAAAAATCAAAATTAAATCGCAACATTAGTTAAATAACTATTAATTAAAACCGCAAAAAAACTACACCAACTCCTTGAAATACTGTAACAAAATTTTATTATTTTCTAAAGTTGGAGTAAAAACTTCCAAAATACTTGGTTTGTCGTTTTGTGCGTAAAAAGCCCTCAAGCTGGTTTCCAGATTAATTTCATTACTGGCAATACTGTATTCAAAACCGTACATTTTTGCCAAATGTTCTGCAGTTAAGCAATGCGAAGTTTCAAAAAATTTGTTAAAAACTGGCGTTTCTTCGTGTCCGGGCAAAATCCTAAAAATTCCTCCTCCTCCATTATTGATGAGGATAATCTTGAAGTTTTTTGGTGTGTATTCATTCCACAAAGCGTTGCTGTCGTACAAGAAACCAATGTCTCCTGCAATCAAAACCGTGGGCCGTTCATTGGCTACAGCCGCACCAATTGCTGTAGAAGTGCTTCCGTCGATTCCGCTGGTTCCGCGGTTGCAAAATACTTGAATAGAAGGATTTATAGCGAACAATTGCGCATATCTAATGGCTGAACTATTGCTTAGATGCAACATTGAATCTTCTGGTAAAGAAGGTATTATTTTTTCGAAAGCCTTGAAATCAGAAAACGGAATTTTGGACAAATATTCTTGATGTTTTGCTTTTCTAATAGTGGCAATTTTTTCGAAAGTGGTTTTATAAGCACTTCGAATTGGAATAGTAAAACTTAAGAATTGTTTCAAAAATGGATTGGGATTGACCTCAAAATGTTTGGTCAAGCAGCCAAAAGTATCATATGCTCTCAAAATATCAATGTGCCAATGGTGTTTTGGTGGGTACTTTCGTAAAAATGCTTTTATCCTTTTGGAAACAACCATTCCGCCAAAAGTAATCAATATGTCTGGCTGAAAATTCTTGAAATCTGCATTGGTAAATGGCGTAATTATCGTGTCTATGGTATTCAAAAACGAAGGATGATGTAAGTTCGAAGTCGTTTCGGTCATTACCACCACCGAATTATCTTTGGCTAAAAATTCAATAATTTCTGCATCTATTTCATCCGGTTTATTTTCTCCAACGAGAATTAATTTCTTTTTAGATTTGTTCCAAATATTGGTAAACTCGATAATCTGGTCTATGGAAATAGTATGTTTGATTTTTTTGAAAGCCGAGATCGTCACATCGACATCCAATTTAGAAACCGTTTGATACAAAGGCTCTTCAAAAGGCGCATTGATGTGAACTGGTCCTTTTTTGGTAAAAGCTTTATTGATGGCTTTATTGATCTTTAAATCGTTTTCAACTGAAACATCTTCTGTTAAATTGGCATTGTAAAGCGAATGATTTTTGAACACGTTTTGCTGACGAATGGTTTGACCGTCGCCAATATCTATCTTACTTTGAGGTCGGTCGGCAGAAATTACAATTAGCGGAATTTGGCTGTAAAAGGCTTCGGCAAAAGCGGGATAATAATTCAACAATGCCGAACCCGATGTGCAAACCACAACCACTGGTCTCTGGGTTTGTTGGGCAATTCCAACGGCAAAAAAAGCAGCGCAACGCTCGTCGGCAATACTGTAGCAATTGAATTCGGGATTGTTTACAAAACCGATTGTCAGAGGGGCATTTCTTGAACCGGGAGAAATTACAATATTTTTGATTCCTTTGGCAAGACAAATCTGGATGATGCTTTGCGCAAGAGGTATTTTGGGATAAATCATTAAATTTTGGTTTAAAAGTTTAAGGTTTAAAAGTTTAAAATTGATGAAAACCTCGAGTTAGCAAAGTTACAAACTTGGCAAACGAATTCCGTCAATTGGAACAAGTTTTTCTTACTTTTGAAGAGAAATAATTTAAAAAATGGAAATCAAAATTAGACCTTATCAAACCGAAGATACCCAAGCGATTTTGGACATCCTCAATTATAACATTTTGCATTCGACTGCTTTATATGATTACAACATTCGAAGTTTTGAGCAACAAAAAAATATCTTGGAGGAAAAAATAAGTAAAAACTTTCCCGTAATTGTTGCGGAACTTAACGGAAATGTTGTGGGTTTTGGAATGTACAGCGAATTTCGATTTCGCGAAGCTTATAAATTTACGGTCGAACATTCGGTTTATGTGAACCAAGAGTTGAACGGCAAAGGCATTGGAAAATTATTACTTCAAAATTTAATTGAATTGGCACGAAAGCAAAAACTGCACACTATGATTGCCGTTATCGATTCTGAAAATCAAAGTAGTGTGGAATTTCACGAGAAATTTGGCTTCAAAACTGTGGGAATCATCAAGGAATCCGGTTTTAAATTTGATCGTTGGTTAAATTCTGTTTTTATGCAATTGATATTGGAGTGAAAAATTTTGACACGAATTATACGAATTGATTGTTGTGATTTATCAAAGACCTAACAGGTTTTAAAAAACCTGTTAGGTCTAATCCAGAGAAATTTAAAATAAACATTCGTTGTTACAGATTTTTCTAATCCCTTATCTTTGCCACTTTACAAACATTATGAGCTTCACTCTTCTTTCTTCGCCTTTACAAGGATTTACTGATTTTCGTTTTCGAAATGCCCAAAACAAACTTTTTGGCGGAATCGATACTTTCTATTCACCTTACATTCGGTTGAACGGAAAATTGGAAATTAAACCGTCTTATCAAAGAGATTTACTTCCTGAAAATAATGTTGATTTAGAGGTAATTCCGCAAGTGATCACGAATGATGCCGAGGAATTTATTTTTGTTTCCAACTATGTTCGAGAACTGGGTTATAAAGAATTGAACTGGAATTTAGGTTGTCCGTATCCAATGGTAACCAAATCAGGAATGGGTTCGGGTTTGATTAAAAACACGGAACAAATCAATCATATTCTGGATAGAGCCCATTCTGAAACTGATATTATAGTTTCGATGAAAATGCGTTTGGGATATGAAAACAGTGAAGAAATTCTAGATGTTTTGCCCATTTTAGATAAATATCCTATTAAGAATATTGCGATTCACGCTCGCATTGGCAAACAATTGTATAAAGGCGGCGTCAATCTTAATGCTTTCCAACTTTGTGTTGACAACACCAAACACAAACTGTATTACAATGGCGATATCACTTCTGTAAAAAAGTTTCACGAGATGCAAGAACGTTTTCCAACCATTGACCATTGGATGATTGGACGTGGATTGATTTCTGATCCTTTTTTACCTTCAATGATAAGAAGTAATTCGATGGAATATCCCAAAAACAAAATGGAATTGTTCAGCGAATTTCACGATACTTTGTATGCTATTTACAGCGAATCTTTGTCGGGGCAAACTCATATTTTATTGAAGATGTATCATTTATGGGAATATTTTTCGGTTACTTTTTCGAATCCCCATAAAGTATTGAAACAAATCAAAAAAGCGCAGAGTATTCGAAATTATGAAGCGGCTGTTGCAGCTATTTTTAAAGACGAGAGAATTTAGATTTCAGTTTGCAGATTTCAGATTACAGAAGGCAGAAAAAAAATAGATTTCAAAAGACAGATTTTGGTATTTTAAAATCTGTCTTTTGAAATCTATGTTCTGAGTTCTGTTTTTTTCTGCGTTCTGCTTTCTGCGTCCTGCTTTCTGCCTACTGCTCGCTGCAATACTATCCTTTAATCCAATTCAAAACCTCTGGATCATTAGGCAAAGTTCTTGGTGAAATTACCTTTACCAGCTCTCCTTTTTCGTTCAAAAGATACTTTTGAAAATTCCAACTTACTTCTGAATCTTCAAGACCATTTTTGGATTTTTGGGTAAGAAATTGATATATTTTGTGCATATCATTACCTTTTACAGAAATCTTGCTCATCATCGGGAAAGTCACACCATAATTCAATTGACAAAAAGTGGCGATTTCTTCATTGGTTCCAGGTTCTTGCGACGCAAAATTATTGGCTGGAAAGCCCACAATAACAAAACCTTTTGACGAATATTCTTTGTACAAAGCTTCTAGTTCTTTGTATTGCGGCGTTAATCCACATTTGGATGCCGTGTTTACAATCATTATTTTTTTTCCTTTCAAAGAAGCAAAGTCAAATGGTTTACCCGATAAATCTTCTACTTTAAATTGATAAATGGTTTGCTTTTCCATAGTCGGTGTATCGGTTTTAGCTTGTTTGTTTTGGCCTTGGCAACTCGAAAAAAGAAATACGCCAAAGACTAAGATAAATAAGTTTTTCATTGCTTTAAATTTTTTTATAAAATTAAACATTTATTTAAGATTCCCGAAATATTTTACTTGAACAAAAGTTAATTAATTTAAAAAAACCCAACATCAAATAGAAGTTGGGCCTTCAAACAAACAAATTTAATCAGGACTAAAATTTTTACAGTGTTCCCAGTTTCAGAAAAAAATGGCGCACTTGGTGTAAAATGAATTTTTTCCACACTTGTTATGTTATAGCTGCATCACCTTTTTTTCCAATGTTGGTCCTAATTCATAAGTACTCAAAAGTAGTTCCTCTTTGATTGGTTTTACTTTTTCAATAATATTGTTGGATTTGTAAATCATTGCTAAGTGGTATTGTACCTTGGGTTCAAAGGATTTTCCAACAACAAATTTTTGTGCAATTTCCAAGGCTTTTTTATTTTGACCCAAATTCAGATACGACCAAGCCAATAAATCATAAGAGTCCGGAGTTGGTCTGTGATCGATCTCGACTTTGGCAATTTCTAGCGCTTTTGAAGCTGTTTTTTTATCATCGGCATAAATTAAAACATTGTATTTATTGTACATCGCGCCATAATTATGCTTTTTCAACATCGAAAAATAGGCGTTTCTATTTGTAACTTCCTCCGATTTATTTTCACTAAATTGAGCGATTTGAGATTTCAATAAATAGAAATCGGGTGTATCATGCGTTTTTGCAATAGTCGTAATAATTCTATTGGCTTCGGAGGTGTTTCTTTCGTGCGAAAAAACGATCCATGCAATTCCTTTAAGGGCATACGAATAATTGGGATCTATTTCGAGCGTTTTTAAATAACTAT
>JAAFGY010000207.1 GCA_010365135.1 Flavobacterium sp.
ATATATAGGCAATTGTGGTTCAGGATTTTCAGCAGGGAATCAACGCAAATTGTTTGATCAATTGAAAAAACTGGAAGTTGAAAATCATCCTTTTAAGCGAAAACCAAATTTAAAGGGACGAAATCCTCATTGGGTAAGTCCGCTCTTGATTTGTGAGGTGAAATTTTCAGAATGGACAAAAAATGGTATAATGCGTCATCCAGTTTTTAAGGGAATTCGCAGTGATAAAATTCCCCATGAGGTTTCAGCTCCAATCAAAAAAGAGTCAGGGGACACCATTAACATTTCTAAAGCTACCTCCACCACTTTAGATGTGGGAGGATTAAAAGTACCCATCTCTAATCTAGAAAAGGTTTTATGGCCTGATGATGGATATACCAAATATGATCTAATTGATTATTATCTCAACATTTCTGATTATATATTACCATACTTAAAAGATCGCCCCCAAAATCTGCACCGACATCCTAATGGCATCAAAAGTCCTGGATTTTATCAAAAGGACATTGAAAATCTACCACAATGGGTTGAGACCGAAGAAATCTTTTCAAAATCTTCAAACAAGAGCATTAGTTATCTCTTATGTCAAAATGAAGCAAGCCTTTTATATATGGCTAATTTAGGTTGTATAGAGATTAATCCTTGGAACTCTCGCGTAATTAATTTAGACAGGCCAGATTATACTATAATTGACTTGGATCCATCAAAAGAAAACACTTTTGAGGAAGTAATAACAGTAGCACAAGCTGCAAAAGAAGTTTTAGATGTCGCGAAAATTAAAGGGTTTTGTAAGACATCAGGTTCAAGTGGTTTGCATATTTACATCCCGTTAAATGCTCAATACACCTATGAAGAAGCTAGGAATTTCACTAAACTCATTTGCTATTTCATTGAACAAAAAGTACCTGAATTGACAAGTATGGTTAGGGCTGTGAAAGACAGGAAAGGAAAAATCTATCTAGACTATCTTCAAAATCGACAAGGGCAAACAATAGCTGCACCATATTGTGTACGACCAAAAATAGGTGCTCCCGTTTCTGCACCTTTGGAATGGAAAGAGGTTAAGACTGGACTAAAAATCTTAGATTTTAATATCAAAAATTTTCAGACCAGAATTCAGAAAAAAGGAGATCTATTCATAGAGGTATTATCAGAGGAAACAGATATGATGAATGCCATCCAAAGATTAGAAAACTAGCTTCCTAAATTATTACTTGTTGAATATCTTTTTACCACAAATAGTTGTAATAGCGTTTTATTTCTCAGGGTAAATCCATACCTGTAAATAAATCGATCTTATTGGGTTTGTGCATCTCTCTAGGCTTAAAGATGGTAAAGGGAGTAATAATTTGATCGATAAGATTCACGGGGAATTCCTCGAGAAAATACTTAGTAGAAGATTCTTTAGTAGATTTCTGTCAAGAATATAAGTTGTGTATGTAACATTGCGGACTAGAAAAAGTAAAAGGTTCATGCAGTAATTTAACCAAAAATTTTAAAGAATGTTTGTTCGGGCGTAGAAACAATTGAGGCATACAATAAAAGTTTTCAAATTGCCTTTTATCAATTCCGAAGAAAAAAAACCCAGAAAAATATATAAATTGAAGGGCAAAAATAATTCGGAGCAGGCGTTGGTATATGATCTAAATGGAATATATGAAGGCTATGAATATATTTAAAAAATCAGTAAATATTTCAAATTGAATGACATTCTAGGGCACTTGGCAAAACAAAAGAATAATTACAATACCCCTAGAATTATAAGTTTTTTGGTTTAAATTTTGAAGAAACACGATATTCAATACATTTAATTTTAATAAAATTTACAATAATTAGGTGAATAATTTCATTTTGAGAAACCCATTCTTATCTAATTTCTAACACTATATTGGTGCTGGAATTTTCACCTAGACAAACTATAAAAACTTGTAAATCTGATAATTATAATAAATAGTTTGTAATTCTATTTCATAAAATAATGTGAAAATGAAGCGTTGTTTGTAACAAGCCAATTAGACTTTTCTTAAATTTGTCCAAAATAAATTCTAAAATGAGTTCGACACAAATAATTTCCGTGCTATCAAGAAATAATGTCAAGATACTTGGCAGTGGAACTCAGCCTATGCTCTTTGCTCATGGCTATGGATGCGACCAGAATATGTGGCGCTATGTGTACCCTGAATTTGAAAAAGACTATAAGATCATCCTTTTTGATCACGTTGGGGCAGGATGTTCCGATCATAATTCTTACTCCAAAGAAAAATACGACGACCTTTTGGGCTATGCAGAAGACATCTTAGAGATCTGCGAAGAACTGGACTTAAAAGATGTAATTCTTGTAGGTCATTCCGTAAGTTCTATGATGGCTGCCATCGCAGCAAATTTGGAGCCTTCACGATTTGCTAAATTAATTATGATAGGGCCTTCTGCGAGATATATTAATGATGAAGGTTATGTGGGTGCTTTTAATAAAGAAGACATAGACGACCTTATGGACGCCCTAGACAGCAACTACTTGGGCTGGGCTGCTAATATGGCTCCTGTAATAATTGGAAATCCGGACAAACCGGAGTTGGGAGAAGAATTATCTATTAGTTTTTGCCAAACCAACCCGGAGATCGCAAAACATTTCGCCAGAGTTACCTTTCTATCTGATAATCGTAAAGACTTGAAATCTGTAACTGTTCCAACTTTGGTATTGCAATGTTCTCAGGATATTATTGCGCCATTAGAAGTGGGTAAATATGTACACGATAATCTGCAAAATTCTGAATTTCATATCTTAAATGCCATCGGACATTGCCCCAATCTTAGTGCTCCGGAAGAAACTACCCTAGCAATTAAGAAATATCTTGCAAGTACGACTTCATGAGTATAACAAATAAGGATCGTAACCCTAAAGGGAGAATTAATGAAACTGCAGAAGAATTATATGAAAACGCTCCGTGCGGTTATGTTTCATTTCTTACAGACGGGACTATTTATAATATTAATACAACTTTACTCTCTTGGCTTAATTTTACCAAAGAAGAAGTGATCTATTTGAAAAAATTTCCTGATCTTTTTAAGATTGGTGGACAGATCTTTTTCGAAACTCATTTTTTTCCGTTAATACGCATTCAGGGCTTTATTCAGGAAATTAATTTTGATATTGTTAGAAAAGACCGATCTTCTTTCCCCGGACTTCTAAATGTGAATGAGATCCCGGCCAAAGGCCTGAACCCGCTCACCTATCGAGCTACCATTTTTGATATTACAGACCGTAAGAAATACGAAGTTGCATTAATAGCAGCCAAAAAGAAAGCTGAAGAAGATTCCCAAGCCAAGGCAGAATTTTTATCAACTATTAGTCATGAAATAAGAACTCCATTACATGCGATCTTAGGAATTGGAAATCTCTTAAATAAAACCCACCTAAACGAAGATCAAAAAGAATATGCCCGAATCTTACTGCTTTCTTCCGAAAATCTTTTAGGGTTGGTAAATAATCTGTTGGACCTTAGTAAAATTGAGGCTCATAAGGTTAAACTGGAAAAACGAGCTTTCAACATCAACAATATGGTTAAAATGCTGCAGCAAACCTTTAAGGTAAAAGCTGCAGAGAAAAATATAGACTTGTTGGTAGAACTGGATGAAAATGTACCGCAAAAATTATCTGGAGATCCGGTAAAACTCACACAGATACTTACCAATCTTATTGGAAATGCCATAAAGTTCACCAAGAAGGGATCTGTAACAGTTATCATTGAACATCTGGAAACTGTAAAGAATAAATGTTTATTAAATTTTAAAGTACGGGATACCGGGATGGGGATCCCACAAGATAAATTGGGAGCTATATTTCAGGAATTTTCTCAGGCCAGCTACGATGTTAATATGGAATATGGCGGTACAGGGCTTGGTCTTACCATTAGTCAAAAGTTACTTCATCTGCATCAATCGGAAATGAAAGTGCAAAGTATTGAAGGTAAGGGTTCAGAATTCAGTTTTGATATCTGGTATAAGGTTTTTAAAAACTACTCGTCTTCAAAAGAAAAAACCATAAGCAGCGAGAATCGACAAATTTTTAATTCTTCCCGTGTTCTTGTAGTTGATGATAATCGTGTAAACATTTATATTACTGCTCAGTATTTAAACGAGTGGAAGCTAAAAAACGAATCGGCAGAAAGTGGGTTTCAGGCTATTGAAATGGTGAAGGAGAAGCACTTTGATTTAATCTTACTGGATTTACACATGCCCAAGATGAATGGATACGAGACTGCAATGAAAATTCGTGCCTTAAAACTGGACAAACAACCTGTTATTATTGCCTTATCTGCTACAGATAGAGGAGAGGTTAACTATAAGTTAAGAAAGGCAGGGTTTAACGACCACGTTCCTAAACCCTTTCAACCAGAAAAACTTCTGGAGATGCTAGGGCATTACTTAAATAATCCAAAACATCATGAGATGAAAAAATATCCTGTGATTGAGGTGACAAAAGTGGGACAAAAGGAAGAGCAAGAGGAGATTCAACCCGTAAAAAATTCGTCACCACTTAATCGAGATCAAAGTCCATCTTTCAATGTTTCAAAATTTGTGAAGATGGCTAACCGCAATGGTCTTTATCTCGATAAATTTATTAAGAGCACCTTAGATGCAGTGGTTATTTATGAGCAAGAATTTCTGAATGCTGTAAAAGCAAAAAATGCCGAAATGCTTGGGAATCTCATCCATAAGAGCACTATGTCTATTTTCTACATTCAGGCAGATAATCTTAGTAAGTTGATGGAGGGAGTAAAGGACTTAATGGAAAATGAAGTTATCGATTCAGAAATACTTCACAAGAAGTCAAATGAATGTAGCTTAGAATTCAAAAAAATCATTGAAGGTCTAAAGAAATTGAAAGCAAATTAAATACTGACGCTTTCAGATTAAAGGTTTTTTTTTGAATTTTATACAGCCCCTATTTTATAGAAAGGAAAAGTTTAAATTGATTTCTAATCCTTAAATAATTCGTTTTTTACAAAATGTAAATAATTGAAATCATAGCGTATCTGAATGCGTTGTTAATTTCGCTACCTAATTTTTTTTCCAAACACAACTTCTAACCTGGTATTTTATTAAAAAAATGTAGGAATTATAACAAGGGAGTACTAAATCCTCGTTGTTAAAAAAAACAAAACCTTTTCTCCAATATGGCAGAAAACATTATAAATTAATTAGTATCAAGCAGATAGGGTGAAAGCAACTATTTGGGTAATTTAGCAATGAAAATTTTTATTAACCATTAAATTTATTGTTATGAGTAATCATGAGAACGATCAACAAAGAAATCCTGACAAAAGAAACCCTGGAAAAATTGACCAAGATCAAGATCAAAAAAGAAAAGATCAAAAACGTCCAGAGGAAGAAGAAGAGTAGTTGCTAATTCGTAAAATCTAATGGCCTCATATAATTATATTTGAGGCCATTTTTTATATAAAAAAAATCTACTTTTGATATAACTATTTACTGTTTTTCCCAAAAGTTTAATAAAGCTTTTGCGGTTGCTCCGGCAGACAAAGGATTTTGACCTGTAATCAATAAACCATCAACTTCTGTGTGTGAAATAAATGGAAGGGTTCCTGTTCGATAATCCGCACCCAATTCCTTTAAACGGTCTTCCAATTTATAAGGGATATTGTTGGATCTCAACGCTAATTT
>JAAFGY010000208.1 GCA_010365135.1 Flavobacterium sp.
TAGGCCATACAATATCTGAACTGTTCCAACCTGGTTTTGAAACAGATAGAATTGCATCGGCAGTGCCACTACGCTTTAAATCAAAAAAGCGATGACCGTGTTCGGTAAAAAACTCAAATCGGCGTTGTTTTTGAATTTCAGATAAAATTTCAGTTGCAATAGTTGATGTAATTATTGGTAAAGCTGCGGTGGTTCTTATTTTATTTAAATCCTCTTTTGCACCCGCTAAATCACCATGTTTTGCCCTTGCTTCGGCTCTGATTAAATATTGTTCTGCTAAACGTAATACAATCGAATATTCCTGCGAACTTGTTGTTGCGGTACGTAGTTTGTATTTGTTGGGATGATACCACGTATTAAGTCCAGTGTTTACAGCTTTTGTCCAATTCACTTTGCGTTGGTCACCTGTTTCAAAAGCATTCATAAAGTCGGTACGAAGGGCACAGACAGGTGGCGGTCCAGATACGAAAATAAATGTTGTTCCTTCATTTGTGTTTCGAACCGCTGTTGCTGATGCTAATTGCCAAATAGTAGTTCTACCATTTCTTAGAAAAATTTTATTTAAATCTGTTTCCCAAGCGTAAAGTGGACTATTGATAACAGCAGTAGCTTCAGTCGCTGCTTCTGTATTTTTATTCATGTATAAATATACTCTTGCCAGCATGGCTTTGGCCACCATTTTATTTGGTTTTGCACGATCCGAAGAACTATAATTCTCAGGCAATCTAGCAACAGCACTCTCTAAATCTTTGGCGATTGCTGAATATACTTCATCAGCCGAACTGCGCATAACTTTTCTGTTCATTTCATAATTGGTTCCTGTGATGTATGGGATGCTTCCATAAATTTGTAACAGATAAAAATGAACTAGAGCACGAACGAATAGTGCTTCACCAGCTACTCTGTTTTTAACTGCAATAGGTAAAGTAGTCGCATTTTCAGCACCCTGAATAACCGAATTTGCATTGTAAATTTGGCTATAGCTTGAAGTCCAAAGTGACGACACAGTAGCATTGTCTGCCGTGAGTGCATTATTGTAAATAGGTAGGGAAATTGTGGAGTTGGTATAATCTTGTAATTCATCGGCGTACAATCCCATTCTCACAGATACGCCGGTAGGCAATCCAGATAGAATACCACCGTCACGCAGTTGTGCATAAATTTGTGCCATCGCAGCATTTGCAGTCAGTTCACTTTCAAAAACTGTAGTTCCTGTAAGCTGAGAATTCGGCAATGGAACCTCCACAAAATCACTACAAGAGCTTGAAAATAATATCACTACAAAAACCAAGATAATGCGATACACCTGAAATGAATTTGTCAACACCGATATAAATTGTAAATTTTTCATACTACTATTTCTTTAAGGATTAAAAGTTTAATGTCATTCCGCCACTCATCACTTTTAGCGGAGGTAAGAATCCTGAGAATTTGAACTCGGGATCACCAGCTTTGTAGGATGTGAATGTCAAAAGGTTTTGACCTTGAATAAAAAGTTTGCATTTTATATTAGAGGTCGTTTGTAACGGAATATCATAGGAAAGTGAAACGTTTTTGAGTCTAATAAAAGAGCCGTCTGTAATGATAGCGTCACTTTCAATGTACCTATAATAGGCACTAACCGCTGCACCATTTAGCCCCGTAGTGTGTAGTTGAGAACCGCTTTGATCCCCAATTTGCTGCCAAGCATCACCACTAGCGTTGCTTTGGTTTACTTGGCCACCTCCCGGAACATTTGAAATGTAATCGTAATTTTCTCTTTTTACGAATTGCAACAGAAAATCCAATTGCCAATTTTTATAGTCCAATTGGTTTTGGATGCCTCCGAAGTACTTAGGTGACAAATCTTTCACAATTTGTTTATCAGCTGTAGTTATATTTCCGTCCCCATTTAAATCTACAAAGTCGTATACTCCTGTTTGAGGATTCACACCTTTGCTTTGGTATAATTTTACAATATCAATTGATTGTCCAATCACATATCGATTTGCAAAGGTGGAACCGGATAAATTAGGAAAAGAAAGTAGTTTGTTTTTTGCCACAGCCACATTGAAGTTGGTTGACCATTTAAAAGAATTAGAATCAATATTCAAAGTTCTTACCGAAAATTCAAAACCTGAATTTTCAACCGTAGCATCGAGATTCGCATTCAATGACAAGAAACCAGTTGTAGCTGGCATTGGAATACCTACCAATTGATCCGACGAACGATTCCGATAAAACGCTAGGGTGCTAAAAATTCTATCCTTAAAAAAACCAGTTTCAAGAGCGAATTCTAATTTACGATTGGTTTCCCATCCAAAGTTGGCATTATAAAGGCGTGTGGGTTGAAGCCCAATTACACCCTGATAATTGACTCCAGTAGTGGCGTAAGTATCATAAAACTGATAGTCTCCAATTTGATCATTGCCCGTCGTTCCATAACTAAAACGGAGTTTTCCAAAACTCATTTTACTATTTTCTGGATTGAATTTTTCTTTGCTAAAGATCCATGCAGCACCAATAGCTCCAAAATTAGCATATTGTTTACCGGGTCCAAATCGGCTGGAACCATCCCGACGACCTGTAAAATTTAAATAGTATTTTTCGTTGTAACTGTAATTGATACGACCAAAAAAGGCTTGATAACGGTATAAAAAAGTATCGCTATTGGTTGTGTTTTTAGTAATTGCAGAAGCTAAGTTGTTAATCAGATTATTGTTTGCAAAACCAATACCCGATTGAAATAGTCGCTCTGTACGTTGCTGCTGGCTTGTCATCCCCGTGAGAACATCAAATTTGTGGTTTCCAAAATTTTTAAAACCTCTAAGTTGTGGCTCTATAATCCACGATTGTCTGCTAGTAAGATTTAAGTGCAGTATGGAATTGTCACTGCCAACTTCGTAAACCGGATTGTAAATGGTGGACGGTATCGTGCGGACTTCTTTGGTCTTTAAATCGGTAAAACCAAAGTTTGATTTTATTTCTAAACCTGGAATTAGTTCATAAGACAAGACGCTATTGGCCACTAAGTCATTGGTGTTCGCACGATAGGTACTTTTTAGTGGTGCCAAAGGGTTTTCGAAGGTATCATTCTCCCAGTTTAGATTTCCATTTGAATCGTAGAGTGCGGGAGCGTTTGGTGCCAAATAACGGGCTGTTAACGTCAAATCTGTCGCTGCTTGTAGGTTGTCTTGTGCCATGTAATTTCCCGAAAAAGAGATTTTGAATTTCTTATCTAAAGAAGTGTAGTTCATTGAGCTAAGAATCCCTCCTTTAATGTACCTGAAATCTCCCGGAAGCACTGTTCCCTCGGTTCTGTAGTTCCCACTAATCAAGAATTGAGTTGTTTCACTACCACCAGAGATACTGGTTCTAAAGTCATTGATTGTAGCTGAACCTCCTAATAATTCCTTTTGCCAATTGGTATATCGAGTTTGATCCCAAACTCCATTTACATCATAATCAGTATCCGATATTAGAATACCATCATTGATAAATGCTTGTTTACGCATCGACAGATATTGCTCCGTATTCATTAGATCTACAAATTTAGTCGCTGTACCAACGGCTGTTGAGGCGGTAACCGAAATGTTTGTTTTGCCTGATTTTCCTTTTTTTCGGGTGATAAGCACCACACCGTTTGCTCCTCTTGAGCCATAAATTGCAGTTGCATCGGCATCTTTTAATACTTCGATACTTTCAATGTCATTCGGGTTAATACTGTTCAGCGGGCTGGCTTGGCTTGGTAATGCAGTTGAAGTATTCGTGCTTCCTATTGACTCGTTTGAATAGGGAACTCCATCAATAATGTATAATGGTTCATTGCCATCAAGGCGAATACTATTACGGCCTCTAATTTTAATTTGGAAACCACCGCCGGGAGTTCCCCCATCTTGAATGATATTGACACCTGCTAATCTTCCTTGCATTGCGGCTAGTACATTGGTGACCGGTTGCTTATCAATATCTTTTGCAGTCATTCTTGCTATGCTACCTGTTTGTTCTTTTTCTTTGATAGAATAGTAACCTGCATTAATAAAGATTTCTTTAAGTGCTGCTGCATCTGCAGTCAATTTTACATTAATTGTTGCCTGATTTGTAACTACAATTTGAATTGTTTTATAACCGATGTAAGAGAAAACAAGAACATCATTCTCAGCAGCTTGGATAGAATAATTTCCTTTTTCATCAGAAAATGTCGTTGTTGGCTTATTGTTAACCTTGATGGTTACATTAGGAACTGCACTGTTTTCATCGGTTATTCTGCCTTTAATAGCCCGTGTTTGGGCATTTAATCCTGTTAGGAAACACAGGAAAAGGATGTAGTACAGTTTGGACAGTTGTGTTGTTGTCCAAAACTTCAAAAATGATTTTTTTTTCATACTTTTGAATTGGTTAAGTTAAACTTCGGTTTAGTTTGCTTTGGTCCTCTATTCGTCCGTCAAGAAGAGTTAGAGGGCCTTTTTTATATTTATCACGATCCCGATGGCTATCGGGACTAAGGCACAAATTTTATATTACGTCATAGGCGATGTCTGTTTTCCTTTGTGGGTTATCCGTGGTGTGTTGTTTTTACTTCTATAAAAGCTGTGCCAATTAATATTAACTAGTTGTTTTTAAGTAATTACAAATGGTTTTCTGTAATCAGTTCTAGCTTTAGAAGAGCCATTTAAGTAAAACTGCCGCAACCATAAAGCCAAAGGATTATAAGCGTGATTAACGCTAGCATTAAAGTAGCTTTTATAACTTTATAGTATTTCATGTTTTGGTTGTTTGTTGTTTGATTTTAGTTATTCAATTTTTGATTTCAATTTGCATTTTTGCTTTAATCGAAAAGTTTTCAGTCACTGTTTTTACATAGGCAGCTATATTTATGTTGTTATATAGGAAAGTACACTGCCATTGCAAGTTGCAGCCAAACGCAGGCAGTGCATTTCCAAACAAACTAATTCACTTAATTAATTGATTTGCGAGACAAAAATTATAATGGAGATTTGCTAAGAATAAAAGAGAGTAACTTTTGCGCATAAAAAATGGCATGGAACTCAGCTTATTGCATCAGAGGCATTGGCATACCTTAACCACAAATAAGTGAGCCCACGCCATGGGACGTGAGCATCTTACTTATCATCTCGTGGTTATAAAACGCCAATTTTCTGATACGAGATTCAAAGCGAATGCTTCAAATATTTTATATGAAGAAACGCAAATATATAAATTCAAAAACAAATATAGTAAAATTCTTTTACAATCGGACAACTGTCCGATAAATTTTAATCATTAACCATTTATTTTGCTAATATGAGTAATTTAGATAGAAGAATTTGCGACTATATAGCCAAAGAATGGATAGGAGAAACTCAAGCAAAAACAGAATTTGCTTTAAATCATAATATTGATGAGAAAACTGCTCGTAGAATATATAACGATAAAAATTATACAATAACCTTATATACTTTAAATAAAATTTGCGAGGCTAGAAATATAAAGCTTTCTGAGTTTTTCAAATTGATTGAAGAACGATTTGTTTCTAAGATTAATGATGATTTTGATTTGAAAATAACCATAAAAAAAG
>JAAFGY010000209.1 GCA_010365135.1 Flavobacterium sp.
TTCGAAAATGCAGGGGTACAGGTAGCCCGTCAGCCTTCGGATATACCGGTACTATTGCATAAACTGCTGAAAATGTAAGTTCGTTTTATAAACAATTGATATACAGAAAGACCCGGTAATTGCCGGGTCTTTTGTTGTAATTGGTTTTTTCAATATTTTAATTGGTTTCGCAAATTGTTGAGTGCAAGATAAAAATTCTTTAACGCTGAATGGCTAATTTATTAAAGGTGAGTTAGTGCGGATTTTAACTACACGTATATTCAATCGATGATGGAGCATGAGAGCAGTAAAAAACGACTTAGATATACACACATATTACAACAAGAGGTTTCGATCAGATAAAAAGTCCACTCGATCAGCTTGATTTTTAACTTAAAATGGTTTAACTAAATTTTTTATTAATACTTTTGAGAAACGGTAATTATATTTAAACATTTAAAACAATAGTATCCGGATGAAAAGCGTAAATATTTCACTAAATAACTGAAAAAGAAAAACGATATAATTAATAGCCAACTCCCAAACCAACATCCAGATAGTAATCGGGACAAACCGCACTAACCGACACATGACAATAGTTCGCAAAAGAGCTGTATCGTGCCGACACACGGCAGCAAAATTGTATATTCGTGGAATTAAAAAAGCAGCACTAAATGCTTATTGACAACGAAAATAAAACAATAATTTCCACGATGTCCTTCGAAATAGATATTTTAGAGAACGATATACGAGAGAAGTACCCCAACGTATTGGAAACGCTTCTACGCGACCATACCACACAGAAAAATATTTTTTGGGCTACAAATAACTACCAAGACCTTGGAGATGATTACGAATATGCTTCGTACATCTTGCCGAAACTCATTACTGGCGAGCATGGCAACTTAATAATGCCACGTATTAAGAAAGATAAAGATCACGAAAATTTATTCAATACTGAAATCGCACACCCCGATGGGTTGCAAACATGGCTGGTTAATCCCGATAAAATCACTTTTACCAATGGCAAAACCTGGAAACATTACATGCGCGACACCCATCTCGAAATTGCTTGCGGCGAAGCTCCTTATATAACCAGCCGTTACGATATTACCACAGGCGAATTTATTCCGATTGAAAAACGGATCGGGCTGCTTGATCGAAAGCTGCGTGTTATCAGCGAAAATGTTGATATCTCTGGTGAATGGCTAAACGCGGCACAGGATGCTTACAAAAATACCTATGCTTTCGAGTGGCAAGGCGATAGTTTATTGCTTGCACGCGAAGCAATGCTCTATACTTTTATCGAGAACTTTGAAAATAAGTTCAACCGAAAACCCAAACTTGAATCCATCCAATATATTGCCTATATCATTTCGTGGAACGTATGGCAAATGGACGGAATAAAAGGCGTTGTGCCCAATAGTTGTGGCGATAGAACAACAAAAGTGGCTGATTTATTTGGCGAAAAAGAAATTATCACCCCTTGCGAAGGATGCAAAACCGATATTATATACAAGCACAATGGTGCTTATTGCCTGATAAAAGATTGGAGCAATAAAGATTTGGAGACAGGAAAAAAGGGAAGAAAATTGAGGTTTGTGGATTTGATAAAAAAATGAAGTATTAAAACAATTTAGCATGCAAGATTATCAATTTAAAAATGATTTAATCGAACGAAAGCAGTATATGCAAATGCTTCGCAACCTGAAGGATCAAAATATAATAAAAGTAATTTCGGGGGTGCGACGTTGTGGAAAATCTACTCTTTTACAGATGTTTGCAAAAGAATTGTTGCAAAACAGTGTTGAGTCGGAACAGATTCAATTTCTGAATTTTGAAGATTTAGATACACATGCCTTGGGCGATATTTTTCAAATTCACACACATATAACAGAGAGGCTTGTACCCGATAAAATGAATTATATTTTTTTGGACGAAGTCCAAACTATAAAGGATTTTCAACGCTTAGTCGATAGTTTGTTTATTAAAAATAACTGCGACGTATATATCACAGGGTCAAATGCTTATTTGCTTTCGGGAGAATTGGCTACATTGTTGACGGGTCGGTATATTGAAATTTCAATACTGCCACTTCAATTTTGTGAATATTATGAACTTACAATTTTGTTTTCGCCAAACTTATCTAAAAATGAAACTTTGGCGAATTATCTGCAAGAAGGAGGTATTCCTGTATCTTAAACAAAAGAAAATCAATCAGAAACAAGCCGACGAGTTTGTTAGTAGCGTATATTTACTAACAACTGATCTTGATTTCGATCCGGTATATGATGGCATAAGAAAACTTAATGTAGTGGATTGGTTATTACTAAAAGAAAATTCTGACAAATAACACATATACAACCAACTAAATGAAATTCACTTCAGCTTTAAAACTCAAATTGATGGCTCTATGACGTTTGATGTGGGTAATATCTTCTGTGTAACTTATTTTGCATTCAGCTTCTTCTGAGTCTGTCTTTGAAAATTAGATTTTCTTAATCAACGCGTTCTTATTTTGACTTTCTTTATTTTAAATAAAAATCTAAACCCACACAAAACGTTATAGAGCCACAGAAATCATTAATCGAAGTTGAAAAAAGCTTTTTAGAAAGTTTGAAAACCATAGAAAACAAAAGCAAAAAAGAATGAACGAACCCATCCCAAAACATATGCACTACATTGCAGACTGTAACGACTTTGATGAAGTTCTGAAAAATGAATTACTCTGACATTGATTGGAGCCAGTCACTAAGCGATATTGACCGCCAGCTGAATGCCAAATACGGGTTGAGTGAGGAGGAAATTGGGTTTATTGAGGGAATGATAACGGTGATGGCGTAAAGGTTGGGATGATTTGCTTACCCAAACGTACGGCAGACAGAAACAGTGTAGCAAATTGACAGATAAATAATGAGGACAAATAAACACCTGAGGAAGAAGTACAAATTATGAATTGAAAAAGTGAAATTGAATAACAACCGCTAATAAATAGGAATATGAGCGGTCTGCAAGACCCAGCGATTATTCCGGGTTTAACTACCTCCTCCGGGGTATGCACTTACGGTCGGTTTTTGATGATTTAGTGCTAGCGTGAGTGCAATACGGTGTTTGAGCAATTTTGGGGCAGCAAAAAGTTCTTTAAGCTCCGAACGGTTAAGGATCACCGGCAGTTTTGCATTTTTATTTTCAATACGATAAAGTAATTTAGCAGATGGAGTGTATATCAATTCAACCAATATTGAAGTTGCACTTCAATAATTAAGCGATATATTTGTACAAAAACATTGTAATTTATGAATCGAATAGGAGAAAGAATAAAAAAGAAAAGGGAGCTTCTGAGCCTTCAACTTAATGAACTTGCTGAAAAAGTTGGCATTAGCTCAAGTGCCCTTTCGCAAATTGAAAAATCAAAATCATTTCCTTCTATTTTAACCTTGAAATCGATTGCTGAAAACCTTCATGCTACAGTTGGTGAGCTTGTTGGTGAGAATGAGTCGTTAAATAATAATCCGGTTGTTTGCAAAAAGGATATTAAATACATCGATCAAAATAAATCGGGGACAATTATTTATCTTTTATCGAATCATGATTTAAACAAACAGATGGATACTTATTTAGTGCGTTTTGCTAAAGCATCTGGCATTGAAGGTTTTTTTACCCGTTCACATGGACAAATTTTTTGTCATGTACTTTCGGGCGAAATACGGTTCGACCTGGAAGGGAAAAGTTACCTACTCAAACATGGTGACAATATTTACTTTAATGCAAGGGCATCACATGATGCAATTAATAATTATGAAGGCGTCAGCGAACTGCTTTGGATACAATCTCCTCCATATTTTTAAATTGTTAATTTTCCACTGTAAATTAAGTAGTGCTTCATTTATTAAGTAGCAATACTTATCTTTGTCATTATAATAATGGTAAATGGAAAAACATCCTGCAATATTTTCAGATAGGGACAGAACTATTATATAAGATTATGGAAACATTAATATTCTATCGTTTATGGAAAGTTAAATTCTATTCTCATCATATTGACAATATAAAGTACACTAATAAATAAGGTAGCTATGAGTCAAACGAATACACCATTCATTGTGAAACATCTTACAGAATCAGTAGTTAAGGCATCGAAAATAGATGCAGGGCTGTATGATAAATTTAGCGTAAAGCGTGGGCTCCGTAATGCCGACCATTCTGGTGTTCTCGTTGGGCTCACCAATGTTGGCGATGTGGTTGGTTACAAAAAGGAGGGGGATGCCATAGCCCCCATCGATGGCAAACTTATTTACCGGGGTATCGATGTAGAAGCACTTGTGCAGGGTGCAATAGACCAAAAAAGGCATGGATTTGATGAAGTGGTTTATTTGTTAATTTCCGGTAAACTTCCGAACAAGCAGGAGCTGGCTGATTTTATGGAATACATGGGTTTGATGCGCGAATTACCTGATGATTTTACAAATAGCATGATTCTTGCCAACAAAGGACATAATGTTATGAACATGTTGGCTCGTTCGGTTTTGGGCTTGTATAATTTAGATAAAAATGCAGAAGATTCTTCACCTGAAAGTTTGGTAAACCAGGCGATGAATCTTATAGCAAAATTCCCAACAATCATCGCGTATTCGTACCATTCAATGCGGCACTTCTATCTGCACAAAACACTATCAATACGTCATCCAAATCCAACGTTGAGCACTGCTGAAAACTTTCTATTGATGATGAAAGGGGAAGGCAAATATACACCGCTCGAAGCAGACATTCTTGATCTTGCATTAATTCTTCATGCCGACCACGGAGGTGGCAATAACTCCACATTTACTATCCGTGTAACCAGCTCAACGGGCACCGATACTTATTCAGCTGTTGCATCTGCAATAGCATCGCTAAAAGGACCATTGCATGGTGGAGCAAACCACGAGGTACTGTGTATGATGGATAATATCAAGGAAAATGTAAAACATTGGGACAATAAGCAAGAAGTCGCCGACTACCTTTTGAAAATGCTTAATAAAAATGCATATGACCGTTCGGGAAAAATTTACGGTATTGGACACGCTGTATACACCATTTCAGACCCTCGTGCGATACTGTTAAAAAGACAAGCCCGTGAATTGGCGATAGAAAAAGGTCGATTGGAAGAATTTGAACTGTACGAACTGATTGAAAACCTTGCCCCACAAATATTCTATGATTTCAAGGGCGATAAAGTGGCGAAACGCGTTTGTGCAAACGTCGATTTTTATTCAGGTTTTGTATATAACTGTATAGGGATTAAAGAACCTTTATACACTCCGCTATTCGCAATGTCGCGTATTGCCGGATGGTGCTCGCACCGCTTAGAGGAATTAACATTTGATGCAGGGAGGATTATTCGTCCGGCATATAAGAATGTGTTTCCGCAACAGTCTTATATCCATTTAAAAGATAGGGTATAAAAATATATTAAGATCATTTCATATAAAATAATCATTTAAACAAATAGAGATATGGGCGATTTATTTAAAATACTTGAAAAAAAAAGGATTAGC
>JAAFGY010000210.1 GCA_010365135.1 Flavobacterium sp.
CAAACAAAGCTCTGAAGTCATCATTGTATTTATGGAATGACTTATACAATGATCATAAATTCGAACATCATCAGTAACTACAATAACTTTATCTTTTGGCACTACTGCAACACATTTTTCATACGTACGCAGAATCATACTTTTCCCCATTAAATCTATTAATGGCTTCCCTGGCAATCTGGACGATTGATACCTCGCTGGAATAACAACTAAATAATCATGCATAAAAAAAAACTATATTAGCAAGCCATAAACAGATTTGGCTTTTAGGGATTTATATTTACTAGGCGTTAAAGAATAAAATTCAACTCCTCCAGCCTTTGCGTCTTGAAACAAACTCTCATTTTCAATAAATAATTCTTGTTCTTTTTCATCAATTTTATCTCCTGAATAACCATCATAACCCGTAATCATTACGCTACTTGCTCCAAGATTTAATGCCGTTTGTATCGCTAACGAAGTATGCGAAAAAACCTTTAATTCTGTAAAATTGACATCTTCTAGTTCAAAAGTCCTACTTTCAACTGAAACAGGAACATAAGTCCCCATTTCTCTTGGATAAGGAGGAAGAACGCAAATCCCTTGAAAATCTTTGTATTCATCAAAAACATCTTCGAGCCTATGCCCCTCATTTCCTACCAAACAGAATATCTGTTTATTCTTTAAATTTGTAAAAGGTTTTGCATTTTTTGAACTAGCATGAATAATAGTGATTTCAGGTCTAGTTTCTAAATACACAACTAAAGCTTTCACATGAGCAATAACTGACTCCCCTCCTCCTATTATCAATACTTCACGACACAAGCAATCATGTTTAAGTATTTCAAACTTCAAATTATCTTTTACTCCTTCTTTTTTATTTTGTAAAGCTCTAATAATGCTATTATAGGAATAATATCTTTTACTTACCCATTCCATAACCTCTTTTTGTGGTAACGAATTTGCTCCAGAAACCATATAAGGTATATTCGTTCCCCAACCAAATTCATTTTGCAACAACTCAAAACCACCAGTTACCTGACTTAAAGCATTAAAATTAATCTCTAACCCATTAAGTTTATTAAGTACTGTGAGCAATAATTCGGTTTTCAAATTACCAGCACCTCTACCCATACCAGTCACCGTCGCATCAATAATTTCCACTCCATTTTCAATAGCAGTCAAAGAATTAACTAGCGCTAATTCTAAATTATTATGACCGTGAAAACCTAATGCCACGTCCGTCTTAGAACGAACAATATCTATCGTGTCTTTTACATCTTTCGGATAAACCCCTCCAAACGAATCAACCATGTAAAAATAATCTGCAATCCCAGTTACATATTTTATTGACTCTAAGAAATCCGATTCGTCTTTCCATGTTGACATGTACATCACATTAAATCCAACTTCAAATCCAAGTTTTTTCACCTCTTCAGCAAGAACTAACGCCCTTTTAAAATTTTTTGGATCTATTGCAAAACGAATCATTGTAACTACTCCAATGCACGGTTTCAAAAGTTCTTTTATATCTTCTTTCTTTACATTTTTTTCGTCCAATATAATTACTAGCTTCTTATTAGAAATACTTTTTATTCTTTCAAGTACATAGGGCGGACAATAGTAATATTCTCCAAAATAATCCATTCCAGGGTTACACCTGTATCCTATTTCTAGATAATCAACTGGTAAATCATTAAAAGATTTAAAATATAAATCTGTTAGCTTTTTATCAAAGTTCCAATTCGTATAATAACCTCCATCTCTTAGTGTGCAGTCAAGTATTTTCATTGTATATGTGAATTGTGTAAATTTGTATTAAATTAAACGTTTAAAAATTTACGAATTATATCCTGTTCTTTCTTTGTTAACCAACAAAATAGTATAAGCAAAACTAAAAATATACCTACAAGAATCCTAGTTAATAAGCTGTAATAAAAAATACCTGTAAAATTTACTAAATAATACAATACTATTAAAACAACAAAAGGACTCCATATTCTAAGCCATTCTAATTTCATTTTATGATAACGGGATGAAACTAAATAAATTAAAGCTGTAGTAATAAAATAGGTAAAAAATGTAACATAGGCAGAAGCCATATATCCAAAATAAGGGATTAACCAATAATTCATCACCACATTAAAGGCAATACCAATTAAAGAAATTACGGTATAGAAATAAATCTTCTTGTGTAAATAAATCCCAAAATCAACTATATTTTGAAAACCATAAAACAATAACGCTAACATAATCAAAGGAAATACTTTAGCAGCACCAGCATATTTGCTATTAACAAACACTAATGACATCAAATCATCTCCAAACAATATTGACATTGAAACTAATGTAAATCCTATTATTGCAAGATAAGAGAATACCTTAACAGTAAATTCTTGATTATTAGTATTAGCAGCATATTGCATCCTTATTGGAGCCCATATCAAACTAAAAGGCACAATCAGCAACACATTTATAACTACCGCTATTCTAGAACCTAATGAATAAATCCCCACATCTGCCATAGGTAATAAATCCTTTATTATCAAACGATCTACATAATCTAAAAGGTAAAACAATAAACCACTTACACTAAATTGGATACCAAAAAGTACAATTTTCCTTAAATGAGAAGACCTTAGTTTTAAAGTTAAATCCGGTAATTTAATCCCAAACAGAAAAATAAAACTTAAACACATACTCATTAGAGAACCATATAAAGGAGCTAAAATTCCAAAATGAAATACGGTTAATAATACATAAGTAATTCCAAAATTAATACCTACCCCTACCAAGGTAACCTTCATGAATAATCCTGATTTTTTTTCGTAACGCAATAGTAGGGTCATAGTGTTTAATAAAAAACCAAAAGACGCACCAGAAAAAGCTAGAATAATGTGTAAATAATAAAGCGTAGAATCAAAAAGTAAAACTGACAAATACTTTCCTAGTAAAACGGATAATAATATTAAAATACAAGCTCCAACAATAGTTATTATAACTGCTGAGGAAACTATCGATTTCCTATATTCATCAGAATCCTCATCAAAATAAAACCGCCCTAAAGCAGAAGAAGCACCAAAATAAAAAATTGCGCTTGCTAGAGCACTGGCTAACAATATGATGCTATAAATACCAAATTCTGCCGGCGTATAATAAACCGTTAATATTGGTAATAAAACGAAACCAAGTATGTTTTGCAACGACGATGTTAAACCATAAATCAAACCATGATTAAACAATTCTTTAATTTTTACCTTTAAAGGAACTTCCATACTATTTAATAAATCTTATTCTACTTTAATATTCGTTAATAACACGAATAACTTCATTAACCTCTGCAACTGTCATAACTGCACTTAAAGGCAAACTAATTACGGTTTCATGAATTAATTCAGAAATCGGGAAGCTCATCTCATTCCATTCTTTGTAGGCTTCTTGACGGTGTGGCGGTATAGGATAATGTATTACCGTTTGAATACCGTTTTCAGTTAAATAACTTTGGAAGTCTTCCCTATCACTAACACGTACCACAAATAAATGCCAAACATGAGCCAAATCATTAACAACTTTTGGCAAAACAATCTTTTTATTAACTATTTCAGTACTATACCTGTTAGCAATATTTCTTTTAACATCAGTTTCTACATCTAAATTATTCAATTTAACACTTAATAAAGCTGCTTGAAGTTCATCTAAACGACTGTTTACTCCTTTGTACAAATTTTGATATTTGACATGTGAACCATAGTTCAATAAAGCACGCAAACAAGTAGCCAATTGATCATCATTTGTAGTAATGGCACCACCATCTCCTAAAGCACCTAAATTTTTGCCTGGGTAAAAACTAAAACCAGCAGCATCTCCCCAGTTACCTGCTCTTCTATTTTCTAAAGCTGCTCCATGAGCTTGCGCACAATCCTCAATTACTTTTAGATTGTGTTTTTTTGCTATAGCATTAATTGCTCCCATCTCACAAAGCTGTCCATAAAGATGAACCGGTAAAATTGCCTTTGTTTTTGGAGTAATTTTAGCCTCAATTAATAAAGGATCCAGGTTAAAGGTGTCTAAACTTGGCTCTACCAAAACTGGTACTAAGTTATTTGCCGAAATAGCTAATATACTTGCGATATAGGTATTTGATGGGACTAAAATTTCATCTCCATCTTGCATAAAACCTAATTCTTTATATGCTCTAATAATTAAAATAAGCGCATCTAAACCATTGGCAACTCCAATAGCATGTTTTGTACCACAGTAATTTGCAAAATCAGTCTCGAATTGTTTCAACTCTGTTCCCATTATATACCACCCTGAGTCTAAAACACGGCTAAATGCTTCAGTCAAATCTATTTTATACTGCGCATTTATTTTTTGTAAATCTAAAAATTTTATCATTATCAGTTATTTATAAATCACCAAAGCCCCCCATGAATACCCCACACCAAAACCTGCCAAAAGAATTTTATTCTCATCCAAAGACTTGCCAATCCTATTTTTCAATGCAATTGGAATTGTTGACGACACAGTGTTTCCATAATCTTCCATATCAATAAGAAATTTATCAACTGGAATATTAATCTTTTTCCTAAGATAATTTAACATAAAAGTATTGGCTTGATGAAAAATAAACTGATCTATGGTTTCAGTAGTTTCTCTATTTTTTTCTAAAGTAGTAGCGATTAAGTCAGGAACAGCTTTTGATGTAAAATTGAAAATTTCAGGCCCATCCATATATAGATAGTTATCATTCTGATTATTGTCATCAGTACTTTTGCTGTTTTTCATAGCCCCGTTTCTAACAATCAAATTCTCTGCACCACGACCATCAGTTCCTAATGAGAACTCACCAATTCTATACATTCCATCATCAGAAATTAACGTAGCAGATGCAGCATCCCCAAAAATACTTAAATTACCTTTATCATCTTTATGAATATGCTTAGAATAAGTTTCAGCCGTTACTAAAACAACATTCTTAGCAATTTTTGCAACCACAAGACCTTTAGCTAACGACAACCCATAAATATAACCTGAACAACCCTGATTAATATCAATTGCTGCACAATTTGTAGAAAGTCCAGCTTTATTTTGAACAATACATGCAGTTGTTGGCAAGAAATAATCTGGTGATTGTGTACAAACAATCAAATAATCAATATCGTTTTTATCAATTGAATGTTCTAAACAAAGAGCATTAATAGCCTCAGTAGCAATATCCGAGGAAAACTCTTCTTTACCAGCAATATTCCTACTCTTAACTCCGATTTTTTGAATTATCTTTTCACTATTCCATTCTGGAAACTGAGAAGCGATATCTTCATTAGACAATTTATTAGAAGGTAAATAATACGAAATGTGTTTTATATAAGCCTCCATTATCTATTTTCTTGAACAAATTGATACAGCTCTTTTATTGATTTAAAACTAGAAATTTGTTTAATATCAACTTTCACACCATATTCATCATCTAACATCATCTGAATTGTTACAGCCGTTAGAGAGTCCCAAAAA
>JAAFGY010000211.1 GCA_010365135.1 Flavobacterium sp.
TATATCGGTATCCATCTGCCATCTTTTATTTACTTGTGTTTGCAATTGGAAATACATAAACTGCGATCGCTGCCATCATTTTTTTTATCCAAGGAATACCGTTCAAGCCCGCGGCACTCATGATATACAAAGCGACTTTTGAAGGAAAAATATAGCGCGGTTCCATATAAGTCAGTCCGTGAAAAATAAGCAGGGCAAGCCATATTCCCCAAAAAATCCAATATTGGATTAAATTTTTCTCCTTCAACAAAAATAAAACGGCACCCGCAAGAATCAGTAAATTAATGCTATTGATAATGAACAGCACTAGCCAATATCCCGTTACCCCTTGAAAAGGCCCCAGTTTAAATTGCTGGGGTTGCACTTTACTGATGATGTTGATTTGTCCATAAAAACATCTGACAAAGAATTGCCTGCTAGTCAAAAATGGATGTTCCATAATATCCTTAATAATAAACTCTCTATAGACCTCATTGTAGGGACGATTCGTTTTAGAAATAACCCCATCCAGCTCTTGTCCCTTTTTTATCCAATTTTGGTAATCTTTACTGTCGGGTCGATTGTCACTCTCCCAAAAACGAAGATCGGTTGGTTCTTCTCTAAACTGAAATCGTCCTTGCAGGGCTACACCATAAAATAAAGTTTCTTGACTATCATTAACCTTATCTCCATTTATCTTATTCACCAATTGAAAAGTTCCAATACCTAAAATTAAAACACTTAAAAAAGTTAATCCTAAATTTTTACCATACTTTTCATAAAATTGTTTGTTTTTAAAAAACGAATAGCCGATTACTAAAAAAAGTACTCCAAGAATTAAAATGGCATTCGGACGGTTCAAAATTAACAACCATATTCCGATCGTTAGTATTATCCAGCCTATTTTTTTCTCGGGTTGTATAAAAGCAAGTGACCATCCATAAATAGCCAAGGCCAAAGAAAAAAAAGCCGGAATTTCTGCCAAAATACCCAAAGAATAATAGCAGTGAATGGGAAACGCAAAAAACAATAACACACTCAAAAGCCCAACTTCCTTAGAAAAGAAAGCAGTGCCTATTCTAAAAATAAGCAGTAAACTTATCATACCAATTAAGGATGTAAAGACTACCGCATACACCCATAACTGATCGTCAGTCACAGTGGAAGAAGCTAACAAATAAACTGGTGTATAAAACAATAAGGGACCCGGCGCCCGTGTAATAACGACCTTGTCAGCAGCTACTTCCCCTTTAAGATACAAAGCCATATTCTTGGATTCTACGTGAAAAGTACCATCTCCAAAACGATTGGCTCTAAAGGAAAAATTTACAACCACCAACATCAATAAAGTAGAAATAATTATAATACCCAGATTAAACCTCGAGGTAGAAAAATTAATTTTATTCATATTTTATATTTTATTAAAAATTCTAACTATACCATAAACCGATAACAAACACAAAACAATGTTATTGGCAAAAATAAGATGTTTTGAAATGCTTTTTTGTTCCTCTAATTCCGAAAAATAAACAATTGTCATTACAAAAACAGCCGACAACCATCTTAATTCTACATAGGATATTATTATTAAGGAAAAAATCATCAACATTAACAAGGTGGAAAATGGAATAAAATTGCTTATTGTTATTCTTTTATTTTTTTTCAACTGTCTTAACCAATATCCTAAACTAATCACCAGCATCAATCCTAAAGATCTAAAACTATAGAGTATTGAATATCCAAAATCCTTAAAAAACTCTTTCGTTGTTAATTGCCAATCAAAAATTATACTTTCCAAAATTCCATCTGGCAAAGATTCTTTTCCGTTTTTATCAATATATGCTTTTGTTTGTTCCCAAGTGGGATGGTTAAAGTTATCCAATTCCCCATTGTTTACCATTAACTGGGCTAAATATTGACGTTGTGACCACGACACACCCAAACCTTGGGGTGGTGATTTTCTATCATACGATAAACTTCCGTTTTTTTGAAGAGATGGAATATTCAAGAGAAGGAGTATAATAAATAATCCCAACGGAAAAAATGTTTTTTTTGAAAACTCACTACCCATTTGATATAGAATATAGCTTCCGATTAAGATAATTGGCAAATAAACCAAGAAAAGTTCTCTCGTAAAAAAAGCGATCACTAAAGCTGATAATGCCAAATTAAACTGGACTTCTCTAGCATTGACAGCGTTCAGTACTTCATTAAAAAAAACAATTAAAGAAACAAAAAACAAACAATCATTCGTGCCAAAATAAAAATAACCTACAGTACTAATAAAAAACAAAAGATAATAATATGTCGATTTAAATTTTATTTTCCCTACATAATAAAAGTATAGAAATAACGATAGTAGCAAAATAACATTTACCAACTTTAATGCTACCAAATCCTTCATAAATAAGGATAATGGATATGCCAATAGCATATAGGGAATTGAAACGTTTTTAACAATGGCATCATCCCAACCCACATTTTTTATCAATTGCAAGTCTGAGAGAAACAAAAGTTCATCACCACTAGGATGCAAATTCATAAAATAAAAAAAGGCAACAAATAAATAGACTAGTGCACTATATTTGAATAAAACTGCTGCTTTTTCGATAAGTATTTCAATCCTCATAGATAAGAGTATTTACAATATTAATAACATCTAACTCATAAAACATGGGCAATCGTAAAACACAGTCCGAATACTTGTCCGATTCTGGCAGCGAATTTCCATTATAACTCTCTTTAAAGTAAGGACTACTATGCAAACTAATATAATGAAAAACAGCCAATATACCTTTCCTTTTCAATTTTTCGATAAGGATCGCTCTTTGTTCTTGGTTTTTGCAAACCATATAAAACATATGTCCGTTGTTCATCGCATAAGTTGGTATCACGGGCAATTGAATTTCATTCTCGGTAGCCCAATTTTGCATTTCGGATTTATATTTATTCCAATGAGATATTCTAACTTGTTGAATCTCCTCTAAATTTTCTAATTGTGCCCAAAGAAAGGCAGCAATGATTTCAGAGGGCAGAAAACTTGAGCCTACATCTACCCAACCGTATTTATCAACATCGCCCCTAAAAAAGGCCGAACGATTCGTTCCTTTTTCCCAGATTATTTCGGCTCTCTCTGCAAATTGTGAATCATTAATAACAAGCATTCCACCTTCGCCTGAAATAATATTTTTGGTTTCGTGAAAAGAAAAAGCGGCCAAATGCCCTATAGAACCCAGCGGTTTTTTTATACCATCTCTCCCCGTATAGAAACTATCAATGGCTTGGGCTGCATCTTCTATGACAAACAAATTGTATTGATCTGCCAAATCCATAATTTTATCCATATCACAAGCCACACCCGCATAATGAACCGGAACTATTGCTTTTGTTTTAGGTGTAATTAAGGCTTCTATACTATCTTCATCGATTCCTGGATGGCCTTTGCTGCTATCGGCAAAAACAATTGTAGCACCTCGCAGCACAAAAGCATTGGCAGTAGAAACAAAAGTGTAGGAAGGCATAATAACCTCATCACCTTCTTTTATATTGATTAATAGTGCTGCCATTTCGAGCGCATCGGTACAAGAAGTAGTCAACAAACATTTATAAAAACCGTATTTATTTTCAAAAAAAGTATGGCACAATTGAGTATAATACCCGTTACCCGAAATCTTGCCTTTTGTAACAGCATCTTCAATATATTGGGTTTCTTTACCTGTGAAATAGGGTTTATTAAAGGGAATCATTTTAAACTGTTTTATATTTTGTATCCTTTATTTTGATGAATTCTGATTCAAAATATTGATAGGACAAATAACTAACTAAAATTGTAATTGTATAAATTAATGGATTATTTCTTTATCTATGAGATAGGGTTTGTTGGATGGAATCGGTGTAAATTAAAGTTTTATGTCTTTAGAATTAGCTCCTGTATGTTTTGCAGGATTACCCATCATAACAGCATAATTTTCAACATTCTTAACAACATTTGCCGAGGCGCCTATTATTGCCCCTTTACCTATTGTAACATTATTTCTAATGGAAGCATTAAGTCCTATAAATACTTGTTCCTCAATAATTACATTTCCACCGATAGCGCAGTGAGATGTAATAGTAACATGATCCATAACGACCATATGGTGAGCCAAAATACTATTTACCCATACTAACACATTATTCCCTATTTTACAAAAAGGCATAATAGTATTATCTTCCATAATAAAAGTATTTTCTCCTACTTGTAACCCTGGCCATGAACTAGATTTTGACGAGACATAACTTGCAAGCGTATAGCCTTTTGATTTTGCTTGTTCATATTTAGATTTTCTATTCTGATTAAGATTTGAATAACCAATAGCGACAAACAGTTCGTATTCTTGGGGAGGATAGTTTATTTCTAGTTCATCAAATGCCAAAACAGGTAGGCTCAGATAGGAGTCAGAATCAATATACTCTTTATCAAGAGTAAAAGCACAGACCTCATAATTACTATCATTAGTAAAATAAAAATTAGCAAGCTCAGCTAATTCTCCTTTACCAAATATGATTACTTTTTTTACTTTATCCATATATTTTTTTTATTATTGCATTTGGCCTTCCTTGTACCTGTTTGAAAATTTTAAAAATGTATATTCCAATTATTCCTAAAAAAGTAGAAAGAATACCTAACATCAATATATTTATTGCTACTATTGAAGTCCAGCCTAACTGCACTTCACCTTTATATAATATTTTTTGCCCTATTAAATAAATTAAAAAAAAAACACTACCAAATGAAATTATTAACCCAAAATAAAACAACCATTCCAATGGTTTTCCAGAAAAAGAAGTAATTGCTTGTAGCATTAATTGTGCTCTTCGTTTTAAAGAATAAGTGCTTGCTCCTTCACGTAATCCTTTTTTTATAGGAATTCCTTTTTGATTAAATCCAACCCAATACATCATTCCTCCTAAGAACACATTGGCATCTTGCAAGTGCAGTAAAGATTCAACATATTGTTTGGTCATTAAACGTTCAGTAAGAATATTATGAGGTATTTTTGTGTCTGATAATTTATTAATCAATACCCAAAAAATACTTCCTGTCCATTTCTCTAAAAAATTTCCTTTTCTATTTTCTTGGAAACCATAAACTACATCAAGTGAAATGTCATTCGTTATTTCTTTATAAAAATCTATCAATACATTTGGAGGCGTCTCTAAATCATTATCTATTAAAAAAACAAAATCGCCCGAAGCATAATCGAGACCAACTTGAATGGCATAATGATGTCCAAAATTTCTTGATAAGTCAATTAATACTATCTGAGGAAAATTCCTTTTTAAATTTAAAAGATACTGTAAGGAGTCATCTGGGGATCCATCATTAACAAATATGATTTCAAAATCATCAAGGTTAATTTTTAATATAGCCTCTTGAATCTGTTCTAAGAA
>JAAFGY010000212.1 GCA_010365135.1 Flavobacterium sp.
TTCAATCTTAAATCGCCCTTTACTATCGGCAATAGCAAATTTAACTCCTTCGTTTTTTAATAAAGGCAAGGCAATGATGTTGGCATTTTCCAATGGAATATTAGAATCACTGGTAACAACTCCAGTAAAAAATTGGGTTTGAGAATAAGAATTAAATGAGAATAGGATAAAAAAGATATAAAATAGTTTCAAATTAATTTACTTTTGAGGTCGCTTATCCATCAATTTCTTTTGCATATCTTCATATTCTTCTAAAGTATCATACTTACCCTTTTGAGGTCTTTCTATTTTTACTTTTGAGTCTTTAATATCAAATTCAATTTTGACAGCTTGAAAATATCTTACTCCATCAAAAAACACTTCTAAGACCAATCCAGGTAGCCCATCGAAACCTCGAGGTCCAAAAGGCACAGCAATTTCTGGAGCAAACCACGCTTCAGCATGACGAATATCATATTCATTTTTGCGATTCAATACTTTGTACTCACAAGTAGCTTTAAAGCTTTTATATCCACTTATAACTTTAGATTCACTTGTAATGACCCATTTGTATTCATCATAAGGCAATATAATATTATTTACGCCACCAAATGCTGTTTGATTAATCTTTTCTTTCGAAATTATGTCTTTATAAAACAGTCCTTTAAACGGAATTGTTGCCAATTTGTACGCAAGTGAATTGTCCGCATCCATTTTATCTACAATATAATAAATACTTTTATCTTTTGTGTAATACAATTTACACTCTATTAGCTCCATTGCTGCTATTTTTGCACGATATCTTTCTTCTGCTTCTGGATTATAATTTGGACTCTCCTTTGGGATGATTTTTGAATTGGTTCCAACTTTGTAGGTTACACAGTTGATATTGTTTTCAATGTTTTGAGAGAAAGAACTAACACTAAAAATTAATAGATATGAGTATATGAATTTTTTCATTTTTAATAGTTTTCTATTTGATTGGCAATATTTTAACATCTAAATATTGCCAATACTAAATTTAATGGGTCATACATAGATTATAATAACCACATATCGAGTTTGCTTCGTCAACACAAGAATAAGCAGGTTCCCCATGTTCAACATTCCATTGTTCATCTGAGGCAGTTTGTTGTACTGCCCAATCTCCGCATTCTGATGCAAATGCAACTCCCCCAAACAAAACGACCGCTAAAGTCGCTAATACTAATTTTTTCATAATTAAAAATTTAAGTTAATAACGACCAATATTAAAATTAAAAATAAAAATAAATATAAGGGTTAAAATCAATGTTTTTTAACTTTATTTTAACAAATAAAAGCCTTGAATAATTTGGTACAAAAATCTTTAAGCAATATTGAAAATAAAGTAATTTATTGTAAAAAGCGCACTAAGTTATCATTAGCCATCAAAGAGTTATGCTCCTAAAAATAAAAATTGTAATTTTGCCAAATTCCAAAACTATCGGAAATATAAACTTATGAGAACCAAGTCTTTAAAAAAAAATAGAATCAACGTGATCACTCTTGGGTGTTCTAAAAATGTATATGATAGCGAAGTCCTAATGGGACAATTAAAAGCGAGCGGAAAAGATGTTGTTCACGAACAAGAAGGAAACATTGTAGTGATTAACACTTGCGGATTTATCGATAATGCAAAAGCCGAATCCGTAAATATGATTTTAGAATATGCAGACAAAAAAGAGCGTGGTTTAGTCGATAAAGTTTTTGTTACCGGTTGTTTATCAGAAAGATACCGACCTGATTTAGAAAAAGAAATACCAAATGTTGATCAATTTTTTGGCACAACAGAATTACCTGCTTTATTAAAAGCTTTAGGAGCCGATTATAAACACGAATTACTCGGGGAACGTTTAACGACCACTCCAAAAAATTATGCTTATTTAAAAATTGCCGAAGGTTGCGACAGACCTTGTAGTTTTTGTGCTATTCCAATAATGCGAGGCAAACACGTTTCACAAACAATCGAAAAATTAGTTAAAGAAGCCGAAGGTCTGGCAAAAAATGGTGTGAAAGAATTAATTTTGATTGCACAAGATTTGACTTACTATGGATTGGATATTTACAAAAAAAGAAATCTAGGTGAATTACTAGAAGCCTTAGTAAAAGTGGAAGGAATCGAATGGATTCGTTTGCACTACGCCTTCCCTACTGGTTTCCCTATGGATGTTTTGGAAATAATGAAACGGGAAGCAAAAATTTGTAACTATATTGACATACCGCTGCAACATATTTCCGATTCAATTTTGAAATCAATGAAACGCGGAACTACAAAAGAAAAAACGACTCAGTTACTAAAAGATTTCCGTCAAGCCGTTCCTGGAATGACCATTAGAACTACTTTAATCGTTGGTTATCCTGGCGAAACTCAAGAAGATTTTGAAATATTAAGAGACTGGGTTCAGGAAATGAAATTTGAACGTTTGGGCTGTTTTACCTACTCCCACGAAGAAAACACCACTGCTCACGACTTAGTGGACGATGTTCCAGAAGATGTGAAACAAAGTCGAGCAAACGAAATAATGGAATTGCAATCCCAAATTTCTTGGGACTTAAACCAAGATAAAATTGGAAAAACCTTCCGTTGTATTATTGACAGAAAAGAAGGCGAGCATTTTGTGGGAAGAACAGAATTTGATAGCCCAGATGTTGACAATGAAGTGCTTATTGAAGCCTCAAAACATTATGTAAAAACGGGCGAATTTGTAATGGTGAAAATTATTGACGCCACAGAATTTGATTTATTCGCCGAACCTGTTTAAATTTACAATATTAAAACTCACCAAATGAAAACTTCAAACAAATTTATAGCAACCGTTATTATTCTGATTTCTATAAACACAGTTTCTGCTCAATATGGCAACAATGGCTATGGAAATGGTTACGGTAATAATGGTTATGGCGGAAATGGTTACGGCAATGGAATGAGTCAAATGGGCGGAATGAATCAAAATAGTCAACCCGTAAAACCAAAAGAAATTCCTGCTGAAGTAACGGTAGCTAAAGTAATGGCAAATATGAAACCCGCAGTTGGTCTTGATGAACTTCAGACAATTGCTATATCAAATGTTTTGATTGAAAGTCTCAGTACACAAGGAAGAATTTTAAAACAAGATACTACTCAAGACGAACAAATAAAAGATTTTCAAGCCCTTTCAGAAAATACAGATAGAAAAATAATGAATTTTTTGAATAAAGATCAAAAAGATAAATATCTGGCTTTCAAAGAAGATCGAAAAAACCCTAAAAAATCAAAATCTAAAGAAAAAAAGAAATAATTCTTTCTTCTGGAAATTAACCTACGCACAAACGGCATGAAACATTTTTACAGTTCCATTTTTTACTTATCGATAATAGCAATTATCCTCACTTCCTGTTCGACAAATCCTTATAAAGCAAGCGAAAAATCATATAAAGAACAGCTGCAAAATTATAAAAAAACGATTTCAAATATGGAGCCGGCTAAGTTGGAAACCAGCAGCACGACCATAGTATCTACAGAACCTGCCCCAATTGATCCATTAATCTTTTACAAGGACACTTTATCTATAAAAGCTCCCATTGAATTGCAAAACGGCATTAGCACTGAATGGATTAGCACCGTAAATTTCAATCTTAGAAAACCAAATTTTATAATTATTCATCATACTGCCCAAGATTCATTAGCACAAACATTAAAAACCTTTACTACAACAAAACCACAAGTAAGTGCGCATTATGTAATTGCAGATGATGGAAGAGTAGTTCAAATGGTCAACGATTACCTGAGAGCTTGGCATGGTGGAGCGGCTTCGTGGGGAAAAAATACCGATATTAATTCAGCATCGATAGGAATTGAACTAGACAATAATGGAATTGAACCTTTCTCCGATAAGCAAATATTAAGTCTTTTGGCTTTACTTTCAAAACTGAAAAAGGATTATAATATTCCCACTCAAAATATACTTGGTCATTCAGATATCGCGCCAACAAGAAAAACTGACCCGAGTAAATTATTTCCTTGGAAACTTTTAGCTTTAAATGGTTTTGGCATTTGGCCAGATGATATTTTAGAACCAGCACCGGAAAACTTCAATGTGGAGCAAGCGTTGCGCATTATTGGATATAATACCAAAAATCTTTCTGCAGCAATCTCAGCCTTCAAATTACATTACATTCAGACGGAAGTTGATTCGGTCTTAGATGAAAAAACTATCAATACAATTTATAATATTTATAAGAAGCAATAGTTTTCTTTAGATAATTGAAATAAAAAATGGCTTTTTGATTCTTTCAAAAAGCCATTTTTTGTACAAAAAAACTGCCAAAACACAGAAAAGCATCTTGGCAGTAAAAAAAATATTTTTAGTATGTGTATTTCGTTTTTAGAATCCGTAAACAACTGCTAATAGAAATTGAGAAGCAGATTTAGCTGGAGCCAAATCAGAATCAATAAACAGTACTTCATCAGAATTACTATCGATTCTAAACTCAGGAATAATGGTCAAACCACCTACTTTATAATTTCCTGATAAAGTTACAGCAGTTACATCAGTATCTCCGGAACCTTCTTTGTATTTGAAATATTCACCTCGTAATCCTAATCCGAAAGAATCAGATAATGAAACGGAAGGATAAATAGCAACACCGGTATATCCAGCATCACCAGTATTCGAAAAATCAGCAGCGTTTAAACCTAATTTGAATTTTTCAGTAACTTGGAAAGTAGCTGTTAAATCAAAGATAGTCCCACTATTTTTACCGTCCATAAAGTTAAGATACACACTAGAACTCCCAGCAGCATAAGATAATTGAGCGCCAATGGCCTTAACACCAAACTCAGATTTGTATGAATTCCACGAATCATTAAACAATCCTACCATACCAGCAAATTTATCAGTAAATTTATAGTTTGCTTTAATTCCAGCATTTTGGAATGGTCCTGCAGTAAATAAATAAGACGTAGAATAATGGAAATTGGCTAAAGGAGAAATTACTTCATAACCAATAAAAGTACCCATGTAACCTCCTGTCATGCTGAACTTATCAGAAAATGCGTAAGTAGCATACAAATTTTGAATGTGAAATGAGTTCACATCAACGCCGTCTCCATTAGGAATAGATTGATATTGTCCTCTTGGTCCAAAGGAAATTTCACCAACAAAAGAGGCTTTACCTGTAGTTTTCTTCAAAGCGATGTCAAGCATACCTAAAGAAAGAGAATTGTGATCCGTTGCAAAACTTGTTTTAATATTTTCATTTTTCGAAAAATCATACTTGTAATACCCATCAGCAGAACCTGAAATTTCTAAGGGTGTTGATGTTGGCGCATCTTGTGCAAATGTCATTGAACTCATAAGCACTAAGGCTAAAATAATTACGATCTTT
>JAAFGY010000213.1 GCA_010365135.1 Flavobacterium sp.
TGATATTTTAAGTTCTATCAATGAAATTGAAAGCTATTATATTGATACACCAAAATTATTTGAGGTGTACTAAAATGATTTAAGAACAAAAAGAGCTGTCGAAAGAAATATTGAAATAATCGGTGAAGCGATGAACCGAATTCTGAAACTTGATAGCGAAATTGTAATTTCGAACTCAAGAAAAATTGTAGATGTTAGAAATAGAATTATTCACGGATATGACTCAGTTTCTGATGGTGTAATTTGGGGAATTGTAATTAGAAATTTACCTGTTTTACAAAAAGAAGTAGAAGAATTACTTAACGAATAAATGTACTTCTGTTAATCGAGTAGACGGCTCCGCCAGTAACTGACGGAGTGCGCCTCTCACACCATCTCGTCTTTTGGGACGAGACGGTTCGCAAAGAGATGGATTAAGTGAGATGTAAACATCAGTCAATGATTGACACCCTTTTTGTTTTAAGCGTTTTAAAGTGATGGTAGTTCCTAAAATTGGACTCTACTCAATATTTATTTAAATTTTGGTCTTCGCGATGTGCTACGCAGTTGAGCAATCGCCCAACCACCTTTTCGAGTTCGACTCCATGCATAGGCGTGGTCTTGGTCAATCCCTAATCGAATGAGATTCTTTCTCTTCCTTTCAGGTTTTTTCTCCGCCGCGGCGGACCAAATGCAGTACCGAAGTCGGTTTACTCATAAGTGTTTATTGTTTTTTGTGGTATTCGTGATACCGCTTCGCTAAATTCTGTTCGTCGGTACAGACTGAATTAAGAAAGGTATTGCTGCCGCAATAATCTTCACTGCATACCTCGCGATAAACCAGCTTGCGACGTGCTAATGATTCGGGTTTTCAATCTGCTCATGACTTGTCCCGATTTCTCGGGAAGGGACTTACACCCTCTGGAAAAATATCAGACTGTAGGATTTGTTTTCTAATTCAAAATGTGTAATTTCGAATCGAGAACAAACGATTTACAATCTGCTTCCTGCTCATGCAGGGCACACACAGCGGTTTTGAGATATCGCCACTTTGGCCTTGAACTGAATTATTGTTTTCTACTTGCATAATCTGCGATAAATTTAAAGTTTAGTGTGTGTGTTTTATCGGCAACATCACGAAGCCATCTACCGTTAACTGTAATTTTTGAAAAATGGAAAAAAACAGAACATAATTTTCTATTGTTACCAAATTTTGGTAATTTTACAGAAATATTAAAAACATGGGACGAAATACATCGGTTTCTTTAGGTAATCATTTTGAAAGTTTTGTTGACAACAGAGTTTCAGAAGGTAGATTTAAAAATGCAAGTGAAGTCATTCGCGCGGGATTAAGATTGCTAGAAGAAGAGGAAAGTAAAATTATTGCTTTAAAAAATGCTATTAATGAAGGAATTGAAAGTGGAATAGCTAAAGATTTTGATCCAAAAAATCATCTTGAATCTTTAAAAGCGAAAAAAAGAAATGGCTAAATATATTTTTACAAATAAGGCTGTAGAAGACTTAACAAAGATTTGGGATTATACTTATGAAGTTTGGTCGGAAACTCAAGCGGATAAATATTATGAAGGAATTCTTGAAAATTGCCAAGACATAGCTGAAAACCAAAACTATGGAAAGAATTATAATGAAATTAGTTCAGAAATATTTGGTTGTAAATCTGGCCAACATATAATATTTTATAGAATATTAAACGAAACTAAAGTCGAAATCACTAGAATTTTGCATTCAAGAATGGACTTAAAAAATCGAATTCAACAACAAAACTGCCCATAATCGAGTAGACGACTCCGCCCCAAATGGAACGGAGTGCGCCTCTCACATCATCTCTCCGAAGCGTTCCTTATAAAGAATAAATTAGTATTATACTGCTGCGCGAAGTCTCCTGACTTCGTGCCCGCTCCTATTCTAGAATATTATTTGAAGCTCTTGTGAAAAATCTCTTTGTGTGATCGCTTTCCCGAAAAATCGGGACAGGCTGTTCCTCGCAATGACCCGTTTTTTGGCGTTTTTGTGTGATTTAGTGTTTCTCTCTGCTTTCCTTTTACGATTCTCTGTGAAACAAACTTATCCGACTTATATGGTAAAAAACTTTCTGATTCTCAATAAAAATCAGGGTTACGATAGTTACCAATCACAAAAAACAGCGCCTCTTCAATAAGAACTTGACTGAATAATTAAACCATTTACTGTAGACAAAGTCTTAACACTAAACAATCAAATTATGAAAAATAAATTTAACATTTTTTTTACGGTACCTAGTACGTGCTTTTTAGCTATTTTGATATCAATAACTAGCTGTAGTAAAGCGGATGATCAAGACGGAATAGTAAACCCATCTTTAACTCAATCGGTGGATATTACGCATTTACCTTTTGGAGGTACTGCACCTACAAACATTTTAATAAAAACTAAAGGCGCTACCAAACCCGATTTTCTATCCTTATGGCTTTGTGGTCTCCCATCAGATGGAGCTGGAAACGCTAATGCAAGCGCCTGGACAAACGCTGATGGCACTTGGGATTACAACAAAAAACCTCAGGTTGATGGAAATGTTACTTGGATGAGCGAATTTAATGTTTCTCTAGATGGAAATGGTCGGCGTATTATAACGGGAAATGCTTTACCAAACCATCCAACTGGCATTTTCCCAATAACGCCAGGAAGTATCGCTTATCAATACGATAGAAATCCAAATATAATTACCGAGCATGTAATTTTATACGATTTTCCAGCACTACCTAAAATAGCAACAACACCAAGTTGCCTTCCATTTGGCCCATCAGGTATTTCACTTAGTGGTAGTGCAATCTATCATGGAGCATCTACCCTTGGTAATGATGCAGCAGCCCATGAAATTTTGGATAGGTTTGGAGGTCATACTGACGGTACACAAAGGTATCACTACCATTTTCCAGCCAAGGATCTTCAAGAACATATTCATCCTCATACTTCTGGTCATTCTGCAATTATGGGCTATATGTTAGATGGATTTGGTATTTATGGGCCTTATGGCGAAGAGGGAAAATTACTTTCTTCAAAAGATTTAGATGAATGTCATGGTCATACACATCCAGTACTTTGGGATGGAGTTATGACAAACATATATCATTATCACTGGACTTATGATTTCCCATACAATATTGGTTGCTTCAAAGGAACACCACAATAACTTAATCAAACCACATGAAAAACTTAAAATCGATTTTATTTATATCAGGCATTTTTATCATTGCAATCTCCTCCTGTTCAAAAGACACTGCTAGTAACTTGACTAGTGATGACTCTCCAAATATAATATTCATAATTGCGGATGATTTAGGCAAAGATGCTATTAATGGATTTACGGAAGGGAAGATAAAACCAAGCACTCCAAATATAGATGCGATCAGGAATAATGGGCTTTCCTTTAGTAACTTTTGGACACACCCAACTTGCACACCTACTAGATCTTCAATCATTACAGGAAAATACGGCTACACTACAGGCGTAAAAGGAGCTGGTGATGTTCTATCTCAATCTGAAGTTACTTTGCAAAAATATATTAGTAACAAAACGAATAATTCTTATGCTTCTGCAATAGTTGGTAAATGGCATTTATCCGGTAATAACTCATCTATTAATCCAGAATCATTTGGGATTGATTATTACGCTGGTCTTATTCGAGGTTCCGTTGATGATTACTATCAGTGGCAACTTTCTGAAGATGGCTCTAGCAGTTTGAATACTAAATATACTACCGAAGTGTTTACTGATTTATCAATAGACTGGATTAATAAACAATCTAAGCCTTGGTTCTTATGGCTCGCCTACAATGCTCCCCATACTCCATTTCATATTCCTCCAAGTAACATGCACAAACAGGGTAATTTACCTGCCTACACTAATGGAATGAACCCTATCCCATACTATATGGCAGCTATTGAAGCAATGGATTTTCAAATTGGTAGATTGCTAGGCTCTATGACAGCATCTGAAAAAGAAAACACAATAATTATTTTCATCGGAGATAATGGCACACCGAAAGAAGTTGCTCAAAGTCCTTATTCTAGCTCTACTGTAAAAAATACATTGTATCAAGGGGGAATTAATACTCCAATGTTTATTTCGGGCAAGGGAGTTTCTCGTAAAGGCATTGACAATAATTTAATCACAACTACCGATTTGTTTTCAACTATTGCAGAAATCGCAGGAGTTCAAGGAAATTCAATCTACGATAGTAAAAGTTTTAAATCATTATTTACACAATCTACAACAATAAGAGAATTTCAATATTCAGAAATGAATGATGGAATAACTGATTCCTGGACCATTAGCAATGGAAAATATAAATTATTAGCAAATGCTACGGGAGACAAAAAAATGTACAACTTGACAACTGATCCTTATGAAGGTACTGATTTATTAACTGGTACTTTAACCTCAACTGAATCGACTGCTAAAACTAAATTAGAGACTGAACTATTTACCATAAGAAAATAATAAACTTTCTAGGAAAGAAATTAGTTGAGAAAAATAACACCAATTAATAGTCGTTTTTCAGCATTAAAGACTACAATAAATTAAAACACAAAAAGGTTTAGATCATGTGATTGCTTTGTTCTAAGAACGAAGCAATCACCCTTTTTGCGGGTTTATTTTGTGTAACTTAGTACTTCTCTGGGGTTACTTTGCGATTCTCTGTCAAACAAGAAACTTATATGACCTATCTGTTTAGAAAAAACTTCGTGAATCTCTGTTCTCTTTCTGACAATCTTTGCGAAAGACACCTTTCCCGAATTATATGTTTAAATAAAACAGGCATCGCTCCGCCTAACTAAAAGTTACTATATTTACCATTCACACAAAAACAGCAACGCAAATAAAATTTCGCTTCTTGAAACAAAAATTCATTCTTCCCTTTTTCCTGATTGTACAAATAATTCTGCTGCAGCTTATTTCGTTTTTCCCTGAAAGTGTGGAACGTTATTACAGTAATGGCATCTATTTAATCATATCTCAATTTTCAAGAACAGCATTAGAAAGTATTCCTTTTTCGGTAGGGGATTGTCTTTATATCTTTTTAATTTTCTTTGTTTTGAAATGGTTCTGGAACAAAAGAAAATCTTGGAAAGAAAACTGGAAAGACAATAGCTTGCAGTTACTCCGTTTCTTCTCCGTATTTTATTTTTTGTTTCATGTTCTGTGGGCACTGAACTACTATCGCCAGCCACTTTTTGAAAAAATGGAAATTAAACGAGAATACACTGATGCTGATTTGTTGAGTTTTACTAAAAAATTGATTGCAAAAACAAACCAAATACAACTACAAATCACAAAGTCAGATAGCTTA
>JAAFGY010000214.1 GCA_010365135.1 Flavobacterium sp.
AAAAAATATTTTACACAAATTAAGCTAAATAATTTTAAATATAAAAAATATGTTTTTAATCAGGATTATACCCCAAATACGGCACATTTACTTCCTTAAAAACAACTCCATATTCTTCTAATTCTTTCAAAATAGGCAGATAGACTTCTTCCTTAATTGGAAGTTGCACTCCGGGAGTTTTAATTTTTCCGTTTAGTATTAATAAGGTTGCCATCGCAACAGGTAAGCCAACCGTTTTTGCCATTGCGGTGTACTTTTGGTCTTCGCCAATGCAAACCATTTTGGAATCGATCTGCTCTTTTTTACCATTCAATTCGTAGCCAAATTTATGATACATCACAATCATATCTTTATCTTCGGGTTGCAACGTCCAACTTTCAGTAAGGATTTTTTCAAGAATTTGGGCTGGAGTAGCATTTTTTAGACCTACTTCTTTGTTGGGATTGAATAAATCTAACTCCAAAAGTTTATCCCACATACTATCGTCTTGGTCAATTTTTAAAATTAAACGCATTTTGATTTCGACAGAATCTGTTGGATGATACGGCAAGAAAGAATTCACGAACTGACGGTAACTCATAGTTGAAGAATCTTCCATGATGTAGCTGTCATCGGTCATGCCAAGTTGCACAAACATATTCCAAGCTTTAGAAAAACCCACTCTTCGAATGGTTCCTCGGTACAAAGTCAACACATCGTTCAGTCCATAAACATCGAGATATTTTAGAGAATCTCGGTTCGAATAGGCTTCAAATTTACCATAACCTTCAACCTCAAGAAATTCAGTTCTGCGGAATAAATTACAGTGCGGGATGTATTTATAGGTTCCTTCTTGAATAAATTTTGCCGCACCACCTTGACCTGCTAAAACCACATTTCTTGGTGCCCAAGTAAATTTATAATTCCACAAATTAGTGTCCGATTCGGGAGCAACTAATCCTCCACAAAAAGATTCAAACAAAAGCATTTTTCCTCCTTTAGCCTTAATTTCATTGATTACTTTCATTGCACTCATATGATCAATTCCGGGATCAAGGCCAATTTCGTTCATAAAAATCAGGTTGTTTTCTTTGGCCAAAACATCCAATCCGTGCATTGCATCGCTGATGTAAGATGCCGTAACCATATTTTTTTTATAAGCAATGCAATCCCGAGCCACCTCAATATGAAGATGCGCAGGCAACATCGAAATCACAATATCTGCTTTTTGAATAGCCTCTTTTCTTCGGCTTTCATCCAATACATCAAATGAAATTGCGCTTGCATTAGGATGATTAAGAGTCTTATTTTGAGCAGATTCCAACGATAAATCTCCAATTATAAGTTGCAAATTCTCTTCATCCGACTTTTTTAAAAGATATTGAATTAGCGATGACGACGATCTTCCAGCTCCAATGATTAAAATTTTTCTCATAATTAAATAAATGTAACACAAATATATATAAATGTTGTAAATATAACACCCAGCAATTGGTTAAAAAGGCAAAACCGGAAGGAAAAATCATCTGCATAAATTCTTAATTTTGATTAGAAAGAGATACTTTTGCACAGTAAAATGAATAAAAAATGGACAAAAAAATAATTTCCACAGGCGCAATTTTCGGAATGTTAGCAATCATTTTAGGCGCTTTTGGTGCGCACGCTTTAAAAAAAGTTTTATCCCTTGAAGAGCTTTCTACATTTGAAACGGGAGTGAAGTATCAAATGTATCACGCTTTGTTTTTAGTGCTAATTGGAACGATGAAGGAACTCTCTCCAAAAGCAAAGAAAACCATCTATTATTTAGTTGTTTTTGGGATAATTTTCTTTTCTGGTTCCATTTACTTATTGGCAACAAATAGTCTAAACTCCTTTGACTTTAAAGTAATTGGATTTATTACCCCTTTGGGCGGACTCCTGTTAATACTGGCTTGGGGCGTTTTAGTTGTGAATTTTTTAAAGAAAAATTCATAAAGTTTAGATAAAAAAATGCTATATAAAAAATAATTTCTACTTTTGGGCGCATAAATTAAACCACACAACTTATATATTTATGGACAACTACGCCTTGTTTACGAAATCGATTTCGTTGAAAAATTTAGGAATTGAAAGCGCAATTATTCATTACCAATTAACCGCTGATCAATTGCAGAAAATGACGCTGCAATCTGGTCAAGGAATCGAAACTTCTACTCGAGCATTAGCCATTAATACTGGAGAATTTACAGGTCGCTCACCAAAAGATAGATTTATTGTAAAAGACTACATTACCAATGACAAAGTGTGGTGGGGAAATATAAATATCCCTTTCGAACCAGAGGCTTTTGACGCATTGTATAATAAAATGACCGCTTATTTGTCTAATAAAGAAGTTTTTGTTAGAGACGCTTATGTCTGCGCAGATTTAAATTATAGAGTTAAGGTGCGGGTTGTTACCGAGACTGCTTGGGCGAATTTATTTTGCTTCAATATGTTTTTAAGACCTAAAAAAAAAGAATTAGAAAATTTCACACCCGAATGGACTGTGATTTGTGTTCCAAGTTTCCTAGCTGACCCAGCAATTGATGGAACGCATCAAAGCAATTTTGCCATTTTAAATTTTACCAAAAAAATTGCTCTAATTGGCGGAACAGGATACACAGGCGAAGTAAAAAAGGGAATTTTCTCAGCATTGAATTTTATCCTGCCGGTTTTCAAAAACACTTTACCCATGCACTGCAGTGCCAATGTGGGAGATGAAGGTGACACTGCTATTTTCTTTGGATTATCAGGAACTGGAAAAACAACTTTATCGGCTGATCCTGCAAGAAAACTCATTGGCGACGACGAACATGGTTGGACAAATGAAAATTCAATTTTCAATTTCGAAGGTGGATGTTACGCAAAAGTGATTAATCTCTCCGAAGAAAATGAACCCGATATTTTTAAAGCTATAAAAAAAGGTGCTCTTTTAGAAAATGTGATGTTCAAAAAAGGCACAAACGAAGTAGATTTTGAAGACATTTCCATAACAGAAAATACCAGAGTAAGTTACCCCATTTATCATATTGAAAATATTAAATCAAATTCCATTGGAAAAAATCCAAAAAATATTTTCTTTTTAACCGCGGATGCATATGGAATTTTGCCTCCAATTTCAAAACTGACACCAGGACAGGCTGCATATCATTTTATTTCCGGTTACACCGCAAAAGTAGCTGGAACCGAAGCCGGAATTACAGAACCTCAACCTATTTTTTCTGCCTGCTTTGGAGCTCCATTTATGCCATTGCATCCAACAAAATATGCCGAAATGCTGAGTAAAAAAATGAAAGATGCCAATGTAAAAGTTTGGCTCATCAACACCGGTTGGACGGGCGGACCGTATGGAACTGGAAGCAGAATGAAATTAAAATATACTCGGGCAATGATTACTGCAGCATTAAAAGGTGAATTAGACAAGGTCGATTATGTAAATCACAGTGTTTTTGGCATTGCAGAACCACAATCTTGTCCGAATGTTCCAAGTGAAATATTGAATCCTAGAAATACTTGGGAAAATCCCAATTTATATGATACAAAAGCGGTGGAATTAGCTCAAAAATTTAAGAGTAATTTTGCCAAATTTGAAGAGTTTGCCAATGCCGAAATTATGAAGGGAGCTCCGCTGGTTTAGTTAATTTTAATTCAAAGACAAAAAAGCTGTTCATTATGAGCAGCTTTTTTTATGCAAAAACGAATCAAAAATATTGCAACAATCGGTAACAATTGACGTTAAATAGTTACTAATAAACATCAGTCAAATCAAATCAAAATCAATCGTTATGTTAAAACAATTCTTCCTCCTTTGTTCTGGAGCCGACAAAAACCTGCTCGAAGGTTGCTCCGAAGGCGAACAAACCAAATATGTCGGCATTGGCGCCACCGTTTTCTTCACTGCCGTTATGGCTTTCATTGCTAGTTCTTATGCGCTTTACACCGTTTTTGATAATCCTTATATTGCAATGGGATTTGGTCTAGTTTGGGGTTTGCTTATTTTTAATTTAGATCGATTCATTGTGTCTACCATTCGAAAAAGAGACCAATTCGGAAGCGAATTTTTACAAGCCAGTCCGCGAATTATTTTAGCGATAATCATTGCCATTGTAATCTCAAAACCATTGGAAATAAAAATTTTTGAGAAAGAAATCAATACTGTTTTGTTGAAAGAAAAAAACGCAATGTCGTTGACTAACAAAAAAGAAGTCGCCAACTATTTCAAATCAGATTTAGACAAAAATAAGGCCGAAACTGACAATCTAAAAGCTGAAATTGCAAAAAAAGAAAAAGAAGTGAACACCTTGTATGAAACTTACATTACCGAGGCCGAAGGCACAAAAGGCACAATGAAATTAGGAAAAGGCCCCGTTTTTAAAGAGAAAATTGCAAAGCATAATTTGGCTTCAGCCGAACTAGATTCAATTAGAAAAATCAACTTAGCCAAAATCGCAATCAACGATAAAAAAACTACAATTCTGCAAACTGATTTAGATAAAAAAATATCCGAAACACAGCCTATAATTGAAGGTTTCGACGGCTTAATGGCGCGAATAAATGCCTTGGACAAATTGCCTTTGATTCCGTCATTGTTTATAATGTTGTTGTTTTTGGCTATCGAAACTTCTCCAATAATTGCCAAATTATTATCTCCAAAAGGCGAATACGATTACAAGCTGGAAGATTTGGAAACCGCATTAAAAGCTACCTTGACTCAAGACAAATATCAACGCGATTTGTTGGTAAAAACCAGTGCAACAATGCACGACAAAGTCTATGATGACATCGCTCAAGACAAGAAATTGTATGATTTGCAACGTCAAAAAGCCACCGAATTATTAGAACTTCAAGCGCATAATTTTGTTGAAAAACAGAAGCAAACGTTTTAGTCAAAAATCAATAGCAATTTCAATGACAATACATTTTTAAATAGCAAAAGTCAATTTCAAGTTTCATTTAATTGATTTTTAAATTGACTTTTGGAATTGTTATTGAAGTTTTTTTACATCAAACTCAAAATTTCTTTTTTATAAGCATCATATTCGCCTTGCAAAATCAATCCGTTATCCAGAAGTTTCTTGTAGTTTTGGAGTTTGGCAAAAAGTTCGTCTTGTGATAATTCGCTTGACAATTTTTCTGGAGAAGTGGCTGTATTTTCTACAATTGGTTCGGCATAATTAGAAACCGCTGGCATTATTTCGGCGTAATTCACCACTTCTTCCGTTTCCACTTCTTCTACCTCATCAAATTCTTCTTGACTATATTCTGGAATTTGAGGTTTTACTTCTTCGGCAGTAACCGGATTTTTTAATAAATCTAGTTG
>JAAFGY010000215.1 GCA_010365135.1 Flavobacterium sp.
GCAAATTTTTCAAAAATATTTTTCTAATGCAATAATTGACGTTCGTGAAGATACTTATGCGGCAGTTTATGCAACAACTCCAAAAGGAGAACAAGCTATTGTGAGTATTCTAGGAACTGGATCAAATTGTAGTTTTTTTGATGGAAAAGCTTTACATCAAAAAGTACTGTCTCTTGGATATATTGTGATGGATGATTGTAGCGGAAATGTTTTTGGAAAAGAACTTATTCGTAAATATTATTTCAATAAAATGCCAAAAGAATTGGCAGTTGAATTTGAAAAAGAATATAATTTAGATGCAGATTTTATTAAAAGCAAATTATACAAAGAACCCAATCCTAATGCTTATTTAGCCACTTTTGCAAAGTTCCTCATTCAAAATAAAGAACATGAATTTTGTAAAAAAATCATTTTCAAAGGCATGAAGTCTTTTGTAAAAAACTACATCCGACAATTTGATAATTGCAAAGAAGTTCCGGTACATTTTGTAGGGTCAATAGCTTTTTATCTTAAAGATGAACTGCAAATAATCTTTGATAAATATGAAATGAAACTTGGTAATGTTCTCAGGAGACCCATTGATGGGCTTATTGCGTATCACATTGCAAACAAATAATTAAACTAAAACCTGACTTCAAAACTCAGGTTTTTTTATAAAATCTAAATCAGGAAAAATGGAGATAGCAATTATTGCTCACGACGCAAAAAAAGCAGATATGGTTCAATTTTTGAACAAAAATAAGGCTATTTTAATGAGCGAAAACATCAAACTTATAGCTACAGGAACGACGGGATCAAAGGCTGAAAGCGCAGGTTTTAAAGTAAAAAAAATGCTTTCAGGTCCACAAGGTGGCGATGCGCAAATTGCAGGACGAGTTGCTGAAGGTAAAACAAAAATGGTGTTGTTTTTTAAAGACCCTTTATCGAGTCACGCACACGAATCGGATGTGAATATGTTAGTGCGTGTTTGCGATGTTCACAACGTACCATTGGCTACCAATGAAGCTTCGGCGCAATTATTTTTGAACGCTATCGCTAAAGAATAGCAATCATAGAAATTTCGACATTTACATTTTTTGGCAATCCAGCCACTTGAACCGTTTCACGAGCTGGAGCGGTTTTTTCTTCAAAAAAAGAATCCCACTCCCGCACGAATCCTTCTGTGTTGCACGAAACTGATAAAACGAATTTTCTATATTTACGATAAAATTTAAAAGATAGTATCTATAAGTAGAAAATATAAATTTCATAATTCCGAGGGTTTGATAACTTGTCACTAATAGGCCTAGAAAAGCTTGTTTTAATCTAAATAAATATATAGTTTCCAGATCAAAAATAAATGGATATTCTTAAGTGCAGTCTCAAATTAGCAAGAATTTGTGGTACGAATAAATTATCTACCGGCAAAAATCATTCTTTTTTATTCTCAAGCTGCACCTTGAATTTACCTGAAAAGGGATTATTGGCCATTAGCGAATGTCCAATTACTATAATGTAATTTCCTTTTTGCTTAAGGTGGATTTTCAAATCCATCCCAAAGGGTCCGTCTGAGGTTTTATCGGGAAAGATAATTTGGTTGAAACGGATGTTTCCCTTGCCTGTAGTTGGAATAATCTTTGCTTTTAATTGGCCTGAATATTCATTTTTAAATTTGACATATATTCTCGAATCAATAGAATCTAAAAAACCTTCAGCTGTAAATAAATGCTTTTCATTCCTATAATTCATGAAGATAGTATCGCCAAATTGTTTGTTCTCTTCTTTGCTTTTCATTGTGGGAATTGATTTTAAGACCTTAACAGAAGCGTTCTTATTTTCTTTTTGTTGACATGAAAAAAAGAAAATTGATATAAAAAGAAATAATATATTTTTCATTATAGTATTTTTAGTCAAACATCTCAAATTTAGTTCCATTCGAGGATAATTTGTTATATTATAGGATTTAAATTTTCTACGATCTAGATATAAATATCAGCTTTATATTTCCTCTTAACATTAAACCGAAACCGGTGTACCTTCTGCTAATACTTTAGCATTTATAATGCTATGTTTTAAGTCACAGCAATCATAGAAATTTCGACATTTACATTTTTTGGCAATCCAGCCACTTGAACTGTTTCACGAGCAGGAGCGGTTTTTTCTTCAAAATAAGAACCATAAACGCTGTTGATAGTCCCAAAATCAGTCATATTCATAATAAATATTGTTGATTTTACCACATTTTCAAAGGTCATTCCAGCAGCTTCAAGAACGGCTTTCATGTTTTCCATAACTTGTTTGGTCTCTGCTTCAATGTTGGAAACGACCAATTCACCAGTTGCAGGATTTATAGCAATTTGACCAGAAGTATAAAGTGTATTTCCTTTAAGAACAGCCTGATTGTAAGGTCCAATTGGAGCTGGTGATTTTTCGGTGAAGATTATTTTTTTCATAAAACAAAGGTATAATTTTTTTTCATAAAGGTTTTTATTGTACAAAAAAATAACCCAATGTAAAATGGTAGTGGTTCTGAATTTTAATTATCTGTTGCTGGCACTTCGTTTGTCGTATTTAATATCGCTTAAAATACCCGATTTTATTCCAATAAAGAAACTCCAGTTAGCCTGATTGCCAAAAGGTTGCCAGTTGAAATCCATTCGCCAACTCAGCAAATCTCTTTCAAAACGAAGTTGGGTGTACGTAACGCCATTTAATACAAAATCATATCCGGTTGAAACTCCAACCTTCCATTTTGGAGTCAAGTCAGTATTGGCAGAAACCATTAGGGAATTTCCAGTAATTTTACCCTCTCGGTTCGAGTTGCTGTAGGATAATGAATAAGCAAAGGTCATATCCCAAGGCAATTTAGTTGCAAAAAACTCTGAAATTGCATCTTCTGCACCAACTTCATCTTCGTCAGTCTGGGCTTTTTCTCGTGCAGCATCAATTGTATTTCTTCCAAATAAATCATCGTCGCGTCCCCCATTTCTTTCACTTTGGGTATTTTTGTCTTTTTTCTCATTTTCAGCATCTTTACTGGAAATAGAGTAGTTTAAAGTTAGATTGGCGTTGGTCATTCTAAACAAACTTCCACCATTACTTATATTATAGACATTCATTCGTCTGCCTGCATTGTCAATGGCATACGGATCTAAAATTGCCCCGAAATTAACATTCATTTTATCGTTAAAGACTTGCGTTCCACCACTTACTGATATGGGTTCCCAAGCAAATGAATTTACTCCATCAGCATTAAGATTATAACCGGTATGTAAATTCAAATTATTAAGTAGCATTATTTTTTTGGCTTCGGTTTTTGTACTGTCTTTGTCTGTAACTTTAGCTTCCAAGGTATTGTTAAGATCAAATCCTAAGATATTTGAATTCGTATTTCCTGGTCCTCCAAAAATTCCACCTTCAAAACGCGTATAATCTTTGGTAATCGTTCCTGAAGCATCAGTAGCATACCTACTGAAATATTTTTCAAAACTTGGAAGATAGCCATAGGAAACGGAAGGTCGCATTACGTGTCGAATGGATTTTATTTTTTTATTTTCTCCAAAATTAAATGTTCCGTAAATTGCGGTTGTTAAACTGCTAGAAAAATTATAGGTTCTATAGGTGTCAAAACCATTAATGGTTTGATCAACCACCTTGCTTTGATCCGTATCATAGCCTCTTTTAATGGTTTTTATATACCAAACTTCATCATAATTTGCAGAAGTGGAGGCGCTGAAATATTTAAATAGTTTAAAATTGGTGCTTATCGGAATACTTTGCTTAAGACCTACTTTGGCATTATCAAACATTTCCTTTTTAAAGAACAAAGAATCTGTAGTGACAAAACTATTTTTTCCACTCATATTATAGAGTATATTGATATTCTTGAAAAAGCCTTTTTTAACTCCATCTTTGCCCACAAAAGGATAAATTCGATCCACACTATACTGCAAATCAGGTAATGTCATTTGGATTTCTGAAGTTTGCGTGTTTTGTGAATGTGTTGCTGCCAAAGCCAATCTGGAACCCACTGCGCCAAGAAATGTTTTACTATAAGAAACCGAGGAACTCAAAGTATTATTCAAATTGGCACCTACATTTGCCTGATTGATAGATTGTTGAAAATATTTGCTACTTCCCAAATTTACCGAGGCCGAAAAACTAGAATTGGGACTGCCTTTAGAATCTTTAGAATGCGACCACTGAATATTGTAAATTTTTTGCTTTGAATAGTCGGGATAGCCTCTTTCACTATTAATTAAATTCTCATATCGCACATTTAAATTTCCTCTGTAGCGATATCTTTTGGCGTAACTAGATTCAAAACGCAGGGCATAACTTCCATTGGTATAATAATCTCCTAGAACAGTCAGGTCATAATTATCGCTCAGCGCAAAATAATAACCTCCATTTTGTAATGAAAATCCTCTGGTGTTTGAATCGTTGTAGCTTGGCAACAGAATCCCAGAAACACTGGTTTCTTTACTCATTGGAAAAAAGGCAAAAGGCAAAGCAATTGGAGTAGGGACATTGGCAATAACCATATTAGTGAGGCCTGTAACTACTTTTTTGCCAGGAATAAATTTCACTTTATTGGTTTGGAAATAATATTCTGGGTTATCAACATCGGTTGCAGTTGTAAATCGTGCTCCTTTTAAGAAATATACGGAGTCATTCTCCTTTTTTGTGATTGCTGCCTTAACTTTAAATTCTCCTTGCTCCGTTCTAGAATTCCAAATTAAAGCTTTTTTTGTTTTAAAATTAAACCGAATGGAATCAGGTTCTATAATATTTCCTCCTTGCTTAAAATTAGGATATTGTGTGTAAGCACCCGTAGAATCTTTGATACGGCCAGCATAAACTTCGTTTTTTTCATAATCCAATACTATAATTCCCGATTTTAACTCGGTGTCTTGATAGTAAAGTTCTGCTTTATTATATAATGTGATTAATTTTTTCTTTTGTTCAATTCGGACGTAATCTACGGCTTTGTATTTTACGCTACCATCCAGAAACGCCTTTGCTTGGATACTATCTTTTGTAATAGTATCGGTTTCAATATTTGCAACGGAGTTTGATTTATTGGTATTTACAGCAGAAACATTTGGATTGTCTTTTTGTTTTTTGGCTGGTAGGGCTGTGGTTTTTTTCGTTATATCCTGTGAATATATTTTACAAGATCCTATTGTTAGGAAAATTGATAATAAAACGATATTAAATAAGTTTGTATTCAAAGGTTTTAATGCTATTTTTGTAAAACTCTGGCTTGTTTTTTGACGTGCCAAACTTACATATAAATTTTTGTCAAAAATAATCAATTAATAAAT
>JAAFGY010000216.1 GCA_010365135.1 Flavobacterium sp.
GATCGAATTTAGATAAACTTAAAATTACTAATATAAATTACAATTAACATGAAAAAAAATCTCCTTTCATTAATTTTATTGCTTTTACTAGTTTTACAATCTTGCACCACCAAGAAAAGTATGTTGTATTTACAAGATTTAGATAGTTATTCGAATTCAACTTTAAGTTATGCAACAACAAAAATTCAACCTAACGACATTTTAAAGATTGACATTAGTGATTTAAATCCTGTAGTAGCGGCACCTTTTAATCTTACTACATCATCCTCAAATTCGTCTGTAGAAATGATGAAATTATCAGGCTACTTAGTAACTCCTAAAGGGACTATTATCATGCCTATTTTAAATGAAATTAATGTTGGTGGTATGACTCCTTCTATGGCGGAGAGCAAAATAAAAGAGCGCTTAATAGGTGAAGGATATTTAGTAAATCCCACGGTAATGGTTCGAGTACTCAATAATAAATTTACCATTTTGGGCGAAGTCAATTCTCCAGGTGTAATTCCTTTTACTGAAGAGTCCATTAGCCTTCTTGATGCTATTGGATTGGCAAAAGACCTTACCTATTCAGCAATTCGAAAGGATATAAAACTCATCAGAGAGTCCGAAGGAAAACGTATCGTTTATCATATTGACTTGACGACGACTTCCTGGATGTCTGATCCAAATTATCGAATTAGACAAAATGATGTTATCGTGATAACACCTAATAAGCTAAAAGTAAATAGTGGAGGTTTGATCAAAGACCCGATTCAATTATTGGGAATTTCAGCCTCTCTCATATCACTCTTTTTGCTATTTAAACTACAATAATATGGTTTTTAAAAAAGATTTTGCGGCGTAGAAATATAATTCATATTTATACAATTGTATCAAATAAAAAATTAAAATGGATTTTAAAAAAGAATTTTTCAAGTATTTCCAATATTGGCCTTGGTTTTTGGCTAGTCTCTTCTTATGTGTGGGAGGCGCCGTTTATTTTATCAAAAGTGTACCCCCTAAATACCAAACTTCAGCTCTGATATTTATTGATAAAAAACAAGAAGAAAACTCAAAAATTATTACCATAAGTACAGAGGAAAAAACTAAAGATGATAATTTAGAAGACGAAATTAGACTAATTACGTCCAATGACTTTTTGCTAAAAGTAGTAAAGAGTATAAATCTAAATGTTAGTTATTTTGAAAAAGTATCTAAAATAGACAGCAAATATGTAAGTGAAGTTCCTTTCCTCGTAATTCCGACGGTATCTGAAGATTTGTTACCACAAACTTCCTATGATATTAAAGTAGATCAACATGGATTTACTATAATCGACCCAAATACTGAAAAAAGCTACACATGCAATGGATATGATGGAAGCCAAGAAATAGAAGGTTTGCCATTTAAAATTAAATTATCTCCTAAAGCAAAGAAAACCCCCTATTTATATTTCGAGAATGAATATGTAGTACGCCTGGAACCCACCAATATTGTTTTAAATAATTTGAAGGAATCTCTTGACGTTTCAGCAGACCTAAAGTCCAAAGGAACTATAGAATTGAGTCATATTGGGTCAAGCCCTGAACGCTCGAGAAAAATACTAAATGAAATTATAGTTTTGTTGGATAAAAACATTGTGATTAACAAGCAAAAATTATATATCAATACCGTTTCATATTTGAATCAAAGAATAAAAAATTTCACTAAAGAAAAAGATTCTATTGAAACTGTAAAAGAAAAGTTTTTGCAAAATAATGATATAGTGGCAATGGACAATTATATTGTCGAAAAAACTGCTGATAAAAGTCAAAAAAATGAGAACTCCTTGCTCAATGAAAGACAAATTGCACAGACAAAATTTGCCATAAATGATATTAGAAATTCCGATGGCACTAGAGCTTTAGGTACAGATTACAAAGTAGAAGCCCCGACAGTAAATCAAATGCTTTTAAACTATAATGCCAGACTAATGGAAAGCCAATTAATCTTGCAAAGAGCCCAAAAAAACAATCCCACCTATGTTACTTTAATGACACAATTAAAGGTTCAGAAACAAGAGATTTTGAATACATTGGAGGGGTATTTAAATTTTCTTAAACAAACCAATTCATCAAATAAATCGGAACAATATATTGCTAATTCTAGAGCCAAAAGTATTCCTACTAAAGATAAAATACTGAATAATATCAATAGTACTCTAAATACAAAGGAAGAAACATACGTGGCTTTATTACAAAAAAGAGAAGAAGCTATTTTGAACGGGGCAATTTTAGAATCAAATTTAATTACTTTAAACTCACCTGAAACCAATTATTCCGCTATTTTTCCGCAACCTAAGCCATTTTTGATAGGTGCTTTTCTGTTGGGTTTATTGCTGCCTTTTGGAATTATTTATGTCAATTTACAGTTGGATTCCAAAATACATAATGAGGAAGAGCTACAGGATATAAATGCTAATATTCCTTTTTTGGGATACAATCCTAAAATAGAAACTATTGATAAGTTAGATAATACTGCTAATTCCCGCTCTTTGATCGCGGAGGCATCTCGCACTTTATTTTCAAATATATCCTACTTACTACCTCCAAAGATCGAAAATAAAGGAAATGTAATATTATTTACCTCTTCAATTCAGGGAGAAGGAAAATCCTTTTGCGCCTTTCATAATGCTATAACAATTAGTAATCTCAATAAAAAAGTATTGCTAATAGGTGTAGATCTAAGAAATCCTCAATTGCATGAATATTTTAAGTTAGAGAAAAGCGTTTTAGGTCTCACGAATTACTTGTCCAATAAAAGTGATGATTGGAAAGGATTCGTGAATAAAGGTACCAATTTCTCCAAAAATCTAGATATCTTATTCGCAGGCGAGATTCCGCCTAATCCAACTCAGTTATTGACTAATTCTAATTTTGAAAAATTGATCGAGGAGGCAAAGAATCTTTATGATTTTATAATTCTAGATTCAGCACCTGTGCAAATGGTATCTGACACACTTAATTTTAGCCATCTCGCGGATGTGACAGTATATGTGTCGAAATTCAATTATACGGATAAGAGTTCTCTAGTTCAGTTAAATAAATTTATTAAAAAACAGCAGTTAAAAAATGTTGGTATACTTCTTAACGGAGTCAATTCGAAAAGTTCTTACGGTTATAATTACGGTATCAACTATGGTTATGGTTATAATTACTCAGATCAAAAAGTTAAAAAACCTTGGTTCAAAAGAGCCTAAGCTTATAATTTTTCAATTTGGGATTTTATTCAAATCTGGGAATTACACCAATTATGGCTTGTACAGCTGAACGATGTTTTTTATAAAATGCAAGAAAGTTTCATTGGGATTGGGATATTATTTTGATGAATCGGGTGATGAATTTTAAAAAGACTAATAAATGCGAAATCGACATAAATTTGCCTTCATAATTTGCTGTTCAATAACAGATATGATTGCAATGGTATATGGCACTTTGCTATTTTTGGATCTTGTAACTGAAGAAAATATAGGCTGGAATACTTTGTTTCTTAACAAAATGATTCCCATTACAATCTTAAGTTGGTTATTTTCGGTTACCTATTTTCGATTGTATCGAATGGATGTTCTTTTTAATTTAGATGATTTTTTTCGAAATAGTTGGCGTGCTTTCCTAACACAAAGAATTCTGTGGCATAGTTATATCTTTATTTTTCAGGATAAATTGTTATACTTCTTTGTGAGCAAGTCCAATTTATTTCAATTGAGTTTTTTGCTTTTTTATTTTTTGTTGTCCCGAATTTTGTTTGCCCTAATAACAGGAAATATTAAAAGATGGGTTGTCAAAAGCTATACAGTGGCAATATGGGGGTTTAATAAAACAAGTATCGAGTTAGCATCTCATTTGGAAGCCAATTCATATTTTATAGATTTTTTGGGTATTCTCAACGAAAATTCGGCAGAGGAATACACTAACAATGAGGACTTTAGCATAGCACTAACGGAAGCTATCAATAATGCATCGGAACAGAATATCAATGAGTTGTATATTGTGTCCAAACCTGATTTTATTTCGGATTTGAACTATTTCTTTGAGCTTGGTGATAAGCATTGTATGCGTTTGAAATTTGTTCCTGACTTTTCATCAATTTCAAAAAAGAATTTTTGCTCAAGTCATATAAATAATTTTCACGTAATTAAACCTCGAAATGAGCCATTACAAAATGCCTATAATAGATTAGCCAAAAGAGGATTCGATTTGGTTGTTAGTAGTTTAGTCATTGTTTTGATCTTGTCTTGGCTCTATCCTCTAATGGCCTACTTAATTAAGAGAGACAGTAAAGGACCTGTTTTATTCAAGCAAATTCGAACTGGTAAAAAAAATGAGCCCTTTTGCTGTTACAAATTTCGAAGCATGTACATCAATATGGGTGATGAAAGTCAACAAGCAATAAAAAACGATGCCCGCGTTACTCCAATTGGTAAATTCCTCCGTTGTACTAGTTTGGATGAGATGCCTCAATTTTTTAATGTATTTGTGGGAAATATGAGTATTGTAGGGCCACGTCCTCATATGATTAAGCATACGATTGACTATAATGATCATATTAATAATTTTATGGTTCGTCATTTTGTCAAACCTGGAATTACTGGTTTAGCTCAAGTTTCGGGGCTTAGAGGCGAAACTAAAAGAGTATCGGATATGATACGCCGTGTTAGCAAAGACATCGAATATGTACAGCGTTGGAGCTTAATCACGGATATCAAAATTTGTTTTTTAACAGTTGTTGTAATCTTGAAAGGAGATAAAAATGCTTTTTAAATTAAAAAAATAGAAATTATGAACATTACTTATTACTTAATTGGTTTGCTCACAGGGATTTCTGTGACAGCCTTCTTTACTGGCAAAGAACTGTATAAATATTATACCAAATATACCATTCAACAAAAACAATTAAATCGAATTTTGAAGTTGAATGACAATATTAAAAAATATAAAAATTTGAAATCTACGAAAACTCCAAATTTCAATGCTGGCTAATAGGATTGATTCCTTATTGCAATAAAATTTAAAATGGAGGAATTTCAAAAGCTTTTTATATCGCAGATTTACTGTGTAACTAAAATTAAAATTGGGGGCAAAACGTTGGCTCGAAATAAAAATAAAACCGTAATAAATTGATGATTCATTGTTGAGGTTTTACTGTTTTGGAAGAAACTAGAAATTTTACTTATATTATTTTTTTTTGAGGTAAGCACTTAATTACATATCTTTAAAGTCTAGTAAAACATAGAAAAAATGGAAATATTTAAAGGTCAAAATCTCATAGAGTTTG
>JAAFGY010000217.1 GCA_010365135.1 Flavobacterium sp.
TTGTTTTGCGACTTCAAGATACTGAATTTCAGTATCTTGACCAATATTTATCCATTATTTTTTTCTTAAAATAATTGCACCCAACGGGTTAAATTTATTAAAATCCAATCCAAAATGGCAATGATGCCAATCTGGTGATAGTGTATTATGTGTCTCACCAAAATTTCCTTCAGGTCTTCTTCGGCTGGTATTGCCTTTCAAGCGCAAGCCAATACTGTCTAATTTTATTGTTTTTCCGTTTAATTGAAAGAGAAATGAAGATACTACTTTTTTGTCATTTTGCGAATTTAAATCGTAGTTTGTCAAAAGTGTATTCCAATCTTTTAAAGGGATTGTAAGCTTGATTTCGGGTAAATCGGTTAGGTTAAAAAGGGTGAGTTTATCGGTTGAAGGTATTATAGTATCGCCCTCATTGTTATTACAACTCGAAATTAAATAGCCAATAAATAAAAGAAAGAAGAATTTTTTGATAGGAATAGTTTGAATTCTCATAAGTTACAATTTTGCAATGCCAAATTTACTCAAAAAAAACACCTATTTGGTGAATTATAAGGAATTAATATCAGTATTTTTGATAGTAATTTTAAAACATTAGAAGCAACTTTCAAATTGCAGATAATTTAACATTAGAATTTCCTATTTTTACAAAAAAATCTAACGAAATGCGTCAGTTTACTTTTCTATTTTTTATTGGAATATTAATTTCTCTTAGTTCTTGTCGAACCGATTTTGAAACTGTTGCCAGCACAGGAAAATTGGAATTTTCGAGAGATACAATTTATTTAGACACTGTTTTTACCAACATTGGTTCCAGTACTTACACTCTCAAAGTGTATAATCATAGTAAAAACGATATCACGATTCCCACGATAAAATTAGGTAAAGGACTCGCTTCAAAATACAGAATGACTATTGATGGAATGAAAGGCAATCAAGGAAAGTTATTTGAAAACGTAAATCTTTTGGCCAAAGACAGTATGTATATTTTTGTTGAAACCACTGCAAACATTGCTGATGCCAATCCAACGGATTTTCTATATACTGACCAAATCGTATTTGATGGTGGAGCCAATCTTCAAAAAGTAGAATTAGTAACACTCATTCAGGATGCTGTTTTCCTTTATCCGCAGCGTTTTGATAACGGAACGACAGAAACCCTTCCTATTGGCGATGAACAAATCTATGGTTTCTTTTTGGACGAAAATGATGCTATAAATGGCAACGAATTAAAATTCACTAAGAAAAAACCCTATGTAATTTATGGGTATGCAGCAGTTCCATCTGGAAAAACGGTCACTTTTGAGGCTGGAGCAAGAGTACATTTTCACGCTGATTCAGGGCTTATTTTAGCCACTAATGCAGCTTTAAATGTAAATGGTACTTCGTCCACCACGGATCAACTTGAAAACGAAGTGATTTTTGAAGGTGATCGCTTAGAACCTGATTTTGCTGATGTTCCTGGTCAATGGGGCGCTATTTGGCTAACCAATGGAAGCACTAACCATAAAATAAATCATTTAACCATTAAAAATGCATCGATTGGATTACTGATTCAAAATAATAATGGCACAACGGTAGATATAAAAAACACGCAAATTTATAATTCTACCAATTATGGTATTCTTGCTCAAACGGCTAAAATTAATGGAGAAAACGTAATTATTAGCAATTCTGGCCAAGCTAGCTTAGCTTGTACTTATGGTGGAAATTATAAATTTACCCATTGCACTTTCAACAATAATTGGAATAGTTCCAGCCAAGTGGCGGTTTTGTTGAACAACTATTTTACGGGTGCAGTTCCAGAAGTTAAAGATTTGACCGCAGCAACATTCAATAATTGTATTATTTATGGTTCTTATTCGAATGAACTGATTTTAAAGAAAAAAACGGGAGCTGCCTTTGTATATCAATTCAATAATTGTCTTATAAAGTTTGATAACACTTCAAATACTTATACCAACGATCCTGATTATCAATTTAGTACAGATCCTACACATTATAACGCAATTATTCAAAATAAAGACCCTAAATTCTTTAAAGTGGCACAAAACAAATTGGATATTGACAATACTTCAGCGGCTTTCGCCAAAGGAAATTCGAGCTATCTCATCCCGTTAGATATATTGAGTACTACAAGAACTTTGCCTCCCGATTTGGGTGCCTATCAAAGTAAGTCCTTTCCTAAATAAATGTTGATAACTAATACATAAACAAGACAATTATATTTTTCTTTTGTCTAAATTTACAATCCATAAAATAATTTAACCCTAAATAATCTACTATGAAACTAAAATTACTTTTGATTGCATTCTTATGCTCTTACTTTTCTTTTGCACAAATTCCTGCCGGATATTACAATACGGCCACTGGAACTGGTTACACGTTAAAAACACAATTGTATAATATCATTAAAGGCCATGCAGACAAAGGCTACGATGGTCTATACACCACTTATCAAACCTCTGACAGAGACTATTTCTATGAAAATGATGGTTCCGTTTTAGATATGTATTCTGAAAATCCTACGGGAATTGATCCTTATAATTTTTCTTCTGGAACCACCGACCGATGTGGTAACTATTCTACTGAAGGAGATTGCTACAACAGAGAACACATTATCCCTCAATCGGTTTTTAGTTCCAGTTCCCCAATGGTAGCTGATGCTCATTTTATTACTCCAACGGATGGTAAAGTAAATGGAATGAGAAGTAATTATCCTCACGGAACTGTTGGCTCGGTAAGTTGGACTTCAAAAAACGGAAGCAAACTTGGATCTAGCGCTATTTCTGGATACAGTGGGAATATTTTTGAACCAATCGATGAATTTAAAGGTGACATTGCCAGAATGTATTTTTATTTTGCGACTCGTTATGAAAACACTGTTGCCAACTATTCTTACCCAATGTTTGACAATTCAAACGAACAAGTATTCACAACTCCATTTTTGAATATGTTATTGACTTGGAACGCTTTAGATCCAGTTAGTCCAAGAGAAATTGCGCGTAATAATGCTATTTATACTCGTCAAAATAATAGAAATCCATACATTGATCATCCAGAATATGTGCAAGCCGTTTGGAATGCAACTGCAGATACACAAGCACCAACTGCCGCGACCGGACTAGCTGTAACTGGAACAACATCAAGTACTGTTTCCTTAAGTTGGACTGCAGGAACAGATAATGTTGCTGTAACTAGTTATGACATTTATGTGAACGGCATATTAAAAACATCTGTTCCAGGTGTAACTGCGACAATAATTGGACTTACATCCTTGACCACCTACTCTTTTTATGTCATTGCAAAAGATGCCTCCATAAATGCTTCTCCAGCCAGTAATACGGTAAATGGAACCACTACTGGTATAATTCCAGACACACAAAATCCAACCGCTGCCACAAGCTTAGCTGTTAGTAGTACCTTATCCACTAAAGTTTCATTAAATTGGCTAGCGGGTACTGATAATGTTGCTATCACAGCTTATGATATTTATGTAAATGGAACTTTTAATTCTTCTATTACTGGAACAGTTGGAACGATTTCTGGATTAACCGCTTCTACAACTTATACCTTTTATGTAATAGCAAGAGATGCGGCTGGAAATTCTTCTGTAGCGAGTAATTCGGTTGATGGTACAACAAAAACTGCAGGAACGGATGCCTCACTTTGCGCCACTGAAAGTTTCGAAAATATTCCATTAGCAGCTTCTTCTTATACCACAAGAACGTGGACTGGAGATTCTGGATTAGATTGGACAGCCACGGATGCTCGTACAGATCAAACTTTAAATACTAAAGCCATTACAATAAGAAACGGATCCTTGGCTGCTTTCACGGCTTCCAACGGAATTGGAAATCTTACTGTCACCACTTTATTAAAATTTACAGGAACAAGCGGAACATTCAATTTATTAGTCAATGGAAATGTTGTGGCAACAATTCCTTACAGTGCTGCTTCTACTACAACAACCATTACTGGAATTAATATTGCGGGCGATGTAATTGTAAGTTTAGTTAATAATTCTGCAACAAATCGTGTCGCTATCGACAATCTTTCGTGGACTTGTTATTCTGCATTAGGACTTGAAACTTTAAGCCAAAAGGAATTCAAAATTTATCCAAATCCTTCGAATGGTAATTTCAATGTTATTTTTGATAATTCAAATAGTAACAATTCTGTTGAAATCATTTCGTTATTAGGACAAAAAGTTTTCGAAAAAAATAATATGCAAAGTTCCTCTATTTCGGTATCAAATCTTCAAAAAGGCACTTACTTAATAAAGGTCACGAAGGATTCCAAATCAAGGATTGAAAAGATTATCATCAACTAAATACAAAGCGTCTCGATTTATCGAGACGCTTTTTTTTTAAATCTTAATTGATTAAATTTGCGCACAAAACAACACTAACTTCACTATTCTAATGATTCATTTCTTTGAAAACCAAAGCAAAACGGTATATGCTGTTCAGACGCAAAACGCATGGAGCGAAGTCGAAATGTCGACCGAAGACGTTTCAAAACTCAACTGGCTTTTTGCCGATTCCAATAAAATTGAAAAATCCGTTTTGACGGATTTTTTTGTTGGCCCGCGCGCCACGATGATTACGCCTTGGAGTACCAATGCCGTTGAAATCACCCAAAATATGGGCATTTCTGGAATCATTCGTATTGAAGAATTTCACAAAGCAACAGATGAGACGTTTGATTTCGATCCAATGCTTTCGCAAAAATACACCGAGTTGAATCAAGATATTTTCACAATTCACATTCAACCCGAAGCGATTTTAAACATTAACGATATTGCCGCCTACAACCAATCGGAAGGATTATCATTGAGTGCTGAAGAAGTAGACTACTTAGATAATTTGGCCATAAAATTAGGACGAAAACTGACTGATTCCGAGATTTTCGCTTTTTCTCAAGCCAATTCAGAACATTGTCGTCACAAAATTTTTAATGGAACATTTGTTATTGACGGTGTGGAAAAAGAAACTTCTCTTTTCAAATTAATAAAAAAAACATCCCAAGAAAACCCGAACGATATTGTTTCGGCTTACAAAGACAACGTGGCTTTTGTAAAAGGGCCAAGAGTGCAACAATTTGCACCTAAAACCGCCGACAAACCTGATTTTTATGAAATAAAGGAATTTGATTCGGTTATTTCATTAAAAGCAGAAACACACAATTTCCCAACCACAGTTGAGCCTTTCAACGGTGCAGCAACAGGAGCTGGAGGAGAAATTCGCGATCGTTTGGCTGGAGGACAAGGTTCATTGCCAATG
>JAAFGY010000218.1 GCA_010365135.1 Flavobacterium sp.
ATACATTCTAAGATCTACAATGATATTGAGTTTCTGAAATGTTTTATATTCGCGAGTTAGTTTCAAACGAAATGAAATCAAATCACTTTGGGTGTCTTTAATACAAACAGTATGTCCTTTTTGATCTACTTTCATTGCAAGAAGAATTATGGTGTTGCTAAATTACAAAGAATTTTTTGGTTATGTAAATTTTGAGTCTCAGAAAATCTATTGAATTTTTGAAGCCAACAAATAAATAACAGCCATTCGAATCGCAACTCCATTTTCTACTTGATTCAATATTACCGATTGTTTGGAGTCCGCAACATCCGAAGTAATTTCGACACCACGATTTATGGGTCCTGGGTGCATAACAATGATTTCCTTGTTTAGCGAATCTAGCAAGGCTTTATCCAATCCATATTGTTGCGTATATTCACGAGTAGACGGAAAAAAGTTGACATCCATTCTTTCATTTTGAACACGCAACATATTTGCTACATCACACCATTCTAAGGCTTTGCGCAAATTAGCTTCAACAGTCACTCCAAGGGATTCAATATGTCTTGGAATAAGTGTTTGAGGTCCACAAACCTTAACTTCTGCTCCTTGCATTTGCAAAGCAAAAATATTAGAAAGGGCCACTCGTGAATGCAAAATATCACCCACAATCACCACTTTTTTTCCGGCTACATCACCTAATTTTTCTCTGATAGAATAACTGTCCAGCAAAGCTTGCGTTGGATGTTCGTGAGCGCCATCGCCAGCGTTTACAATACTTGCTTTTACATTTTGTGACAAAAAATGAGCTGCGCCAGGACTAGAATGTCGCATCACCACCATATCAACTTTCATCGAAAGGATGTTGTTTACGGTATCAATTAAGGTTTCTCCTTTTTTAACCGAAGATTGCGCTGCCGAAAAGCTAATCACGTCAGCGGACAGCCGTTTTTGAGCTAATTCAAAGGAAAGTTTAGTTCGGGTACTGTTTTCGAAAAAGATATTGGCAATAGTTATGTCGCGAAGAGAAGGCACTTTCTTTATGGGACGATTTATGACTTCTTTAAAATGATCGGCGGTTTCAAAAATAAGGTCAATATCTTTCTTATTGATATATTTTATTCCTAATAAATGATTTACACTTAACTCGCTCATTTTCTATTATTTATTAATTAAATACACGGCATCTTCCCCGTCTTGTTCTTTCCAACAAACATTTACTTTCTCATCGTTGATAGCATCCACCTGCCGCCCTCGATAATCGGGTTGAATGGGTAAATGACGACTAAAACGACGGTCGATAAGTACCAATAATTCAATTTCCGATGGTCTTCCAAAGGATTGAATAGCAGTCAATGCCGACCGAATACTTCGACCAGTATATAAAACATCGTCGATAAAAACGACTTTCTTATTTTCGACAATAAAATCGATTTGAGTTTTGTTGGCTTCCAAGGGTTTATTGGTTCTGCGGAAATCATCGCGAAAAAAAGTGATGTCTAAATACCCTAAAGCAATTTTGGGAATAGCGTATTCTTTTTCCAAGAAATCTTTTAATCGCTCCGCCAAAAATGTACCGCGAGGCTGAATACCAATTAAAATGGTATCAGAAAAGTCAAGATGTTTTTCGATTAACTGACAGGCCAAACGGTGCAGAATGATATTGACTTCTTTAGAAGTGAGCAATACTTTTTGACTCATAATGAGGTGTTGTTTGGGATACAAATATAAGAATTATGAGTTATTAATTATGAGTTGGGAATTTTTTAATTTGAAAAAATTTAATGTTTTAATCATTTAAAAACAGTAAATCGGATATTTTACTAGCTGCATTCTTACAAAAGAAAAATTATGTAACAAATTTGAAAAATTATGTAACAAAAAAGTAATTCCGCACAATAGTTTTACGTTGATAATAATTATCACAAATTATAGTACTAAAGAACTTAAAACCAATAAATTATGAAAAACAAATTAACAAAAATAATATTGCTGCTGATGATATTGCTATCTGCCACGAGTTGTTCAGTAGTGGAAGGCATATTTAAAGCTGGAATGGGTGTTGGCATTTTTTTTGTTGTTATTATTTTAGCCGTAGTTGCTTTTATAGTAAGCAAATTAATAGGAAAAAAATAATAATCCGTTCCGCAACACATCTGTTAAGGTATCTTCAAAAACAAAATTATGTAACAAATTTAGCAAATTGTATAACAAAACCATTTTGCCTTTAAGATAGTTTTGCAGAAATAATAGTGACAATATAGTGAAGCAATCAATAAATTAAAACAAAAGATTATGCAAGGGAAGATTACAAAAATACTATTGTTCCTGATTCTATTGGTACCCGTTAGCAGCTTTTCAATGACTGATGCAACCTTTGAAGTTGGCCTTGTTACGGGTGTTTTTGTACTAATTACCATTTTGGTAGTTATTGTTTATGTAGTAAGCCAGATCGTAACAAATAGAGTAATAAAAAAATCATAAAAAATCCCGCTACAACTTAGCGGGATTAAATATTTTAGCTCCATTTTATTATCTTTTAAGAATACATCTTCGTTCTCAATTCCTGAATTTTCTCATCGTCAAGAGAATCATCAAATGTAATATACCTGTCAACCATTTGGAGTCATTCTATGTACATTTTTATCAGTATAATCCAAATACAAAGCGTCCATGTCGGTTTCTACTTTATACAAAACCTTTGTTTCCCATCATCACAGTTTCAAGAGCTATATTTTCATCAAACCTATTGTGTTTTGGTTCAAAACCGTCCCTGAAATTATTTTAAAAAAATAGATTTTAAAATTGTTAAAATAATAAATTCAGCCATTACAGCAATTTATTTGATGATTTTAATACTGACACAGAAGATAATTATGTAATAAATTCATAAAGTAATGTAAAAGAGATGTATTAGGGTTTTGTAAATTCGATATAAGCATTGATAAACAATTTAAAAATGAATTAGTATGCCTTGGACAAATAAAGATTATCCACCCTCAATGAAAAATCTTCCGGTTAAAGTGCGCCACAAAGCTATTGAAATAGCCAATACGATATTAGAAGAGGGAAAACTGGATGAAGGTGCAGCAATAGCTACAGGTATTAGCAAAGCTAAAGACGCGGTGGCTGACGGAACCAAGAAAAAAGCTGGTTCAAAAAATAAATCCTGAATGCTAAAAAAGGCTGGGATGTCAAAGATTAGTTAAAGAATTTATTAATTCAAACAGCTTAAATCCATCGATAGTAGAAACCTATTTGTTAATATGGTTTTAAGTTACGATGGAAGATTTGACTTAATCTGTGCAAGTCAATAAAAAAGGGTTAGAATTCTAACCCTTTTTGTTCGAATCTTTATTCGGAATTATTTACAATTGACTACCTAATTCAAAAAGCAGAATTATTTACAACCAAATTGCAAAGAGAATTCATAATATTTTTTAATAAATCAATACATAATTACTTATTTTTATGCGAATTGAAAGAGGTAGAATTTGACTCATAGCTGGAACATAATAAAGAAAACAGCTTTAAACAACTACTTTCTTATTCTAGTTATTATTTTGAAATCTATTTATGAAGTTAAAAAATAAAGCTATGGAAAAGATTAAAAAATTCCCAAAACAAGAACAGGACCTCCCGGGACATGAATATAAAATGAATCCAGAACCTGAAATTATTCGTGATAATTACAAAGGAAGTGACAAGCTTAAAGACAAGGTTGCATTGATAACTGGAGGCGACAGTGGCATTGGTCGAAGTGTCGCCGTTCATTTTGCCAGAGAAGGTGCGAATGTTGCGATTATTTATTTAAAAGAAGACAAAGATGCCGAAAAAACCAAACAATTGGTAGAACAGGAAGGAAAAGAATGCCTAATAATCAGTGGAGATTTGAAAGATATTAAATTTTGCGAAAGCGCTGTAAAGAAGTGCGTGAAAACTTTTAACAAATTGAATATAATCGTGAATAATGCTGCGGTGCAATTTCCTCAAGAAGATTTGCAAAAAATAACTGCCAAGCAATTGCAAACCACTTTTGAAACTAATATTTATCCTTATTTCTATATAACACAATTTGCTTTAGAGCATCTAAAAGAAGGCGATTGCATCATCAACACCAGTTCAGTTACAGCCTATAGAGGCAGCGAACATTTGGTAGATTATTCCAGCACGAAAGGTGCGATTGTTAGTTTTACCAGATCGTTGTCGGCCACGCTTGTGGAAAGAAAGATTCGAGTCAATGGGGTTGCACCAGGTCCAATCTGGACTCCTCTTATTCCTGCCAGTTTTGACAAGGAAAAAGTGGCCGTTTTTGGTCAAAATACTCCCATGAGAAGAGCAGGCCAGCCATCGGAAGTGGGGCCGGCTTATGTGTATTTAGCTTGTGAAGACAGTAGTTATGTCACTGGGCAATTTATTCATGTCAATGGAGGTGAAATGGTGGGTGGTTAAAAAAAACAAGGGAGCCAATGTTTTAAAGGCTGAAAATCAGCATTAAACACTATAGTTGATAAATTAAATCATATAAATAATATAAGATTTTAATAAAAAGGTATAACATTGTCAGTATTAAAAAAAATAGCTTTGACCATAAACTTTTTAAACATTGAAATATGAAAAAGTTAGTCAACATAAGTAAGCTTATTTTAGGTACAGGATTGTTATTGTTTACGATGAACTCTTGTAAAAATGAACCCAAACATGATGATCCAGTAGCAACTACGGAAAATCAAAACGAAACCAAATTTGAAAGCAAAGACATTGCAGATGACAGTTCTTTCTTGGGGGAAGCAGCAGAAATACATATTTTCGAAATTGAAGTTGGAAAGCTGGCTCAGAAAAAAGCAACAAATCCAGAAGTCAAAAAATATGCTGATATGATGGTTGCCGATCATTCTAAATCCTTGGAGGAATTAAAAGCTGTGGCGAGTAAAAAAACGATTTCACTTCCAACTGATATTACCGAGGAGAGGCGTGAGAAATACGACGAATTAAACAAAAAAATGGGGGCTGAATTCGATAAAAAGTATATTGACTTAATGACGGAAGGACACGAAAAAGCAGTGGATAAAATGACTAAAATATCTCAACAAGTATCTGATGAAGATGTTAAACTTTGGGCCTCGCGTCAAATAGACGCAATGATTACTCACCACAACGAGGCTGATAAATTAAAGAAAAAAATTAAATAGTTAATTACTCGTTTTTTATACCTCTTAGATTCAATTAATAAATGCAACGGTTAGATTTGTTTAAAATAAACCTTCGGATAGTTTTTGAAATCTATA
>JAAFGY010000219.1 GCA_010365135.1 Flavobacterium sp.
GTGTTTGCATCAACACAAAACATAGATAGATTAGTTTCGATTTATAAAGCGAGTTTGAGAGCTGGAAAAACGTTTGTGGTAGATGTTGTGGTGCGCATCTTTTAGAAAAACTTTCCGAATTTGCAAAACTGCCTTCGCTATTAAAAGGATATCCCAATATGGGCGTTTACTTTTATCATTCAACCACGACTAAATTAATGAATGGGGGAAATGAAAAAATGGTTTATAAATACAAGAACAAGAAAATAAAGAAAGAGGCTATTATAAATAATCCTTCCGATTATGTTCTTCTCGTCAGACCATCAATGATAAGAGATTTGAAAAGTATGAATAATAAAGATGGAAATCTTATTTACTCGATGTGGTCTGGATACAAAGAACAGCCTAAAACCAAAGAATTTATTGATTTATTTATAAGCAATAATTTTAATGTAATTGATATGCACACCAGCGGACACGCTGATGTAGAAACATTACAGGAATATGCTAATGCCATAAATCCTAAAATGATAATTCCTATACACACAAACAACAAGAAAGATTATAAAAGTATTTTCGACCAAACAGTTTTGGAACTTGATGATAATCAAAAATATACCATCTAAATTAAAAACAAAAAGTACAACTTAAAAAGATTAGCTATGGAAAAACTGATTCACTGTCACAGCGGAAGTTTGGCTGCAATGATTGCAAAACAAAATGGAAATGGCACTTGGGATATATTTGGAATAACAGAAGTGTTTGGAATGGGTTCAGCTGATTATAATACAAAACTCTTTGATTTTGAAATCTCCGATTTGATTATTTTAAACAGCTTTAGTGGCATATCTTATGTGTGTTTGAAAAAAGACCAAAAATGGGGACTATTGGAAATTAAAGATAATGAAACCATTGAATGTGATTGGAAAATTATTTCGGAATTCATCTATCCTACAGCCGAAAAAATGCTGTCTGATTTTAAGATTAATAGTTTTGATTTTATGTCTTAAATTTATCATTCTAAAAAGCTATGTCCAGAAAACATAATTGAGTATTATTAGAAAAATTCTGAGTCTACACATTTAATGAATGCGTGAATATTGAGAATGAAAGAGGATGGAATGTAAATAATGTTGATTTGTTATCTTTATCCTTCCATATTCAAACCAGAAGTGAGTTAGAAAGCCAAGGATTGGTCATCCCGTTTTACATAGAAAAAAGTAGCGGTGATGAACTGAAAAGTGAATTAGAATAAAATCAAAATCCTTAAAAAAAATATGACATCTTTATATCAAATCGCTTTTCTAGTATTCTGTTTTGTTATTATAAGAAGACTATTTTCGCTTTTTAATAATAGGGTAGAAGCAATTGAAAGTTGTAATGACACGAATTATTCTAACATTGAAAATGACTTTTCTGTCGAATATTTGGATGACAATGATTTCACTATTATAGAAACTACAGCTGCTAATGAAAAAAATGGGAAACCAATTAGTATAACTAAAAACACATTTTTATATCCCGATGATGATTTTGGAATAATGATAAAAGGCAAAGTCTATAATTCAATAGTATATGATTATGAAATAAATGATAATTCTAGTAAGGATAAAATGAAAATCATTACTAGTAAGAAAAAGAATAAAGATCATAATAGTATTATTTGAAGTTTTAGTTTTTGTTAATTTAATCGCAATCTAATACTAAAACACAGCACTAATTATTTCACAAATAGTTGCTACATTTGTGACAAATTATGATAAAAAGCAGTGATTATTTTCGTTACAATTAAAAGCTATTTTTGTCACAAATGTTTACTAAATTTGTGACAACTTTAAAACCAAAATTAAGATGCTAAGCATTGAAAAACAAATAGAAAAATCCATAAAAAGCAAACCAAAAGGTGCTTTAGTATTGCCTGACGATTATTTGAGTTATGGCTCATCTGATGCAGTCCGAAAAGCTTTGGATCGTTTGCAAGACAAACAAGTTATTGTACGAGTGGCTCAAGGCATTTATGTACGTCCTAAAATAAGCAAACTAATAGGAGTTTTAACACCATCTGCCGAAGAAGTTGCTGCAGCAATAGCCAAGCGAGATCGAATAAAAACACTTCCTACAGGAAGCTACGCTTTAAATGCTTTAGGACTAAGCACCCAAGTGCCAATGAATATTGTGTTACTTACTGATGGCTCGCCAAGAGAAATAAGGGTAGGAAAACGAAAAATAAAGTTTAAAAAAACCACGCCCAAAAATCTATTAGCAAAAGGTAAAATTAGCCGATTGGTCATTCAGGCATTAAAAGAAATCGGTAACGGCAAAGTAACTACAGAAGAAGAAAACAAGATAGTGGAACTCCTAAAAAAAGAAGACGAAAATGACCTGAAACACGACATTAAATTGGCGCCAGTTTGGGTTCAAAAAATAATGCAAAAAGCACTAATTGATGGCGAAAAGTAGTTTTTATAATACAGACAAGGCGGAAAAAGAAGCTGTTTTCAATGCCATTGCTGCCGAAAAAGGAATGACACCTTTTGCAGTTGAAAAAGATTGGTGGGTAAGCCGTACCTTAGAAATCATATTCCAAATGGACATAGCCAAGCATTTGGTTTTCAAAGGAGGAACCTCCTTGAGCAAAGCATGGAAATTAATAAATAGGTTTTCAGAAGATATTGATTTAGCTATAGATAGGGAGTTTTTTGAAGGATACAGTGGAAATATTTCAAAATCACAAATTTCCAGATTAAGAAAAGAAGCAGGTGTTTATACTACAGGAACTTTCTTCAGTGAATTACAAGAAGAGTTCAAAAATAAAGGATACAATAATCTTGATTTTAAAGCAATAGATACGAGAGAAAGTGACCAAGACCCGAGAGTAATTGAAATCTACTATCCAAACATAATTGCTCAACCTTCCGAATATATAAAACCTCGTGTTCAAATAGAAGTGAGTTGCAGGTCATTGAGAGAACCATATACCATAAAGTCCTTTGGCGCATTGGTAGATGAAGTATATGCTGGGAAAGATTTTACAGAACCATCATTTGAGGTACCAACAGTAAATCCGGAACGGACCTTTTTAGAAAAGGTATTCTTATTACACGAAGAATTCCATCGTCCAGCAGAAAAAATTCGTGTAGATAGATTAAGTCGCCATCTCTATGCTATATACCATTTAACGAAAGCAGGAGTTGCAGAAAAGGCAATAAACAACAAAGAATTGTACCAAACCATTGTGGCGCACCGATACAAGTTTTCAAGAGTGGGCGATGTAGATTACAATGATCACAATCCAAAAATGCTTAATCCAATTCCAATTGCAGCAATAATAGCCGAATGGAATTCCGATTATACCAAAATGAAAGAAGATATGATCTACGAAGAAAATAAACCTTCTTTTGAAGATCTAATAAATAATTTGAAGGATTTAAGAACCAAACTGCAAGGATTGAACTGGGTATTTGAACTTACATTTCCAATTCCTAATCAAAATAAGATAGAGATCAGGTTCACACAAGATATTGATTAACAACTGCAAAAACATGACAGTGCAGTACTACTTACTCTTATGGAATAATTTCATTTTTTTGAATAAAATATTTTAATTAATTCAAACTTTCTTTCAATAAATGCAACTTTTAGACAACAAATACCCATTTATCAAAGACCTTGGCCGCGATGGTTTTGGCAAGGTGTAGAAGAACACGGTAACTAGGGGAATTAATTGTACCCATTTGGTTTGCGAATTTTCTGAATGCATTATTAAATAGGTTTATTGTAATTATTTTTATTAAATAAAATTAACTGTAAAAAAAATGTTTTAGAAGATAAAATTAATTGTCAAATCGATCACCATACAGACTATTCAGCAATTTTTAATTCTCAAAAAAAATCCCTTAGAGTAAAAAAAACTAAGGGATTTTAAGCATTTATTGAATCTATTCTTTAATTAATTTTATTGTATTTGTCTCTTTTCCGGTGTCAACTTTAGCAAAATAAATTCCATTGGATAAACCAGAGGCATCTATAATTGCATTGTTACTTTTAGGTGATACGGAGCGAAGCGTTTTTCCTGAAATATCCAGAATCTGAATGCGTTCAATTATTTCATTCGAAGAACTAAAATTCCATCCAACTTTAGCAGGATTTGGATAAACATTAAAATTTGAGATATTATTTTTAGATACGGATAGAATTCCAGCAGAATCTAAAATTGTAACTGTTGAGTTGGTCGTATTTACTGTGATTCTGTGAGTTCCTGGCGTTGCAATCGTCCATTTAAAATCTGCAGAACAATTAGTGACTAGCTGCGCTGAACTATCTGTAAAAGGCTGTCCATTCTGCATTGGATTATAAAAAGTACCACAAAAATTATTAAACGCTCCTGCAAAAACTTTAAAATCTCCCGCCACCAGACTTCCTTCATAAACAAATTCTGCTGGATTTGATGGGTTTTGAACAAATGGTTGGGATGTTGCACCATCCATTGACCATCCTGCTGTAGTAGCACTGCCAATCATCCAAAATTTTGTATAAATTGGAGTTGCGCTTACTTGCTGGATATCAATTGTTAAAGCAACTGTATTCACAACAACATGATATTGTGCCAAAGTAGTAATGGTCCACTTGTTGTCGGCACCATTAAGCACCATCTTTGTTGCATCACTGGTGTCTCTGACATAAAAATCTTGACACCAACAAGAATTTTGGCTTACGGCCAATTTAAATTCACCAGGAAATAATGGACCTGTATATTCAAACATGCCCGAGCTGGGAACCGGTGTCATTATTAGTGCATTTTCTATATGCCATCCAACTGGAGCTGCATCTCCAACCATATATAAATCAGTAGGCTGGGCAAAACTACATAAGGCATTAAACAATATCAATGAGAAACATAATTTTTTAAACATAATTTTAGTATTTTTGATTTGAAAATAGAGAGTCCCATACAAATATTTTGTATGGTTTATTCTCGGTTTGGTACTATCTACAGATTCTCGGTTTTGCGGCTTGGGAATCTTTTTTACTTTGATTTTCGGATTTCTTTTATCTCATAATTGTTTCTTGAATTAAGTTTATAAATAGTTAAATTATTAATTTAATTAATACTATATCTGCTACTATTCTCGCGCTAAAACCATAGTAACACCTTTGTCAATATATAATCCC
>JAAFGY010000016.1 GCA_010365135.1 Flavobacterium sp.
TGGTTTGTTTTTCGACTTCAAGATACTGAATTTCAGTATCTTGACCAATATTTACCCAATATTTTTTACTTTAAATAATTGCACCCAACGGGTTTTTAATATTCTTATTATTATTGTAAAATCACACGAATACAGTTTGTGATTTGCTTTTGACATATTTGACCATTTTAATGCAATCTTGGAAGAATTCCCAATATAAAACATATTCCCCTTTTTCGAGATTCCAATTTGAAACAAATTAGTATGGATTCATTTTTTGAACACTCGTTCTTATCGGTTTTAAATTTTGAAAAGTCCAAAAGTTTTGTAGGATTAATCTCGTTGTTATTTTTAGATTAGACAACTTTCAAAAAATTGTCTAATCTGGAAATTTACCAAATATAAGTTCCTACAGCACCGCTTTCTAATGAAGTGGTTACCCATTTTCCATTGTATTTTATATTGAATAATTCGGTTACACCTCCATCATTTTCAACTAATAAAACTATTTTTCCGCTAAGGGTTTTAAATGCTACATTATTTAAATTCCCACTCAAATTACTAGTAATTCTTGTAGAACTCATTGGTACGAATTTAGAAGCGTGAGCAATAATATAATAGCCCACATTTCTTGTAAAGCTATCAGGACCAATTATCGTCAAAGCTCCTTTGCATTGGCTACAACCACCGGGAGTGTGTGGGCCATAAGAAGGATTATTGGCGAGATTCCATTCTAGTGCATTTTTACTCCAATTACGCATAGAACCTATCACCACATTTTTTACGTGCCATTTAAGATCCCCACCAAAATTACCATCAGAGGAAGTCCATTGTTCTGTGAAATAAACATTTTTATTCGGAAAAGCATTGTGAACAGTTGACAAAGCACTAATGTCACCTCCGTATAAATGAAAAGCCGAACCATCTATATAAGGATTTGCAGCAGCATCACTTAAAACGGCAATTGGATAATCGGGTTTGTCACAATTATGATCATAAATAATAATCTTAACACTGATTCCAGCAGTTTGCAAAGCTGGACCTAAATTATTTTTTATAAAAGTTGTTTGTTGACCTGATGTCATTACCAAACTTGGATTATTGTATGGATTTAATGGTTCATTTTGAGGCATAATAGCATCAATGGTAATGCCTTGTTGCTTCATTGCCTGAATGTATTTTACAAAATATTGAGCATAAACTCCATAATATTGCGGTTGCAAACTTCCACCAATGGTACTATTGTTGTCTTTCATCCAAACTGGAGCTGACCAGGGTACTGCTACAATTTTGATATTCGGGTTGATGAGTAAAATTTCTTTCAAAAGTGGAATTAAATTCGTTAGATCAGGACCTAAACTAAAGTTGGTTAGGTTCAAATCTGTTTGTCCAATTGGCATATCATCATAAGAAAATACAGTATCATTCAAATCGGATGCTGCGATACTTAATCTTAAATAACTAATCCCTATTGAAGTTTCGCTTGAACCAAATAATTCCTGCAATAATTGCTGTTTTTTGGCAACGCTCAATTGACTAATTACTTGCGCACTTCCACCAGTAAGTGTATAACCAAATCCATCTATTGTTTGAAAAGTTTTGGTTTCATCTACTTCAATATTTTGATAAACATTATAGGTTGTACCAAATCCTAGAACAGTAGATTGTTTTTGGAGTAGCACGGTTTGATCTCCTTTAGTCAACCAAAAATCTACTTCATTTGTAACAACTGGCGGCGGAACTGGTGGTGGAGTTGGAGCCGTTCCTCCACCTGAAGAGCAATTCGACACAAGACTAGTCACTAATGCTAAAAGAAAAAGTTTCATTATTGTTTTTATTTTGTTCATTTCTATTTTATTGTTCTATTTATAACTTATTTCGGCATATACTGGCAAATGATCCGATGGATATCTTAAATCCTTTGAATCACTTAAAGTAGCGAATTTTTTTACTTTAAATTTACTGTTTTTGGATATAAAAATATAATCAATCAATTCAGTAACAGGCTCATTGTATTTAAATCCATTGAAAGTTCCCGATGGTCCAAAAGGTTTTTCTTCGGAAATTTTTCTAGTGTCGTTCATCTCTTTATTTAGTGCTATAATCCTATCATTGGTAGGTTTAGAATTAAAATCACCCATAAAAATAATGGTGTTGTTTTTGGTATTTACTGCTTTCATTTTCGAAAGAATAAGCAAAATTCCATTTGTTCTAGCCAATTCTCCTATATGATCTAAATGCGTATTGAAAACCCAAAAAGTTTGTTTGGTTTTCAAATCTTTAAACAAACCATACGTACAAACTCTATTAAAAGCAGCATCCCAGCCTTTAGAAATTATATCTGGTGTTTCAGAAAGCCAAAAAGTGCTACTTTGCAGTACTTTAAAACGGTCTTTTTTATAATAAATATTGGAAGATTCTCCTTTTCCAACTCCCTCTCTTCCAATTCCTATGTAGCTATATTGAGAATTTGAGGTTGCAATATCGAGTACTTGATTGGGTTTTGCTTCTTGAACTCCTAAAATATCGGGCTCATAAAACTGTATTTGTGAAGTAAAAAAATCTTTTCGATGTGTCCAATCGTTTTCTCCATCACTTTCAACATCCAGACGAATGTTATAAGTCATTACCCTTAAATTTTGTGCATTTAAACAAAACATATTTAATGTTGCGATAAAGAATAGGATGTATTTCACTTTAGTTTATTATGCTTTATATCATTCTGTAAAGATGATTTTTTTTAGAGTAAAAAGTCAAAAAAGATAAAATTACAAATGGGAATACTTTGCAATTAAAATTCAAAGTTTTGTTTTCATTATTGCTTCTGTTTAAAAAACAGAAGCAAATAATGAAAAGCTAACTAACCAAAAAATTATTAATTATAAACTCTAATGTAATCCACTTCGAAAGTTGAAGAAACAAAATTCGGATCGATTGTACCGCCAAAATTACCACCCATTGCACTATTAATAATCAAGAAAAAATTCTGATTAAAAGGCACACTAGCTGAATTTGTAAAGGTATAATACAACTGATTGTCAACATAAAATTTAATGAAATCGGCTCTCCAATCCATTGTATAAACATGAAACTCGCTATTTCCATTTGGCACAGTAACAGTGGATGTGTCTGGTGTATTACCAGAACGACCTGGAGAATGTAACGAAGAATGGTTTACATTTAAATTATTACCCACTTCTTCTAAAATATCTATTTCTCCACAAGCTGGCCAAGGAGCTGTGTCAATATTGTCACCCAACATCCATACTGCTGGCCAAGTTCCTCCACCTGTAGGGAATTTTGCTCTGAATTCTACTTTTCCATATTTGAAAGAAAATTTTCCTTTAGAAAGAAGTCTTGCAGAAGTATAATTACTACTTTGATAAATTTCTTTTTTGGAAATAATTTTTAAGGTACCACCTGAAACTATAACATTGTCAGACCTAGTAGTATAATATTGGGACTCATTATTTCCCCAACCTCCAGCTCCTGTATTATATCCCCATTTTGAACTATCGGGTGCTCCATCAATATTAAATTCGTCGGCCCAAATTGAAGTAGGGGTAACATATAGCGTTATAGACGTTGAAGTGCTAACAAATTTTGCTCCATTATATGCAGATACATATATAGCATAAGTATTGATACCCGATGCTGTATACGTATAAGTAAAGACTCCATTTGTTATCTCTTGTACTTCGCCATTTCCTAGTAATATTTTGTAGGAGGTTGCATTGGTGGCACTAATATTAAAATTTACCTTTCCGCTACCGTCACCATTTGGATTTTGTATACTTGTTCCAACAACTACTGCTGAAACTACAAGATTTTTAGGCGTTGTACTTGTTTCTGTGCCTCCTCCCGAAGAACCATCGGAGCTACAAGAAACCAAAACAAATGCACAAATTATTAAACAGCTCATAAATATATTGATTCGCCATTTAAAATAATTTGAAATTAATGTGCTTTGTATCATTTAAACATAATTTATTAATTAATAAAAAACCCAGAACCAAATAATAGTTCTGGGTATCATTTTTAAGAGAACTTAAGGTTTTGGTATCATTTTTAAATACCATGCATTTCCAGTTTCAGTTCCTTGTACTCTAAGGTACATTGTTGCAGCTGTTATTGTCAAAATCTCATATGATTTTTGGGTCGCACCATACCCTATAAAAGTGTTAGCGCCTGCCAAATTAATATTTGTTGTTGTTGATGGAGCTGATGCAGCAACACCTGAAGTTGAACCACCAAACGTGAAAGCTGAAGTTCCACCTGCGAAAGCATAACATCCCTCGTCACCAGATGCTGGAATTCCAGAAAGGCCTCCTGATAATGCCCCTGTTTTTGTTAGAATTCCGTCGGGGCTGGTAACAGTTAATGTATAAGTTCCTGAAGCAGCAACTTTAGTAAAAGTAAATGAGGCGGTATAAAAACAATTACAACATGCTACTTTTTCATTTATTCCTGCTGACCACCAAGATGGAGTTGCAGAACCAGCCTCCCAAGGACCAACTCCAAAATGACCCGCTACACTTTTATCAACAATCCAAGTTTTAGACGCATTGTTTGTTAAATTAGTAACAATGGCTGGGTCTGCGGTATAGTCATATCGTATCGTAATATCCTTTGTTTGGATGCTTGAAGTTCCTCCTGGCCCATAGGCAACCACTATAACTCTATAGGTATTTAACCCTGGAGTATTGAATGTTTTGACAACTGTGTTACCGGGCATATTAGCTGGATCATTACCATCACTAGGACCGTAGTCAATTGTACTTCCAAGCAAGTTATCGGCTGTTACCGTAATCTTTACTTTTCCTGAACCATCACCGTTTGGATGTGTAGCATCTTTACCAACAAGATCTGCGGCGATTACCATGTTTGAAGGAGCTGCTAAATCTCCTAAAGAGTAGGTTTCTTGTGTACAACTACTAGCTGTTAGAAGTAACACAAAGAAAACACCTAGAAAATAGTTTATATTTTTTTTCATTATTTTTATAATTAATTGGTTACTCTAATATTATCTATATAAATTACTTCACCTAAACCTTTATTTGGTCTATTATAATTGATATTTAATTGTTTGAATTTTGCTCCTGCAGGAATAGCAGGACTAATTGCAGGATCTGTAGTATCAAAAACAAGTTCTTGCCATTGGTTAGCAACAGTAGTTGTAGCAAATGCAGATGTGTTTGGCGCTCCGTTTGTAGAACCTTGCAATTCGATACCTACTTTTTTGCCAACTTCAGTAGCATAAACAAGCATTTTTATTTTTTTTCCTGTACTTAAATCAATGGCTACATCAAAAGGTTTCCAAGTACCTGCCCATTCTTCAGCATTTACAGGTTTTTCAAATTTGGCAACTTTTGCAGAAGTATTCAATCCTCCTGAAAATGGATTTGCAACAATGGAGAAATTAACTCCACCAAATGTTCCGCCAGCCAAATAATTTTGAGAAGCCAATTCACAAGTGTAAGGAAGTGCCAATGGATCGAAAATTACAATGGGTGTAATCAGTTCCGTTTTTGCTAGTCCACCACTTAAGGCCACCACTTTTACATTATAAGCTCCACCTGCTACATAAGTATGTACAGGAGTCGTTGCTCCAATTGCTAAAGGAGTGCCTACTTCGCTAACCACATCTCCAAAATACACTAAAAATGATTTAGCGTTTATTGCTGTTGCAGAAACTTTAACCGTGTAAACACTTGTCTCAACAGTCGCACTTAAATTAGTTGGAGCTACATAAGTGACTACCAATGGAAAAGTAGCAGTAGTTTGATTTCCTACGATATCAGATGATATAATAGAAACAGTATAAGATCCTTCAGGATAAATATGAGAAGTACTTGCTCCTGGAGCAACTACAGCAGTTGCTGAAGCTCCTGTTCCGTGACCATAGCCAACCTTAAAGGACGTTACTCCTTCACCTGTAGGGGTAATAGTTACCAAACCCGAATTATCTGTACTTATGTCAAAAATTTTAGCAACATTCCCTGAAGTTGCAGAACTCAAAAAAGAAGTATCTTGATCAATCCCATCTGGAAGACTGCAACTTATTGTAACAGCCAGTAGTACTACAAAGCTGAAAATTAATTTTATGTTTTTCATATTATTATTATTAATTAATTAAAACCAGGATTTTGAACAATCAAAGTATTTTGCAATTCTTGGTAAGGAATTGGAAAAACTTCGTTTTTACCAGGTTTAAAACCTCTACTTGCTAATACAGTTGTTGCATCACCCCATCTTACTAAATCAAAGAAACGATGTCCTTCGCCAGCTAATTCTAATCTGCGCTCTGCTTTAATGACCGCAAGAGAAACAGGAGTACTAGCTAGACCAACTCTTGCTCTCACAGCATCAAGCAATGCTTGAGCTCTAGCTCCAGTTCCTCCTAAAGCTTCAGCTTCCATCAAATAAGAATCTGCCAAACGTATCACATACGAATTTTGTCTGTAATTTAAAACGGGTTCGCCTGTACCTGTCGTAACATCGGCTTTTCTTGGAATAAATTTGTTAAGGAAATAGCCTGTATCTTGATAACCACCAATGTAACTTGCTTGATTAGCTGCACTTAAAGCTTTCATATCTAAAACTGTAGCAGCAAATCGAGGATCTGTTTTGATTATATCATAAAAAGATTGCGTAAATACATTAAAACTCCATCCGGATGGCATGTCAGGAGCTGATGCACCTATTTTAGTGTAATTTCTGGGACCAACCATTATATTTACAATATTTCCTTCAGCTGAATCTCCATAAGGATTGTTCCAAGAAGCACTTGATAAGTTAGTATGTGCTACTTCTAGGATAGATTCTGTATTATATTTATTGTCAGTTACCCATAAGTCACCATATTTACTTAGCAATTTATATCCATATTGACTTGTTCCTCCGGGAGTTCCATTTACTGTAGCAAACTGAGCAGCTGCTTCGGCATTCTTTTTCTCATATAGATATACTTTCCCAAGCAAAGCTTTGGCAGCTCCTTGAGTAAACCGTCCTGCGTCTGCCGCTGGTACTGTAGCTGGCAAAGCAATTATGGCTTCAGTAAGATCTTTTTCTATTTGAGCATAAACAGCTGCTGGAGTTGCTTGTAACACTGAATAATATTCTGATGTTGCAAGTGGAGTTGTAATAAGTGGAACATTCTTGAACATTCGCACTAAATTAAAATAATAATGGGCACGCAATGCTTTACATTCTGCAGTATATCTTGTGATTAAACTTGCATCCATAGGAATTCCAGGCAATTTAGTAAGCAAATAATTCGCTCTATAAATCCCTTGATAATGATCGCTCCAAAAACTTCTTGGCATAGAAGTAGGGCTCAAAGTGTAATTGGAAAAACCTTGAATTCCAGCACCATCAGTAGCTGAACCACCTCCGGCATAATTATCATCGGAACCTGCGTTCATCATGGTGATCATATTTTCAAAGCCTCCAGAATTTTTTCGCATCAAATCATAAACAGAAACAAGTCCTGCTAATGCTTCTGTATCATTTTTATAATAGTTTGATTCTAGATTAGTCCCTTTCGGTTGTACGTCTAAAAAGTCTTTACTACAAGATACCATTGTAATTATCATTGCAAGAGCAATAAATAAAAACTTAAATTTTATTGTTTTCATAATTCTTTAAATTAAAATTGTACGTTAGCTCCAAACATAAAAGTCTTGGCTTGAGGATAATACCCTCTATCTATTCCAAAAACATTACCTCCAATTTCTGGATCGTAACCTGTATATTTGGTAAGGGTCAATAAATTTTCACCTGTTACAAAAAATCTTATTTTAGAAGCTTTAATTTTAGCTATAAGATCGTTTGGTAAAGAATAGCCAATTGAAACCACTTTAAGACGTAAATAATCTCCTTTTTCTAAATAAAAATTAGACATATACCCAAAGTTTTTATTAACATCAGTATTTGTTAATCTAGGATAATCGTTCGAAGTTCCTGGTCCTGTCCAACGACTTAAAGCATCTGTTTGATAATTTGCATTTAAGACATCTAATCTACGTAGCCCTTGGAATATTTTATTTCCAGTAACTCCTTGTGCAAAAGCCATAAAGTCGAAACCTTTGTACTCCAAATTGATTGTCAAACCAAAAGTGTATTTTGGAAGTGGACTTCCTAAGAATTGCTTGTCAGTATCAGTAATAGCACCATCGCCATTGGTATCAGTCCAACGGAAATCTCCTGGAACAGCATTTGGTTGAATTAAACCACCAGTACCATTTGAATAAGCATTAACCTCTTCAACAGTTTGAAAAATACCATTTGTTTTATATCCATAAAAAGAATTATAAGGTTGACCAATTTGTGTCCTAGTTACATCCCCATCCAAAGATTGGAATGTTGCGTTTCCAGGTATAAAATCTTTATCTAGTCCCAAATAAGTCACTTCATTTTTAAGATAAGATGCATTTCCATTAGCTGAAAAGTTAAATTCTCCAAATTTTCTGCGATAACCCAATTCAATTTCAACTCCTTTATTTCCCATATCGGCAACATTGCCCAGCGGACTTCCTGTTGCTCCTATATAACCTGGCAACTCAACAGGTCGCAAAATTCCAGTAGTTTTTTTATCATAATATTCAATAGTTAAATTGAAATCATTAAATAATCTGGCATCAAAACCAACATTCAATTGTGATGTTTCTTCCCAATGTAAATCTGGGTTAGCAGGTGCGTCTGGACTATTTCCAGAAAAAACAGCTCCTCCTGCACTACCAAAAGTATAATTTCGACCACCACCGATGAGAGCTAAAGAACCATTTGGTTGAATAGCATCATTACCTGTTACTCCATAACCCGCTCTTAATTTTAAAGTATTTATTATGCTATTGTCTTTCCAAAAACCTTCTTTTGAAACTACCCAACCTGCAGAAAAGGAAGGGAAAATACCATATTTTTTATTAGAACCAAAATTGGTAGAACCATCACGACGGATGATACCTGTAAATAAATATTTTTCTTTATAATCATAATTCAAACGAGAAAACAATGAGGTTACTCTATGTTCTTGAGAAGTATAAGCACTTCCTTTTTTCTTTAGCTCAGATACATATAGATCATTAAAGGAAGCTTCTCTGTAATCATTCGTTGACAAACCTTGATACGATACATAAGTTCCAGTAGAATTATTATCTACATAAGCACCTTGTCCTACTAATAAAGTGAAGTTATGGTCACCAACACTTTTTGTGTAGGAAGCCGTATTCTCGACATTCCAAGCAAAAGTTTCATTAGTGCTTCTACTCAAAATATTTTGAGAAGCCAAAACAGTTGCGCTTAAATAATATTGAGGTGTAAAAGATTCATCACCCCAAAATGCTCTTTTCAGACCAACAGTAGATCTAAATTTTAAATCTTTGATAGGAGTAAACTCAAGATATGCATTTCCAATAAAATCATCAGACCAATTGTAATTTCCTAATCTTGTTTTTACGTAAGCAACTGGGTTAGTCATTTCTTGACCCACTACTGAAGAAATACCATAAGGATTTCCGTTTGCATCTCTGATTACATGAGGATCATCATATAAATTACCGTTTGCGGCAATAGGATCTGTAACTACTACTGGAGTTATAGGATCTAAATTTAATGCTGAGCTTAATGGTCCACCATATTCACTATTTGTATTTCCTAAACCTACTCCTTTTTGATGTGTGTAACCAAATGTCTGCCCAATAGTAAAAAATTTGGATAATTTATGTGTTGAGTTTAACCGAATATTCTTTTTCCCAAAATTTGAAATTTCTTTAGAAACAATACCTTCTTGGTCTGAAATACCAAATGAAGCAAAAAAAGTAGAAACCTCATTACCACCACTCAAACTGAATTCATGATTGGAACGCATAGCATCATTGCTAAAAATTTGTTTTTGCCAATCTGTTCCCACTCCGAGACCAGCCAAGTTTGGATAAGGAATAGCTTGCCCAGCAGCACCTGCTTTTTCATTCATTAACGCTCCATACTGAGTAGCATTAAGTAGTTTTACAGTTTTTTCTGGACCAGAAATACCAGTAAATCCCGTGTAACTTACAGAGATTTTTCCTGATTTTCCTTTTTTAGTGGTTACCATAATAACACCAGAAGCTGCTCGAGCACCATATATAGCTAATGAAGCAGCATCTTTTAGTACCTCGATCGATTCGATATCCGATTGATTTACAAATCCAATTCCACCAGAATCTACAATTACACCATCAACAACCCAAAGAGGATTGTTACCGCCGTAAGTATCGAAGGTAGTTAAACCCCTAACCCTCACGGTAGAAGCAGCTCCTGGTTGCCCAGATTGAGCAGCAACCATCACGCCAGAAACTCTTCCTTGCAAGGTTTGTTCAATACGTCCATTAGGAATTTTTTCAAGATCCTTTGCTTTAACGCTGGAGATTGCACCAGTATTCACACTTTTCTTTTGAGTACCGTATCCTACCACCACAACTTCCTGTAAGGATTGTGACTCTGGACTAAGTGTCACCGTAATATTTGTTCTACCCTTAATGGCTTCCTGAACGGAAGAATATCCCATATAACTGTACATTAAAGTACCACCTGAAGCAGCCTTTATTTGATAATTCCCATCCATATCCGAAGATGTTGCGTTGGTAGTACCTTTAATTAAAATGGTTACTCCTGGAATGGGTAATCCGTTCTCGTCTATTACTTTTCCTTTTATGGATACATCTTGTGCTTGCCCATAAACTGAGAATAGAACAGATAAAAAACAAAAAATAAGTAATTTTGTTAATTTCATTTTTCTAAAATTTTGGTTAATTAATTAGTAATTCAATACAATAATAAGCAAATTTTTTCATATTTGATTATCCAATACGTCAAAATTTATATACAAAAACACATCAAAACCTATTTTCATATACAACAAAAACTAATCAAAAAAATTTTATACTATTGATTTTCATATTATTAAAAATAATTTTAACACCCAATTCAAATAATAAATAAACAAACTACCACTACATTTATAAAAAATGACTTTTATTTGTATTTATTAGATATTTTTAGAGAATATTATTTTCTTTTTAATACTTACATTTGAGAATTCTTTAAGATTCTTTAAGATTTCTATCCATTAATTTACTGTAATTAATATTAATATATGACGCTTTCAAACCGCTGCTCCCTATTGTTCTTCTTTCTTATATCTATAACTTTCTTCGGACAAGTGAAGAGTATCGGGCTTCCAGAAATACGAAATTATAAAAGAGCCGATTATAATGGAGGAACTCAAAACTGGAACATTGATCAGGACAAAAATGGCAATCTTTATTTTGCTAATAACAATGGTCTTTTTCAATTGGATGGTTCTTCATGGCACAAGTTTATGTTGCCTAATACTTCCGTTATTAGATGTGTAAAAATCGAGGACTCAGGAAAAATCTTCGTGGGAGGTTACAATGAATTTGGTTATTTTAAATCGAATTCAAAAGGAATACTCATCTACTACTCGCTATCTAAATTTCTTGATAAAAAAAAGGCGGCTTTTGACATTGTTTGGAAAATACATATCATTAATGATGAAGTAATTTTTCAGTCCTTTGAAAGCATTTTTATTTTTAAAAACAATACATTAAAAATTCTCAAGCCTTTCTCTCGATTCCAGTTTTCCTTTTTAGTTGACAATAAACTCTATATTCAAGATGTATCCAAAGGCATAGTAGAATACCGGAATGGAAAATTAATTCCGCTTAACGGCACAACCATTTTGAACAACACTGAGGTTTGGGGAATATTTTCAATGTCAGAAAACCAACTTCTCATTGCTACCCTTGACAAAGGCCTATTTCTGTACAGTAAAAACGCTATGACTCCTTGGAACACAGACGCAAATACTTTTGTCAAAAAAAATAGTTGTTTGGGAGGCGTTTCTATAAAGAGTAATTATATTGTACTCAATTCCGTTTTAAATGGAATTATTATATGCGATAAAACTGGCAGAATAATTCAACATATTAATCAAATAAAAGGAATTCAAAACAACACTGTGCTTACTTCATTTGTAGATAATAAAAATAATTTGTGGCTAGGACTTGATAATGGAATCGCATTCATAAATGTAAATTCTCCGTTTTCCTATTTTGGGTATAGTTATGATTTAAGTACTGTTTATGCAACGGTTATCCACAAAGGAAATCTCTATGTCGCTACAAACCAAGGAGTATTTTACCATTCATGGGACAAACCTTTTAAAGAAGGAGTCTTTGCCCTTGTAGAAGGCACAACTGGACAAGCTTGGAATATTCAAGTAATTGACAATCAACTACTTTGCGCGCACAATCGAGGACTATTATTAATTGAAGGAGGGAAAACCATTCAAGCATTAGACAATATTAATGGATATTGGAGTTTAAAAAAAATTCCTAATCATCCCAATTATATGATTGGCTCTAATTACAATGGCTTCTCATTATTTGAAAAAAAATCAGATGGTTGGCACTATGCGAACCAAATTCAAGGATTTTCTAAATCAGTAGGGGATTTTGAAATTGACAACCAAGATATTTGGGTAAAAAAAGATGAACTCGTTTATCAAATTACACTTGATGATGTTTTTAAAAAATTTAAAATAGTTAAAACCTATGAAAATCTCTCCGCATCAGATAAAGGAATTGGCAGCATTCAACGCTTAAAAAACAATATCTATTTTCAAACAAACAACCATTTCTATAAATATTCACAAGATAAAAAAGTCTTTTATAAAGATAATTTAGTTAGCGACTTGTTCAAAAATATTTCAAAAATCACTACGATTTACGAGGATACTTATGGTAATATTTGGTACATCAACAAAGAATCATTATGTGTCTTAATGAAAGCCGATATGGGTGATTATACCAATATTGTAGCTCCGTTTTTAAATATAACGCAAAATTTAGTTTACAACAAGTTATCCATTTACACTATTGATCCTGAAAACATATTTATTGGTCTTACCGATGGATTAGTTCATTATGATTCAAAAGCCATAAATGATTTCGTATCCAAACCCAAAGCTTTAATAAGAAGTTTTTCGTTTTTAGGGGATACAATCGTATTTGGTAATGGAAAAAATAAAACTTTGAAATTTAAAATTCCTTATAAATCAAACAATGTAAAATTTACATTTTCTTCGCCAACTTATGATAATATCGAAAATATTAAATTTTCTTATCAACTAGAAGGTTTTGAAGACAAATGGAGCAATTGGTCATCAGCCTCAGTAAAAGAATACACCAACTTAAGAGAGGGTAATTACAAGATGAGGGTAAAAGTGGAAAATAGTTTTGGAATTCAATCTGAACAAGCAATTGTTCCATTTACCATTTCACCTCCTTGGTACAGGCATTTCTTGGCATACCTTTTTTACATCATTTGCATTACTTTAATCACTTATTATATCAGAAAGAGAATAAAAACCAAGATTAGAAAAGACAGGTATTTTGAAACTATCGAACAAAGAAGACTATATCTTGAAAAAGAATCGAAAATTAGACAAGAACAATTTGACTTGGAAAAAGAAATAGAAAGACTAAATAACGAAAAATTACAAATTAAAATTTTAGCCAAAGACAAAGAACTAGTAAACAATTCATTACAGGTTGTAAAGAAAAATAAAATTCTAAATGGCATCATTCACAAATTAAAAGACATTAATGTTGAAACATTTGATGAATCGGCAAAATTCCAATTCAATAAATTAAATAAAAGTATTGTAAAAGAAGTCAATGCAGACCAAAGCTGGAAAGATTTAGAAAAACATATTAAGAATGTTCATTTTGATTTTTTGAAAAGATTAAAAGAAAAATATCCAACAATCTCGCCAAGGGAATTAGATTTATCGACCTATTTATTGATGAATATGTCAACAAAAGAAATTGCCGAAATCATGAATATTTCAAGAGGAGGTGTCGAATTAGCTCGATACAGATTAAGAAAAAAACTTGAACTCAACAAGAAAGAAAACCTCATTGGGTTCTTAATGAGTATATAATTGAACCAAAAACGCCATCCTAATGTAAGATGGCGTTTTTGATGTATCGAAAATGTATTTTTTTACAAAAAGTTCAAGATGCGTTCCAAAGCCATTCCTCTGGAGCCTTTTATAAGAATAGAACTATTCCTGATTTTTACTTCGCTTAAATAATCAGAAAAAGCATCGAAAGTTTCATAAAAATGAAAATTATTTTTATCCACACGATTGCTGTAAAAATCTTTTCCAATGAAGTAGCAAACTAGGTCTTTTTCATCCAAAAGTAAATTCACAATAGATTTGTGTTCTTCTAAACTTTCTTTTCCTAGCTCAAACATATCGCCGAGAATCATAATTTTATTTGAATTGTCTAATTGTACAAAATTCTCGATTGCCACACCCATACTACTTGGATTAGCATTGTAAGCATCCAGAATTATCTGATTTGTGTCTTTGGTTATGAGCTGGGAGCGATTATTTTCAGGAATGTAGCTTTCTAAAGCCTCTTTAATGGCACTATCATCCACTTCAAAATATTTTCCAATTGTGAGTGCTGCATTAATGTTATTGGCATTGTACAAACCAATCAAATGCGTTTGAATAAGAAGATTCGAAAACTGAATTTCCACAAATGGATTTGCAGCAATAGAACTAATATTCACATTCGCATTTTTCTTATTTATGCCAAAACAATACGATTTTAATGGTTTTGATTTCTCTACTTGAATTTTATCTTCCAAGTTGATGAAAGCTAATTTATCATTTTGCACAAGATAAGTATACATCTCGCTTTTAGCTTGTATAACGCCTTCTACACCTCCAAAACCTTCCAAATGCGCTTTGCCAAAATTAGTAATGTAACCAAAATCAGGTTGAGCCAATTCACATAGAAATTCAATTTCCTTTTTATGATTGGCGCCCATTTCTACAATTCCAATCTCAGTTTCACTATTGAAAGATAATAGTGTCAACGGCACACCGATGTGATTGTTTAAATTGCCTACGGTTGCTTTTGTTTTGAATTTCTTTGACAGAACCACATTTATCAACTCTTTGGTAGTTGTTTTTCCGTTGCTTCCCGTAAGAGCAATTATTGGTAATTTTAAATACTGACGGTGAAATTTGGCCAATTCCTGCAAAGCAATTAAACTGTTATTCACCAAAATAGTTCTTTGGTCAATAAAATAATCTTGATTATCTATTATTACAAAAGAAGCTCCCTTTTCAAGTGCTTCTTTAGCAAATGTATTGGCGTCAAAATTCTCTCCCTTTATAGCTACAAATAATGAATCAGATTCAATTTTACGAGTATCAATCGATACTGAATTACATTTTAAAAAAACACTGTGAATGTATGCGATGTCCATACCAACAATTTTAAAAAATAAAAGCCCTATCAAAGGGCTTTTATTACTATTATATAAAAAGTTTAATTTCTAGCTGATTTTCTTTTTTCTGATTTAGCACCCACTTTTGACATTGCACATCTAAATCCAATATAATCGGTTGCCATATCTTGTGGAAAATACCTTCTTTGAGCTGGGTCCAACCAATACGCTCTGTCTCTCCAAGAACCTCCTTTATACACTCTTACGTTGTCATCAATTAGAGTAGTTCTTTTATTATTCTTGTCATATTTTCTAACCATATTCCCTAAACTATCTACTGAAACATTGTGTCTAGGAGCATTATACATATTCTGTCCCTCTTTTGCGTTTTTGGTGTCCGTTTCTGAATCACCAAAATTGAAATAGCGTGTGGATTGTTTGTCACCATCTCTATAATTTGTATTGTCACTTTTATCAAAGTTTTGTCTCAAATACGTTTCATTTTCGTCTACTGGAACTTGAGCAATTTGACCTGGCAAGCTAGTTGCCACTCTTTTACCATTGCTTAAAGTGGCATATTGTATGCTATCTTTACCAATGATATCAACTTTTCCGTCTTTTCCAATTTTATTTTTGGTGTATTGATTTCCTCTAAAATAATTAAAATCATTTGATTCGTTATCAATAATGGGTCTATAAACATCCATCACCCATTCGGCCACGTTTCCTGCCATATCATATAAACCAAAATCGTTTGCTGGATAGCTTTTTACTTTATTTGTAATATCTGCACCATCATCAGACCATCCTGCAATTCCACCATAATCACCATTTCCTTGTTTGAAATTGGCCAATTGATCTCCTTTGCTTTGTCTTTTTCCAGAACGTGTGTAACTTCCAGACCAAGGATATTTTTTCTGTCCTTTATAAATATTATATTCTCTTTGTCCTACATCAGCCGCAGCTGCATATTCCCATTCAGCTTCGGTTGGAAGTCTATATTCGGGAAGAAGAATTCCAGAAGAACGTTGTGCATAAATGTTTGTGGGAGTAACAACTTTGCCGTTTTTTCCAGCTTTTGGAGTTTTTATTCCTCCTTTTTTGTCCGCATATTTTCCTGGTAATACAATTTGAGGATCTCCACCATACACTGATGTTGGCGAATTTAAATACGTTTCCGTACTAAAATTAGCATCTGCAGTTACATCTAATGTTTTGGCATTTTTTTTAAGATAACCGTTTTTTTCTAACAATGCTTCATTTACACGATCGGTTCTCCATTTAGCAAATTCAACCGCCTGAATCCAGTTTACACCAACTACAGGGTATTCTGAATAAGAAGGATGTCTCAAATAGTTATTGGTCATTGTCTCATTATAACCCAATCTGTTTCTCCAAACTAAAGTATCTGGAACAACACCGTTATAAACATCTTTATAAAGTTCTTCGGTTGGTGGAGTTACTTTCTTAGTGTAGTCAATATATTGTAAATACATGGCATTGGTCACCTCTGTTTCGTCCATATAAAAAGATTGAACGTGTTGCTGAGTCGGAGTATTATTCCAATCGTGCATAACATCATCTTCGACTTTTCCCATTGTAAATGTACCCCCTTCGACGAAAACCAATCCAGGTCCAGCTTCTTGTTTTTTGGAGGATTTTTTACTATCTATTTTCCAACCGGTTGCTTGCGAGGTGTTTTTCGAGCTAGATTTTTTACTACAACTAGCAAAGCCAACTATCAATAGTATTGATAAAATCGAACGTAAGGCCATAATTTTGTTTACTTTCATACTCTTTTGTAGGTGATAATTTCTGAGGTGCAATATAATAATTAACCATTAAACCGCAACATCATTTTTTTATTTTATAAATTGAACTGTATTAACCAAATAATTACTCAGTCCAAACGCAAATTTATACTATTTATTATTTATAATTACACTAAATGATATATTTTTACTCCCCGTAATATTTTGTTATTAATTGCGTTTTAGAAAATAATGAAAAAAATAATTTTATTTTATTTAACCCTGCTCCCTATTGTTTCTTTTGCGCAAAGTAAGGGCGATATTTCTATCGAATGGCTTGAAAAGAGCGAAATGTTTGTTGGCGATATTAAAATTAACGTGCCGCAATTTGTAGGGAAAAATTATAATTATGACTCTTCTAAAAGAGCCATTTCCTATATTTTAAACCTAACAGAATTAAACACTTTTGATGGAAATACCGTTCAAATTACAAATGTAGTTTATGAGTCATTGACTCCTTCTCAACTGGGAGATTTAGACCCAACTATTATTCCCAAAAATCCTTCGGCATCATTAAAAACAAATGAATCTAGAGGAGTAAAACAGATTTTTCTTGTTTTATCCCCAATTATAAAAGATGAAGTGGGATTCAAAAGAGTAAAATCCTTTTCTTATTCATTAAGTGGGAACAGTAATTCTTCTAGGATTTCGCAAACTAATAAAACCAGCGTTATACAAAATTCTGTTTTAGCAACGGGCGACTGGTATCAATTTTATGTTGAAAAATCGGGCGTTTATAAAGTGTCCAAAAGCTTTTTACAACAATTAGGCCTTAATCTAAGTGGAGTCGATCCAAAAAAGATAAAAATTTATGGAAATGGTGGCCGAATGCTACCTTTGTCCAACGCCGCTTATTATCCTACTGATTTAGCCGAAAATGCTATTCAAGTCATTGGCGAAAGCGACGGCGCGTTCGATAATGAGGACTACATTCTATTTTATGCCGAAGGAGTGGACACTTGGAGCGAAGAAAGCCAAACCAATGTCAATTTATTCGACACAAAATCATATTACTATGTAACGGCGCAAGGAAATGACGGAAAACGAATCTCGAATATGGCTCAGCCTTCTGGCAGTAGCAATTTAAATTTAAACACGTTTGACGATCATCAATTTCACGAATTAGATTTAATAAATATTGCACACCTTGGCCGCCAGTGGTTTGGCGAATCCTTTGAAATCAATCAAGACCAGGAATTTTCATTTACTTTTCCAAATATTGACACAACAACACCTATAAAATTGACCGTTGTTGCCGCTTCGGCAGCTTTTACAACAACGAGTTTTAAAGTGGCGGCAAACGGACAAGATGTTGGGACAATTTCGATCCCGGCACTTACAACCAATTCAGGTATTGAATTTTATGTAGGCACTTTGCCAAATAATACCACTATTCCAAGCTCAGAAAGCATAAAAATCAAATTAACCTACAATAACAATGGCGTTCCCGGCTCAAAAGGATACCTTGATAATATCAGGCTTACCGCCAAAAGAAAACTACAGGGTTACGGAAAACAATTTCTGTTTCAATATGATTTGTCTAATGCAAGTTTGGGAATTGTAAGTTATGACTTCTCGAGTGCCAGCGGAATTTCACAGCTTTGGGATGTTACCGACATTTATAATGTAACAAAAGTGGAAAATACCAATCAAGCTTCATTTTCATTCAAAGCAAATTTAGGTGAACGCAAAAAATATGTTGCAGTTGATGCGCTAGATTATTACGTTCCAATAAAAAGTAGCAAACCAAAAATTGCCAATCAAAACTTAAAAGGAACCCTTTTTAAAAATGCTCAAGGACAATTTCAAGATATTGACTATGTAATTATAACCCCCGCCTTTCTAGCCACTCAAGCGGAAAAATTAGCTAGTTTTCATCGTTCTTATTCGAATTTGAATGTAAAAGTAATTTCACTTGAAACCATATATCAAGAATTTTCCTGTGGCAAACAAGATATTGCGGCCATCAGAAACTGTATAAAGTACGTATACGAAAATGCTTCAACTCCCGAAAAACGAATAAAATATGTTAACCTGTTTGGGGATGCATCTTATGATTATAAAAATCGAATTCCAAACAATAGCAACATTGTACCTATATATCATGCACTAAGCAGCAATAGTTTAGGCGAAACTTCCTATGCTTCTGATGATTTTTATGGGTTGATGGATGCAAGCGAAGGAAATATAGGCTCGTTTTTTGGCGGTATCGACATAGCAGTAGGCAGAATGTTGAATAATGATGCTGCACAAGCTAGTGAAATGGTCAATAAAGTTATCGAATACTACGATGTAAAATCATACGGAAGTTGGAGAAATAATATAGTGCTGATTGCCGATGATTCTGATAAAAATTCAGATGTAAGCCTACAAAATAGACAAAATAATTTAGCTGACAAAATCACGATAGAAAAACCATTCTTAAACGTCAATAAAATATTATTAGATTCTTATACTCAGGAAGCTTCGGCAGGTGGATCTCGCTATCCTAAAGCTCGCACCGATTTGTTTAGCGCATTCGAAAAAGGAGCTTTGGTGTTTAACTATTTAGGACACGGCGGCGAAGATGGTTTAGCAAGCGAACGCCTTTGGGAAAAATCCGATGGACAAAATTTAAGCAATCAATACAAATACCCCTTATTCATAACCATAACCTGCGATTTTTCTAGATTTGACAACCCATCAAGACCAACAGCAGGAGAATATACCTATTGGAACCCAAAAGGTGGTGCTATCGCTATGATTACAACCATTCGTGAAATAGGACAGTTTAGCGCCGAAAATTTCAATGATATTCTAGCCGAAAATTTATTTTCTTATCGCTCGAACCAATACACTTCTATTGCAGAATCATTAAGATTAGCGAAGAACAGAAATCCAAATTCATCCAGCAACGTGGTGTTTTTTATTGGCGACCCAGCATTGATGCTTGCCATAGCTAAACCAAAAATAAGACTCACAAAAGTAAATGACATTCCTATTTTGCAACCTATTGATGATTTTAAATCTTTGGCAAAAATGAAGATTTCAGGGGAAATAACCGATGAAAACAACATTGCATTAACCAATTACAACGGAGAACTTTTTACCGCCATATTCGACAAAACAATTACAAGAAGCACTTTGAATAATGATGGAAACAGTCCGCCAATTTCTTTCAATATCCTTGGTGAGACCATTTTTAGAGGAAATGCATCGGTAACAAACGGACAATTTGAATTTAGTTTTATTGTTCCAAGGGACATTCGAGTTCCATTGGCCAACGGAAAAATTAGTTTCTACGCCAAAAAAAACCAACTTTTCGAAAATCAAGCCGGCTATGATACCAGCATAAAAGTAGGCGGAATAAATGAAAATGCAGTTGTGGACAATATTAGTCCCAGAGTGAAGTTATACATGAACGATGAAACGTTCGTTTCAGGCGGAATTACAAATGATTCTCCGTTCTTAGTAGCAAATCTTGAAGATGAAAATGGCATCAACACCGCAAGTGGAATTGGTCATGATATTGTGGCAATTTTAGATGGCGATGTAAATAATCCGTATATTTTGAATGATTATTATCAAACCAATTTGGATGATTATACAAAAGGCACGCTTCGATTTCCCTTTAGAAATTTAGCTGTTGGTTTGCACACGATAACGTTCAAGGCTTGGGATGTTTATAACAATCCCATAACTGCTGAAATTCAGTTTATGGTGGCAGGAAACGAATCCCTAACATTGACCCATGTGTTGAATTATCCCAATCCATTTGTCAATTATACAGAATTTTGGTTTTCGCATAATAGACCTTATGAACCCTTGGAAGTTCAGGTTCAGGTGATGACAATAACAGGGAAAGTGGTTTGGACACGAAACCAAATCATCACTACCGAAGGATTTTTGTCAAAAGAAATCACTTGGGACGGAAAAGATGATTTTGGAAATAAAATAGGAAAAGGAGTTTATGTTTATAAACTTACCGTCAAATCGAACCTAACCAACTCGAAAACTGAAAAATTTGAAAAACTTGTTATACTTTAATAAAACACTATATTTGTCCAATTAATTTTACACACCTATGAAAAAAATACCATTACTTTTTGTCTGTTTATTTATCATATCATTTGCAAAAGCGCAAGAAAATGTCATTACAACAGGTGTACCATTCCTATTAGTGGCTGCAGATGCGAGATCAGCGGGTATGGCTGATAATGGAGTAGCTTCCTCCGCCGATGCTTTTTCCCAACAATGGAATCCAGCAAAATATGCCTTTGCAGTAGATAAAGTAGGTTTTTCGATAAGCTACACACCCTATCTTACGGACTTGGTAAATGACATTTCTTTAGGTCAACTTACTTATTACAACAGAATCAACGAAAAAAGTGCGTTTGCGGGAAGCTTTCGATTTTTTGGATTAGGAAATATTGAATTACGAGAAAATGCTGACGATCAGCCAAGAATTGTTTCTCCTAGTGAATTTGCTTTTGATGGATCCTATTCCTTAAAATTAAGCGAAAAATTCTCTATGGCAGTTGGTGCTCGATTCATAAATTCTAATTTAAAAGTAGCTTCAGATGCGGGAGATGCTTCATCGGCAAGTTCATTTGCTGTGGATGTTGCAGGTTTTTATCAAACAGAAGAATTATCCTTCAACGAATTCAACGGAAGATGGAGAGCTGGATTTAACGTTCAGAATTTAGGACCAAAAATTAGTTACGACAACACACAATTTAATAGCAACTTTCTACCGACAAATTTAAAAGTAGGAACTGGTTTTGATTTTATTCTTGACGATTATAATAAGGTAGCTGTAAATTTAGAATTTGCCAAATTATTAGTTCCAACACCTCAAAACCCAGATTTAAATGGAGACGGAACAGTTACTCCCGAAGAAAGAAATCAAAACAATCAAGACTATCAATCTATTGGATGGTTTCAAGGCATGGGGCAGTCCTTCTCTGATGCTCCAGCTGGTTTTAGCGAAGAGCTGAAAGAAGTTACTTATTCAGTAGGCGCTGAATATTTGTATCAAGACTCCTTCGCATTACGCGCTGGTTACTTTCACGAAAATCCTGATAAAGGAGCGAGACAATATTTCTCTCTCGGTGCAGGTTTCAAATACAATGTTGTGAAAGTCGATGTTTCCTATTTGTTTTCAACATCCAAAGTTAAAAACCCGCTGGAAAATACCTTACGATTCTCACTTACCTTTAATTTTGGTGATCAATACGACGAATATTAGACTATAAAAAAATAACTATAAATCCAAATTTCTTTGAAATTTGGATTTTTTTTCCAATAAAAAGAATGAAAGACATTATTATTTCAACCCAATTTTCCGTTTTCGAATCCGTTCAGGAATTACCAAATGACATACAAAATATAATGATACAGGCTGTGGAGGTCAGAAAAAATGCTTATGCTCCCTACTCCAAGTTTAGAGTTGGCGCCGCACTTTTATTGGACAATGGAAAAATAATTTTAGGTTCAAATCAAGAAAATGCAGCCTATCCTTCAGGACTTTGTGCGGAACGTGTAGCGGTTTTTCAAGCTGGAACACTCTATCCGGAAGCAAAAATTTTGAAAATGGCTATTACCGCCGCTTCGGATACTAATCAAACTTCTTCTCCCATCCCTCCTTGTGGCGCTTGCCGACAAGCTATAGCCGAATATGAAATCAAACAAGATACCCCAATCGAGATTTATTTTATGGGCGAAATAGGCGCCGTTTACAAATCGGATTCGCTGCAAAATCTACTACCTTTTATGTTTGACAAAAACTACTTGTAAAAAAATGCCAAAAATTACCTATTTAATTTTAATGCTTACTAGGAATGTCTTATTTTTGCAACTTCCAAATTCGGTAAAGTAAAAGTTTAGCGTTATCGATTACATTCAACAAACAGAACAACACTTTAGCCTAAAAAAATAAAAAAAGCACATGAAAGAAGTTACAAAAGAAGTTTATTTAAAGTGGTATGAAGACATGCTACTTTGGAGAAAGTTTGAAGACAAACTCGCAGCATTATACATCCAACAAAAAGTTAGAGGATTTCTACATTTATATAATGGTCAAGAAGCGGTTCTGGCAGGTGCTTTGCACGCTATGGACTTGACAAAAGACAAAATGATTACTGCCTATAGAAATCATGTTCAACCTATCGGAATGGGTGTAGATCCAAGAAGAGTAATGGCGGAATTGATGGGGAAAGTTACTGGAACCTCAAAAGGAATGGGTGGTTCTATGCACATTTTCTCTAAGGAACATGGATTTTACGGAGGACATGGAATCGTCGGAGGACAAATTCCACTTGGAGCTGGAATTGCCTTTGGTGACAAATACAATAATACTGGAGGAGTAACTTTAACCTATTTTGGAGACGGTGCTTCTCGACAAGGTTCCTTGCACGAAGCTTTTAATATGGCGATGCTTTGGAATTTACCTGTTGTATTTATCGTTGAAAACAACGGTTATGCAATGGGAACTTCTGTTGAAAGAACTGCCAATCACCCCGACATTTGGAAACTAGGTCTTGGATACGAAATGCCTTGTGGACCGGTTGATGGAATGAATCCTGTAAAAGTTGCCGAAGCCATGAGTGAAGCAATTGAAAGAGCAAGAAACAATGGCGGTCCCACTTTCCTTGAAATGAAAACCTATCGATATAGAGGACACTCTATGTCTGATGCACAATTATACCGTTCGAAAGAAGAAGTAGAAGAATACAAAAAAATTGACCCAATTACTCAGGTTTTGGATGTAATCAAAGATCAAAAATACGCTACGGATTCAGAAATTGAAACCATCGACCAAAAAGTAAAGAATTTGATTGAAGAGTGTGTGAAATTCGCAGAAGAATCTCCATATCCAGAAATTCAACAATTATACGACGTGGTATACGCCCAAGAAAACTATCCATTTTTACCTCATAAACTATAAAATCAATTATGGCAACAATTATAACAATGCCGCGTTTGAGCGATACAATGACAGAAGGAACTGTGGCAACTTGGTTAAAAAAAGTAGGAGACAAAATTAGCGAAGGCGATATGCTTGCTGAAATTGAAACTGATAAAGCAACAATGGAATTTGAGTCTTTTAATGAAGGAACTCTTCTATACATCGGAATTCAAGCAGGAGAAACTGCACCAATTGACGCTTTATTAGCCATTATTGGAAACGAAGGCGAAGATATTTCAGCTTTAATAGCCGGAGCTGCTAGTGCGCCAGCAAAAGAAGAAGCTCCCGAAGCAAAAGAAGAAGCTCCAACAGCAAAAGAAGAAGTTACAGAAGCAAAAAAAGAAGCTCCTACAACTTCAAATGCAGCTTTACCAGCAGGAGTTGTTATGGTTACAATGCCTCGATTGAGCGACACAATGACCGAAGGAACTGTAGCAACTTGGTTGAAAAAAGTAGGAGACAAAGTATCCGAAGGAGATATGCTTGCCGAAATCGAAACCGATAAAGCAACCATGGAATTCGAATCTTTCAATGAAGGAACTTTATTATACATCGGAATTCAAGAAGGAGAATCTGCTCCAATTGACAGCCTATTGGCTATTATTGGACCAGCAGGAACAGATGTTAGTGGTATTGTTGCTGCCGGAGGATCAGCACCAGTTGCTGCTCCAACTGAAGAAGCGAAAGCTACTCCAGCTGCAAAAGAAGAAGTTGCACCAGTTGTTCAAGAAGCAGCAGCTGACGGACAAAGAGTTTTGGCCTCGCCATTAGCAAAGAAAATTGCCAGCGATAAGGGAATTCAATTGACACAAGTAAAAGGTTCTGGTGAAAACGGACGCATCACCAAAAGTGATGTGGAGAACTTTACTCCATCTGCTCCAGCAGTTCAAAGTCAAGTTGCTCAACCGCAAACTGACAACTCACAACCGACAACTGTCCAAAAACCTTATGTTCCAGCTGGACAAATTGCTACAGAAGAAATCAAGAATTCGCAAATGCGTAAAATCATTGCGAAACGTTTAGGAGAATCTTTATTCACTGCGCCACATTACAACTTGGTAATTGAGGTAACTATGGACGAAGCAATGAAATCAAGAGCCATCATTAACAGCGTTCCAGATACCAAAGTATCTTTTAACGATTTAGTGATTAAAGCTTCTGCATTGGCATTGAAAAAACATCCAAAAATCAACTCACAATGGACAGCAGAAGCAATTACTATCAACTACCACGTGAATATTGGTGTTGCAGTTGCTGTTGAAGACGGATTAGTGGTTCCTGTTTTGCCATTTACGGATGGTATGAGCTTGTCTGAAATTGGAACTAGCGTAAGAGATTTGGCAGGAAGAGCCAAAAACAAAAAATTATTACCTACCGAAATGGAAGGAAGCACTTTCACTATTTCTAATCTTGGAATGTTTGGTATTACTGAATTCAATTCTATCATCAACCAACCGAATTCTGCCATACTTTCAGTAGGTGCGATTGTAGAAAAACCAGTGGTTAAAAACGGACAAATCGTGGTAGGAAATACAATGATGTTATCTTTAGCTTGCGATCACAGAACTATCGACGGTGCAACCGGAGCGCAGTTCTTGCAAACTTTGAAACAATATATCGAAAACCCAGTGACGATGCTAGCATAATCACTCGTTGGTTTATAATAGAAATCCCGTTTTGAGTAAAATCAGAACGGGATTTTTTTTGGTTTGGGCATATCCCCGCTTCCACTATCGTTACAGCGTTGTCGGGCTGTTCGCTGTATCTTTTATTCCATTTCATTCCATAAAAGGATGCCGCTTCCATCCCTTATGCGGAAAAACAAAAACTACTTCTTATTCTTCTCCTCAATCCATCTAGACATATATTTGGTACTCGTCAAAGTATGATGTTGCAATAGTGCTCCCATAAAATTATGCAAACGATGTTGTTTTAAATGAGTTTGGATATTTAAAATATGCTTTACAAAATCAGCTTCAAATAAACACTTTAAATACCGTTTTTCTATAATTTCAAAACCCTTTTCTTGAGTTTTTAGCCAAATATTTTTTTCTTGATACAATTCCACAGCTTTATCAGCAAAAACTGTAGGTTCATCAGTAATAAAACCATTCCAAGGCAAATCTCCATACATTGATTCTGCTCCGATAGTTGTGGTTATACTTGGTGTTCCGCATTGCATTGCTTCGAGTAATTTTCCTTTTATTCCTGCTCCAAAACGCAAAGGAGCCAAAACAATTCGAGCATTTCGGACAACTTCTTGAGCATTATTGGCACGACCTTTTATCAAAAAACCTTCTTTAATGCTATTCAATTGCAATACTTTTTGTGAAGGATATGCGCCGTAAACATTTAAAACGGCTTCGGGTAATTGTTTTTTAATCAATGGCCAAATCGTTTCTTTCAGATATTGAACGGCATTCCAATTGGGTTCGTGAAGAAAATTTCCGATGAAGACAAAATTATTTCGCTCTTCGAATGAAGGTAAATCTTGAATGGTTGAAACGGAAATTTTATCCAACAACAAAGGCAAATAATACAATAAACTGGATTCGATTCTGAAAACCGTTTGCAACAACTCTATTTCATATTCAGAAATTATCAAGCAAACATCGCAACGCAAAATACTGGCAATTTCTCTTTTGGCAACCTCTTCAACCAATAAGTCATCCGTTGAAAAGGATCTATTTTCTTTAAAAGCTTTTTGGCGGGCCACTCGCAAACAATGCAAATCTTCGGTATCCAATAATCGCAAAGCATCAGGACAATTTTCGGCAACACGCCATCCAAATTGCTCTTCGATCATAAAACGGTCAAACAAGACGATTGTGGGATTTAATTCCTTTACAAAAACATCGAAACTGGAACAATTCAGAGCGATTGATTTCTTGGTAACTCCCAAAGATTCCAAGTCAATCATAAAATCACTATCCATTGCAGGACTGGCAAAAGTAATATCAAATCCCTGTGCTTTAAAAATGGAAATCAATTGCACCATTCGTCCTCCAGCTGCGGAAGAATTCGGCTCTGGCCAAACGAACCCAATAATTAAAACGGACTGATTTGCATTCATATAATTTATTTTATAATAGGTGTGTCCGCTTAACTGACTAACTCAAAATGGCACACGGATAACATAGATGGAACGGATAAAAACGGATTTTTTTAAATTTAATCAGTGATAATCCGCTAGGATCCGTTCACTCTGTGTGCCAATTTAATTATTCGGATAGTCCTATTTTATGACACAAAATAAGGGAAATAATCCCAAAATCAATCTGTTATAGCATAAATAAAATCTGTATTTTTGTAATTTAATATAATACCTAGAAAAAATGTTAGGATTAAAATTAGTTACCGACCCAAAATGGGTAAATATCGTAGAATCGAACATCGAAGAAATCTTGACCGATCACGCTTGGTGCGAACAAAAAGCGGCAACGAACATCATCACCATCATCACTTACAATTCGGAACACGAGGAATTGGTTACCGATTTGCTGGAAATTGCCAAAGAAGAAATCGAACATTTTCAATTGGTACACAACATTATTAAAGAACGTGGACTAAAATTGGGAAGAGAACGAAAAGACCATTATGTGAATGAACTTTTCAAATTTTTGAAAAAAGATGGCAGCCGAAATGATGCTTTTGTAGATCGATTGCTGTTTTCGGCAATGATTGAAGCCAGAAGTTGCGAGCGATTTAAAGTATTGTCCCAGAATATTGAAGACAAGGAATTAGCCGAATTTTACCGAAAATTAATGATTAGCGAAGCGGGACATTACACTACATTTCTTCGCTTTGCCAGAAAATATTCAGAGAAAGTTGATGTCGACAAACGTTGGCAAGAATGGATCGATTTTGAAGGTGAACTTATAACAAACTACGGGAAAAAGGAAACTGTTCACGGATAAATTAGACTCTTTTTGTTGACCTGCGCGATTATTTTATTGTACAAGAGCTCTTCATCAATAGGTTTTGAAATATAATCGTTCATACCAATTTTTATAGATTTTTCAATATCTATGGAAGTGACATCAGCGGTAAGAGCTATAATTGGAATATCAAGTTGCATCGTATTTCGGATATATTCTGTGGCTTCAAAGCCATTCATTTCGGGCATTTGCAAATCCATTAGAATAAGATCATACTTGGTCTCTTTCAATTTTTCTAAGACAATTTTTCCATTATCAGCAATTTCGCACTCAAATCCAAAATCGTTCAAAATCAACTTTATCAAAATTTGATTTAGAGCAATATCTTCTGCCACCAGAACATTTATTTTTTGCATTTTGTTTTTCTGTTTTAATTCCAAAGTGGGTTCTTCGGGTATTATTTCATTTGTTTTAGAAAAATTCAGTTGGAAACCAAAAGTCGATCCTTTTCCCATTTTACTTTTTACGAAAAGTGATCCTCCTTGATGTTCTACCAGCTGTTTTACAATGGAAAGCCCAAGTCCCGTGCCACCGTATTCTCTGGATATTTCATCGGAGGCTTGTTCAAAATTATAAAAAATATGACTTAATCGGTTTTCAGGAATTCCAATACCAGTATCACTTACTACAAATTCTAGCGCGATTTCATTGTCATCCTCATGTAGCGCACGAATGCTCATCGCTACATTTCCTTGAGAAGTAAATTTTATAGCATTACTGATTAAGTTTACAAGTATTTGTTTCAAACGAGCGGCATCACCCAGTAGCGTTTTTGGAATAGAGGCGCCATATTCTTTTGTGAATTTAAGGTTTTTTTCTTGACATTTTTGCTCAAACAAACTAGATACATCCTCGATAGTTTCTTCTAAACTAAACGGTTTTTTGCTAAATATCATTTTTCCTGCATCGACTTTGGCAATATCAAGAATGTCATTAATAAGAAGAATTAGGCATTCTCCCGATTTTTTTATGGCATCGATATATTCTTTTTGCTTTCCGTTTAGTTCTGTTTTTAATATTACATTGGTAAATCCAACAATCGAATTCATCGGAGTTCGAATCTCGTGACTCATATTCGATAAAAATTGTTGCTTGAACTTTAAGGCTTCTTCAACTACTGCTGTTTTATGTTCGGCAATGCTTTTAGCTGCAATCAATTCGACTTTTACATTATGATGATCGGTAACTTCGTAGGCGATAATGGTAATTCCAGAAATCGATTCGTCGGCTTCAAGATAAGGTTGGTATACAAAATTAAAATAAACATCCTCTAATTGTCCCTTGCGCATTATTGGAATAAGAAGTTCATAACCTTCATACGGAACACCTGTTGTATATACATTGTTCAATATCTCTGGAATTTGACCCTTTTTTAATTCTGGTAAAATGTCTAGTAGCTGTTTGCCTTCAACAGCAGGTCCTTTTCCCCAAATTTCTTTAATACTATCATTAGCAAGAGTTACTATCATGTCTTTTCCTTTCATAATAGCGAAAGCAAAAGGAGATTGCATCAGCATCATATTGTATCGTTTGTTGCTATCTTCAATGAGTTTATGCGTTTTCTTCTCGATTTCTAATTGCTTTTGTAAGGCTTTTTTTTCTTTTTCTTGCAGTTCAACTGCTAATCTTCTTACCTCGGTAACATCAACGATAGTGAGCACAATTAATTCTTCGTTTATGCTTTCTTGTATAATTTTATTGGCATTAAGCAACATTATTTTAGTGCCAATTTGAGGAAAAGTATGTACGACTTCAAAATCATAAAAGCTATTGTTTTTTGGAACAATTTCCTCTAATAATACTCGAAGTCCTGGAATATTCCATTGACTGTTTCCTAATTTGTATAATGATTTTCCAATGCTTTCCGCTTCGGTTACTTGAAATGTTTTATAAAAAGATTTATTGGCCGATTTAATTTTAATGTCTTTGTCCAGTACCAAAACCGGTTCGTGCACTGTCGAAAGTATGGCTCCATTATAATTATTCAATTCTTCTACTTGCTGAATGCGAGCATGCAATTCTTGATTGCTCGTTGTTAGTTCTTCATTGGTAGATTCAATTTCCTCTTTTGAGGTTTCTAACTCTTCGTTCAAGCTCTGTAATTCTTCGTTGCTGGAAACAATTTCTTCGTTGGCACTTTGCAATTCCTCATTGGCAGCTTCTTGATCGTGAGTTATAGAACCCATATCAGCTCGTGCACAAGTCAATTCTTCTTCTAGCTTTTTGATGCGTCGGTCTTTGGCAATCGAACTTTTTTGTTGTGCTTTTTTTGGATCGTCATCGGATTCAATTTGTTGTTGACCCGTAAAAATAACGATTAATAAAGGCTCTTCGCCTTCTAGTATCAGCGGAATAACTTCGATATTTACAATTTGAATGGTATTGTCGCTCAAGTCCCTATTCATTTCTATTCCCATTTTTCTAATAGGCTGTTTGGTTTTAATAGCTTGATGAATGGCATTGCGTAGCTCAAAAGTAATTTCAATAGCTACCATTTTCAAAATATTGAAACTGGCTTTTCCTGACGAATGTTGTAGATATAATGCTGTGGAACCTCGAAATTGGAGAATCTCTAAATCGTAATTAATGATTACACTCGCTGGTACATGGTTTTCTAATAAAACAGTATCAAAGGCGTGGCTCAGATTACCACTTGCTGAAAGAGGTGTTTTCTTGAAAGGTACTATTGGACTACTATATTTATCGGGCATAGTTAGATGAGAATTGCGTGTACTTAGATTAGGAACAGATCGGAGGGTTGTATTTTTTTTTCGAGAATAAAACTTAAATTTTTTGTCAATTGTTGTAAAAAATTGAGATAATGTCCCAATGGTTTCGGATTTTCCAAGCATTAAACATCCACCATCATTTAGCGCATAATGAAAAGTAGCCATAGCTTTTTTCTGTGCCGTTATGTCCAAATAAATAAGCATATTTCTACAACTTATAAAATCCATTCTGGAAAACGGAGGATCGCTCAAAATATTATGGTGGGCAAAGACACACACATCACGCAGCGACTTTTCGATTCGATAATTATTTTTAGATTTGGTAAAAAACCGTTCCAATCTTTCGGGACTCACCTTAGCAAGTTGTGTCGATTTATATTCCCCTATTCGAGCCGCGCTAATGGCTTCTGCACTTAAGTCTGAAGCAAATATCTGAAAAGGAAAATCAAGTTGGTTTTCTTCTTTAATTTCTAACAAAATCATGGCGATAGAATATACTTCTTCACCTGTGGCGCAAGCTGCTACCCAAAGCCGAAGCGTTTCTCCGTCCTCCTTTAATTTAATTAAATTAGGTAAAATAGTGCTTTTTAAAAGTAAAAAAGCATCGTTATCTCTAAAAAAAGAGGTTACATTTATAAGCAAATCTTGGTAAAGAAAATCGGATTCAGTAACATCTGACACTAGTAAATCACTGTATTGTTTTAAGGTTTTCGATTTATTAATAAGCATTCTTCGTTGTATTCGCCTGTTGATAGTATTCATTTTATAATGACTAAAATCGACATTTTTTTTGCTATGCAAATACTGAACAATATTTTTTAAGTCAGGATTATCAGTATCAAACTCTATTGCGAAAGTTTTTTTTGTTGGTTCTCGAAGCACCGTTGGATGTTGGCTCAGCCAAGTTAATTCGATGCCACCGCGGGAGACATAATATAATCCACCGTACCATCGGCAATCGCAGAATTAGGCATACTATCAAATCTCGCAGAACCATCTTGAGCAAAAGTTATTCCGCCAGCCAATTTTATATCTCTTAAGCCAATCGTTCCATCATGAGCACTACCCGATAATACCACTCCAATAACATTTTCCTTATGCGTTTCAGCCAATGAAGAAAAGAGGATGTCGATAGAAATTGAGGGACCACCTTGTGAACGCGGGATTAAATTGATATGCCCATCGATAACTTCAATTCCTTTATTGTAGGGGATGACGTAGACATTATTGGGAATCATTTTTTCCATATCATCAATGTCCTGAACTTGCATTTGAGTGGTTTTCGACAAGATGGACGAAAGCATACTTTTATGATCAGGGCTTAAATGTTGCACATAAATAAATGCCATACCGGTTGTAGGCGATAGATTTTTTAACAATTGGGTTATGGCTTCAAGTCCGCCAGCCGAAGCTCCAATGGCAACAACAGTAAACGGATTATTTTTTTTTAAAGAATTGTTTTTTGGGGATGAGACAGCGATTTCTACCTCATCTTGGGGAAGTTTAGTGAGAAGAGCTGTGTTATTTATCGAAGAATTTGATTTCATTTCACCAGCTTTTAGATTAGTGTACTTTTATTAACCACTCCTTTTCACAGGTGACTTTCATTGCAAATGTACGCAAACTTATATTGCAAAATGAAAAATCATTCTGCTTTATATGATGACATAGTAAGTGAGGTCACTCCGCAACTTTTTGAATTAATAGGATTGATTCGATATTGCTTCAAACCTCGCAATTACAAAAAATAAAACCTCGGTAATCAGCCGAGGTTTCAATCATCAATCAAAAAACGAACAGTTAATCAGACCGTCGTTACTTTTATTAGTCGAACGTCAAATGTGATAAGATCGTTTGACTTTATGACATTTGGCGCTACAATATTCGACTGTTTTATCCAAGATATGTTTTTAATATTTTACTTCTTGAAGTATGTTTTAATCTGCGAATAGCTTTTTCTTTAATCTGACGAACCCGTTCGCGAGTTAGATCAAAAGTTTCTCCTATTTCTTCTAAAGTCATTGGATGTTGGTCGCCAAGACCAAAATACAAACGAACTACATCAGCTTCTCTCGGAGTCAATGTTTCTAATGAACGCTCAATTTCAGTACGCAATGATTCTTGAATTAAGTTTCTATCTGGATTTGGAGATTCGCCCGAACGCAATACATCGTAAAGGTTTGAATCTTCTCCTTCAACAAGTGGCGCATCCATAGAAAGGTGACGACCCGAGTTTTTCATTGATTCTCTTACGTCGTTTACGGTCATATCCAATTCTTTGGCAATTTCCTCAGCAGTTGGTGGTCTTTCATTAGATTGCTCTAACAAAGCATACATTTTGTTAATTTTATTGATGGAACCAATTTTGTTCAAAGGCAAACGAACGATACGAGATTGTTCGGCCAACGCTTGCAAAATCGATTGACGAATCCACCAAACGGCATACGAAATGAATTTGAAACCACGAGTTTCATCAAAACGTTGTGCGGCTTTTATTAAACCTAAATTCCCTTCGTTAATCAAATCGGGAAGTGTTAAACCTTGATTTTGGTACTGTTTAGCCACCGAAACCACGAAGCGTAAGTTAGCTTTGGTCAATTTTTCTAACGCTGCTTGATCACCGGCTTTTATCTTTTGTGCCAATTCTACCTCTTCATCGGCGGTGATAAGATCCACCTTTCCAATTTCCTGCAAGTACTTGTCTAATGATGCAGTTTCCCGATTGGTTACCTGCTTGGTGATTTTAAGTTGTCTCATGTTTTTGTCTCCACAATTTTTAAGTGTACAAGTGGTTATACGTGTGGGATTTCAAAAAAGTTACAAAACATTGATTTTTTTTAAAATAAATAATCCTGCCACAGATTGTACCTTGGAATTTCCAATAATGCATCAATTATTGTGTTTTTTTTGGGTTTAAATGGCATCGGAAAGCTATGTTAATTCCATAAAAAAATCTTCCTTATTTTAGTATAAAGGAAGATTTTAAATAGTATTTTTCATTAGATAATTAGTTTAATTCATCTACCTGCTTGCTAATATTGCCCCAACAGGATTCACTGTTATTTTTTGAGTTTTATTATCTTTTTTCATAGTTAATATATATTCTTTTTTTACAATTGTCCCATTTTCTTGAATGAATTTATATTTATCTTTTACTATTTGCCAACCTGGATATTCTTTATAAATAGAACGGCAAATAGAAATAGGCAATTGTACGTTCTTGTAAACCTCAACTACACTTGTTAGTTTTCCTTTTGCATTATAAGTCGCATCTAATCTACCACTTCCATTATTTAATTCTAACGAGACCATAAAATAATCAAAATCTTTTACGTTTTTTCCTAAATCAGACTCAATAAATGCCTTTTGAACTGTTGCCACCCTTGGATCCACACTTATATCTCGCAAATAGATTGACATTTTGTTGCCAGAACCTTTAGTCACTACTTCTGTGGAAGCTACTTTATTAGCACTCTTCTCATTCGATGTGCCTTCTGTCATATTTTGAGAATAAGATATTGTTGTGATTATGAACAATAGCGAAATACCTATAATTGTTTTCATGATATGTGTTTTTTTAATTTTTAATTGATTTTTAAGATTCTAATTTAAAATTCTTTAGGCTTATCATTTTCTTCCCCCATTTGTTACTATTTGTTTACATTAACCCGTTGGGTGTAATTAAATTATTTGATTTTTGATATTATTTATGGGTCTATCAAAGATAAATTTATTGATATATTGAACCAAAGTTAA
>JAAFGY010000220.1 GCA_010365135.1 Flavobacterium sp.
TTAACTTTGATTCAATATATTAATAAATTTATCTTTGATAGACCAATAAATAATATCAAAAATCAAATAATTTAATTACACCCAACGGGTTATTTTTATTAATATTTATCCTTTCCATGGTGAGTGCCTTTTATATTTTTTCCATAAAAAAAGACACTGGAAATATTCTAAAAGCCAATTATAATACTTTAGAATATTCGCGAAATATGTTGCTTTCCTTAGATGAAATGGCAATTAATGAAAACAAGGCTACTGCTGTTTTTGAAATTAACCTCAAAAAACAAGTTGCCAACATTACTGAGGTTGATGAAGATATTGTTACTAAAAAATTAGAATCAAATTTTGATTTATTAAAGAAAAATAGCAACAACGAAAAGGTAAAAGCCCAAATCCGAGAAAACATTTTCGCCATTATGAAGCTCAATATGGAAGCTATAAAAATCAAAAGCGATATTGCGAAACGCACTGCAGAAACGGCCAATTTGTGGATTGCTGTTGTAGGAACTTTGTGTTTTTTGATTGCTTTCAATTTATTGGTGAATTTGCCCAATAATATTGCTAATCCTATCAAGGAATTGACAGAAAGTATCAAGCAAATTGCCAATAAAAATTATTCAGAAAGAGTTCATTTTTGGCATCATAATGAATTTGGAGACTTAGCAAAATCGTTCAATACTATGGCCGAAAAATTGCAAGAATACCACAATAGCAATTTGTATAAATTATTATTTGAGAAAAAGCGTCTAGAAACCTTAATCAACAATATGCACGACCCGATTATTGGTTTGGATAATCAAGGCATTGTTTTGTTTATCAATGATGAAGCCTTGAAAATTATTGGGATGAAGAAAGACGAGATTGTTGGAAAAGCAGCAACAACTTTGACCAATGATTTGATGCAATCTTTAATTCTAAATAAATCGGATAATGGAAAAGCAGATACAATGAAAATTTTTGCCGATGCTAAAGAAAGTTATTTCGAAAAAGAAATAGTAAACATAACTATAAAACCAACAGGTGAAGACGAAACGATAGACATTGGAAATGTAATTATTCTAAGAAACATTACTGCTTTTAAAGAATTAGATTTTGCAAAAACCAACTTTATTGCAACGGTTTCTCACGAATTAAAAACGCCAATTTCCTCCATAAAAATGAGTTTGCAATTGCTTGAAAAAGAAACTACAGGCATCATCAATGAGGAACAAAAGTATTTGGTCGAAAGCATTAAAGAAGATAGTGAACGTTTGTTGAAAATTACGGGTGAATTATTGGAACTTTCCCAAGTAGAAACAGGCAACATACAGTTAAACATCGAGAAAAGCAATCCTTATGAAATGGTGCATTATGCTACGGAAGCCATTAAAATGCAAGCCGAACAAAAGCAAATTGAAATTGTGGTCGAAGCAGATGAAAATCTACCAAACATCAAAGCGGATGGCGAAAAAACAGCTTGGGTATTAGTTAATTTCCTGACGAATGCCATTCGGTATTCTTCTGAAAAAAGCAAGATAACAGTAAAATTGAAAAGCGACAATCATCAAGTTCTATTCACTGTAATCGACAAAGGAAAAGGAATAGATATTCGGTACAGAAGCAAAGTTTTTGATAAATATTTCCAAATTCCTGGTAGTCACAAAACGGGAACAGGACTGGGATTGGCCATTTCCAAAGAGTTTATTGAAGCACAAGGCGGAACGATAGGAGTGGAAAGCGAATTGGGTTTGGGAAGTGCTTTTTACTTTAAATTGGCAGCAGTCTAAATTTAGAAAACCGACGACATTAATTTCTCTTAACCAAATTAAAATCAATCAAAAACGCTATAATAATTCCAATGGTATAAAATCCCAAATCGCTCCAAAGAAATCCCTGCCCTAAAACATAATGTCCCAAAGTAGTTCTTCGGATGGCCAGCATCCATTCGGCGTCATAAAGTTGGAGAAATTCAATTCCAAAGCAAAAAAGTAAAGCCAATAGAGCTATTTTTTTGATATTAAAATTGATGAAAAGCATTCGCATTCCAAAGTAAACCATAATTGCATATAAACTGTCTCCAAAAAAGGTTGGAACTCCTTCAACCTTTCTAGAAGTTATGCCAAGAGCTATTGCAATAAGCATTAAAATAAAGTATCGCATTCGACTGTTTTTTAGCATAATGAAAAGGATAAACGACTTTGACTTTATTTTAATGAACTGTATTAAAAAATATTTTTTAACCACAAATTCCGCAAATTTTTACAAATTAGACTATTTCGTTTCGTTGACTCAGAACCACTAACCAACATTTTGGTAGTCAAATTAACGGTAATTTGCGAAATTTGTGGTAAAAGAGAAATACTGGTTTTAAAGGTTTTTACCCTATTATACTTCTCAAATTAAATCAAAGAAATAATAGCCCACAAAGTGGAAACTGAGATGAGAATCCAAATAACAATTCCTTGTATTAATGGTTTGTAACCTACTGAAACCAATACTTTTCGAGACAAACCACATCCAATTAAAAATAGCGTCAAGGTTAAAGTAGCTTTTGCAAAACCAGTGATATAATGACTGTAATCCTGTACAAAAGGAACATAAGTATTGGCGATCATTGCCAAAATAAAGAGTCCGATGAAATAGGGGATTTTGATTTTGGTATCTTTATTCTTGAAAATAAAGGTAGATAAAATCGCTATGGGAATGATCCATAAAGCTCGGGCTAATTTCACTGTGGTGGCGACTTCCAGAGCGTGAACCCCATATTTTCCTGCCGCTCCCACTACAGAACTCGTATCGTGAATAGCGATGGCACACCACAATCCAAATTGGGTTTCGGAAAGATTAAGGTAGTGACCAATGAATGGAAAAAGTACCAATGCCACTGAATTTAAAATAAAAATAGTGCCCAAAGCCACCGAAATTTGTTTTTCATTGGCTTTGATAATGGGCGAAATGGCCGCAATAGCACTTCCGCCACAAATAGCTGTTCCTGTGGTAATTAAGAATGAAATCTTTTCTTCTATTTTTAGAATTTTGCCCAAGAAAATTCCAATTAAGAGAGTTCCAATAATGGAAACAATGGTGAGGATGAATCCTTCTTTTCCAGCTTTTAATGCGCTATTTACATTCATCCCAAAGCCAAGTCCAACGACTGAAACTTGCAATAAAATATGGGTTGCTTTGTGATTTAAATTCAAATAAGGATGACCAATAAATTGGGCAATAATCAATCCCATTAATAAAGCAATAGGAGGGGAAATTAAGGGAGACAAACATAAAACCACAAAAAACATAAAAATGACCTCACGCGTGGTAATGGTTTTATCTAAGATGCTTTTTTTAGGGGTATTTTCATCAGGAGCCGTCGTTTTCATTCTGATTTATTTTAAGATTGCAAATGACAGCAATATTCTGTTACGAAAGAAATTGAATTTTACAAAAATTAGTTTATTGGTGACTGTTTTGTAAATTAGTTTTTATTACGAATCAAGAGTTGAATATGTTACTTATTTGATATTGATGGAACCTGACAGGTTTTTAAAAACCTGTCAGGTCTAAAAATTACTACAACCCTTTATTCCCAGATCTAACAATCCGCCATATTTACTGCCACGGCTAAGCCGCCTTCGGAAGTTTCTTTGTATTTGTTATTCATATCTTTGGCCGTTTGCCACATCGTATCAATTACTTTATCTAAGGGTACTTTGGCGTTTTTGGGATCCGTTTCTAAAGCTAATTCAGCAGCATTTATGGCTTTTATCGCACCCATTGTGTTTCTTTCAATACAAGGAATTTGAACCAAACCACCAACAGGGTCACAAGTCAGTCCAAGATGGTGCTCCATTGCGATTTCGGCCGCCATTAAAACTTGCGCCGGAGTTCCACCCATTAATTCGCATAAAGCAGCTGCAGCCATCGCCGATGAAACGCCAATTTCTGCCTGACAGCCGCCCATTGCTGCCGAAATGGTAGATCCTTTTTTGAAAATACTGCCAATTTCTCCTGCAACCATCAAAAATTGTTTGATTTCTTTTTCCCCAGCTTTATGATTTTCGATGACTAAATAGTACATCAAAACGGCGGGAATTACACCTGCACTTCCGTTGGTTGGAGCGGTAACTACGCGGCCTAAAGAAGCATTTACTTCGTTTACAGCGAAAGCAAAACACGAAACCCATTTCAGGATTTGGCGAAATTTAACTTCGGTTAGGCGAATTTGTTCCAGCCAAGTTTGGGGCGAATCATAATTGGCCAAGCCAATAAGGTGTTGGTGCATATCGAAAGCCCTACGGCGAACATTCAAACCGCCGGGAAGAATTCCTTCGGAATGACAACCGATGTACATGCATTCCAGCATCGTGTTCCAAATTCGCATTAATTCGTGGTGAATTTCGGCTTCGGGACGCATTGATTTTTCATTTTCGTATACAATTTCCGAAACACTCTTGTTTTCCTCCAAAGTATAGTTTAACAATTCTTCAGCATTTTGAATTGGGAACGGAAAAGCGCATTTTATTTGAATTTTCTTTTTGGCATTGCTGCGTTCTTCTTTCACAACAAAGCCGCCACCAATGGAGTAGAAGGTCGAAATATATTGTGTTTCATCCTTTAAAAAAGCTGTAAATGATAACCCATTGGCGTGAAAAGGAAGAAAGTTTTTATTGAAAACAATGTCCTGCAAGAAATAAAAAGGAATCGTGATTTCGTTTCCTAGATTGATTTCGTTTTTGTCTTCGATTGATTTTACAATTTTGGAGATGTCTTTTATGGGAATAGATTCGGGATCTTGACCGCTTAAACCCAACATTATGGCTAAATCTGTGGCATGTCCTTTTCCAGTTAAGGAAAGCGAACCGTATAAATCTACCTTTATTCTGTTTACAAAATGAATGAGATTTTCGTTACGCAATTCGATCAAAAAACGTTCGGCAGCGCACCAAGGGCCAAGAGTGTGTGAACTAGAAGGTCCAACACCAATTTTTAGCATATCAAAAACCGAGATACATTCTTCCATAGGAGTAAA
>JAAFGY010000017.1 GCA_010365135.1 Flavobacterium sp.
CCTACATAAACTTCAGAATTTAGATATAGTTTTGCCAATAACATTCTCACAGCTGACTTGCTTGTTTGACCATATCCAATTCTTTGAGGCAATTTATTTTCGATATCCAAGAGTTCCGATTCAACAAAATCATACAATTGCTTTCTAGTAGATTCAGCTTTAAGCTCTTTGCTTCCTAAATCAGCTTCAGTCAATAAAGGTCCTTTCCCAAAACAATCAATCAAATAGAAATAGGCTAATGCTCTCAAAAATCGCATTTCACTTATTACTTGGTCTTTATTTGAAACAGAAAAATTGTTGAATTGTGCAATAACCTGATTCGCTTGAGGCACTGTATAATAAATACGATTGTACATATATCGCATAAACTTATTGTTTGAATCCCAATTACTGGCTGTTGTCAATTGGTCAAGACCATTATCACCCCAACGGTTTTTCATGTCATCAGCAGTAAAATCTTGTAAATTAATAATCCCTCTCAAGAATGGAGATTCTCCAGGATCATCACCTGGTGTATCTGTGCTTCCTGGTCCTGATGGCCCTGATAGTGCATAAGATCCATAAACTTTAGAAACGAGTCCAGCTAAAGTGGGTTGTTCTTGTAGTAATTGATCTAAAGATTTAGCAGAACCTTTTGGCTCCGTGTTCAAATCATCAATGCAACTGCTTGTTAGCAATAGGACTAAACCTAATCCTAATGTATACTTTTTAAAATTTTTCATACTATTATTTTATTAATTAAAAGTCAAGACTTACTCCCAAAGTGTATGTTCTTGGTCTTGGATAAAAATTCCCATCAATTGCATCAAAATTTTCTGGATCTTGACCCGTATATTTGGTTACTAAAAATGCATTATTAACAGCTCCACTTACTCTCAAGGAAGATTTACCAACAAATTTTTCAAATTTATATCCTAAAGAAATGTTATCACAACGTAAAAAAGTAGCGTCTTCCAGTAAATAATCTGAACGCTCTGCATTACCAATATAGGTATCAAAAAGAGGACTAGCGGTACCGTTATAAAAATTCAAAACATTTTGTATGTATTCTGTACTTTGTGATGGAATTGCCGCTTGAATATTACCATTTTGTTGTTTTTTAAGATTATAAACTTGACCTCCTATTTGACCTCTAAAATTTGCGGTCAAATCAAAGTTTTTATAACCAAAAGTAGCATTAAAACCATAAGTCCAATTAGGTCGCAATGCAACGTAATACTCATCTGAATCATTTATAATACCATCTTCATTTCTGTCTTTATAGGCGCCAACTATTGGTTGACCACTTCCATCATAAACTTGCTCATAAACGAAAGCCGAATATGGTTGATACCCCACAGCATGATAGGCTAAATTATTCCCTGTACCTCCAATACCTCCTCCAGCACTAGTTCTTGTTATTCCTTTTAGTTCAGAAATAGTACTATAATTGTAGGCGATATTACCTCCAAAATTTAAAGATAAATCATCTGTTTGAATTGCTTTAACATTTAAACTCACCTCAACTCCATTACTGTCTAAAGACCCAATGTTTTTCAAGTATTCAGTTCCTCCTGTATCACCTGCTGCTAATGGAACAACTGCTAACAAATCAGTAGTTTTTCGTTGATAAACATCTACACTACCGGTAAGAATATTGTCTTTGAATAGTTCAAAATCTAATCCTAAATTATATGTTGTCGTTTTTTCCCATGTCAATTCAGCATTAAATGGTCCTACAGTATATGGAGTTACATTTGGTAAATATTGACTGGCAGCATCTCCCGGAATAAAAGTAGGTAAATAAGGGTAAAACTCTCTTTGAATAGTACCACCTCCCGGAAGCGTTGCTTGTCCCGTTTGTCCCCAACCTAATCGTAGTTTCAAATCTTGAACAAAATTAGATTCTTTCAGGAATGATTCTTCCTTTAGTTTCCAAGCTGCACCCACAGCAGGGAAATAACCCCACCTTTGATTTTCAGCAAAAACTGATGTTCCATCCGCTCTAAGAGTGGCAGTCAATAAATATTTACCCAACAAATCAACGTTTCCTCTAGCGAAAAAAGCTTGCAAATTTCGAGGTCTATATTCTCTGTTGTTTGGATTATTAACATCACTGATAAATTGTTCTCTAATTCCTGTATCTACATTATTTCTATAAGAAATTGAATTTCCATCTGTTTTAAAATCTTGATAGGAATATCCCGCTTGCGCATCCACTTTATTCACAAAACCAGTAAGTGTTTTTGAATATGCTAAGTACGACTCCATCGTTTTATTGGTTGCCGTTGCTTTAAAAAATTCTGCTTGACCAGGATTAAAAAGATAGTTTGTTGCAGGATCTGTTCCTTGATTGAAAGTATAAGTAGCAAGTGCATTTTCTTGAAACTTTACTTTATAATCTCTCGTTGTAGCATCTAATCCCATATTTACAACTGCTCTAAGGTCTCGCAAAAAAGGGAGTTTATAATCGAACTCAATGTTTCCTAAAAATCGTATTGCTTTGTCAACACCTCTTCTTTGATCTAATAAAGCCAAAGGATTTTTTGGTCCGACCATTTGATCTCTATTTCCACTTACACTAGTTTGTTGATAATAGCCTACAAACTTATTATTAAAGGAGTCGCCGTAAACGGGTTTAGTAGGATCGAAAACTGCTGCTCCACCAAAAGCACCTCCTTCATCAACATTATTCTTATTTGAATATGTTCCTTTAGCATTAACATCTATCTTTAAATCATCATTTAAAAATTTTGGCGTCATCTTAAAGGAATACGAAAGTCTTTTGAACTCACTGGTTTTTACAATACCTTGAACATCTGTGTAACCAATAGAAGCTCTAAACGGTATTTTTTTATACAAATTAGCTCTGGCACTAAAGTTATAATCTGTTGAAATTGATGTTCTCAAAATCTCATCTTGCCAGTTGGTATCACTTAATATTCTGCCTTCAATTTGTGGCGTAGAAAGATCATCAGTAGCAAGAGTCGTAGGGTCATCCACTCCTAATTGATTTGTCTTTGTAGGATGATATTGTTGAATAAATCGCGTGAAATCGGACGCATTCATCACATCTAAGGTCTTAATTACTTTTCCGATAGTGACATTAGACGAATAATTGAATTGTGGCGCTCCTGAAGTTCCCTTTTTTGTAGTAATAAGGATTACCCCATTAGAAGCTCTTACACCATAAATTGCAGTTGCAGATGCATCCTTTAATACAGAGAAACTCTCCACATCATTAGGATTAATAAGAGACCAAGGATTTGTTCCTGCGTCACTTATTGGCACTCCATCAATGATAATCAAAGGGTCATTCGAAGCATTTAAGGAAGCACCACCTCTAATTCTGATAATTGGACCAGCATCTGGAGCACCACCACCGTTAGTAATTCTAACGCCCGCCGCTTTTCCTGCTAATAATTGATCCGTAGAGAAAATGGCTCCTTTATTAAAGTCTTTAGCCGTTACCAAAGCAACTGAACCTGTAGCATCTTTTTTCTTAACAGATCCATAACCTACTTGAACAACTACTTCTTTCAACTCGTTAGATTCTTCAACAAGAATAACATTTAATGATTGTTGATTGCTAAAAACAATGGTTTGACTGGTATAACCTATATACGAAAAAACAATTTTTTCCCCATTGTTCACGTTAGGTAATTTGTATTTTCCGTCAAAATCAGTTTGCGTTCCACTTGTGGAACCTTGAATTACTACATTTACACCCGGAATTGGCTGATTAGATCTAGAATCTAAAACCATACCTCCTAATGTTCCTTGCGCAAGAACACTAAATGGTAAGAATAGTAATAAAAATAACAACTTTTTGTAAATTGTTTTCATACTTTTTATTTAAATTAATTTGGTTTTTGTTTAGTATTACCTTTACTTCGAAGGATAAAATTACATTAATTTATTAGCTTATAACAAAGGTAAAGTTTAAATAGGTTACGAAAACGTGATAGTGTTGAAAACTTTCTCTTTTATTGAAATTTTCAGGCACAAAATTGCCAAAATCTAAATAAAATTTTATCTTTATTACGAAAATGATTGTAAAGTCCAACACATGAAAAAAAAAGTTACCCTAAAACAAATCGCCAGAGAACTCGACGTATCTATTTCGACGGTTTCCAAATCTTTGAGAAACAGTCTTGAAATTGGTGAAGAGACGAGACTAAAAGTACAAGCTTTTGCCAAATTTTATCACTATAAACCCAATAATATAGCCCTTAGTTTAAAAAACAGAAAAACGAAAACCATCGGAATTATTATTCCTGAAATCGTGCATTATTTCTTTTCGACCGTGATTAACGGAATTGAACAAATTGCCAATGAAAACGGGTACAGCGTTATCATTTGTTTGTCGGATGATTCTTTTGATAAGGAAGTACTCAATATGGAAATGTTGGCCAATGGTAGCATCGATGGATTTATTATGTCGCTCTCCAAAGAAACTCAACAAAAAGGCGATTTTCACCACATCACCGAAGTCATTAATCAAGGAATGCCTGTGGTCATGTTCGATAGAGTTACCAACGATATTCTTTGCGATAAGGTAATTATTAACGACGAATTATCCGCATACGGTGCGGTTCAAAGTTTGATTGACAAAGGAAGAAAAAAAATTGCCCTTTTAACCACCGTCGATTATGTCAGCGTAGGAAAATTTAGAACAGATGGTTATACGAAAGCCTTGCGAGACAATGGATTGGCTTTCGACGAAAATTTGATTATTAAAATTGAAAATGTTGACAATTGCGAAATCACCATCGCCACATTACTAGAAGACAAAGCTTTTGATGCCGTTTTTGCCGTAAACGAACTGTTTGCCGTTACGATTATTAAAATAGCCCACAAAATGGGAATAAAAGTTCCCGAAGATCTCGCCGTTATCGCTTTTACCGATGGAATAATTTCTAAATATTCTACACCAACCATTTCTACCGTCACCCAAAACGGCATCGAAATGGGCAATGTCGCTGCAAAAATTCTCATCGAAAGATTAGAATCAGAAGAAAAAGAACTGGAGGAATATGAAGAAGAGATTTACAAAACTGTAGTAATTGAAACCCATCTCATAGAAAGAGAATCAACAAATTAGCCTCTTTAAAATTTATTTATCAAACTATCACGTTGTAGTTATAGCTCGTCGATTTAATTTCTGATTTTTTATTTTTAATTTTTAATTCTTTTATATATTTACACAATTCAAAACTTTTACTTTTACTTCGAAAAATAAGTTAAGTTTTGATAAGCAAGGCGCTTATCGTACATTTAATACAATATACGATAATGAAAAAACCCCAATTAAGTTTTTGGCAAATATGGAATCTAAGCTTTGGATTCCTAGGAGTACAAATTGGATATTCCCTTCAAAATGGCAATACGAGCCGAATTTTAGAAGCACTCGGTGCCGATGTTCATAGCATAGGTTATTTTTGGCTGGCAGCGCCTCTTGCAGGTTTAATTGTTCAGCCCATCATTGGTCTTTCTAGTGATAAAACCTGGACGCGACTTGGACGTAGAATTCCTTTTATATTTTTTGGAGCCATCATTTCGGCTTTGGCAATGTTTTTTATGCCTAACGCAGAATACTTTACCTATTTATTACCACCGTTAATTTTTGGAGCAGTTATGCTGCTATTAATGGACACTTCTTTTAATGTTACGATGCAGCCTTTTAGAGCCTTAGTTGGCGATATGGTTAATGATGAACAAAAAAATCTTGGCTATTCTTTGCAAAGTGCCTTAATCAATTTTGGAGCCGTTTTTGGCTCTTTATTACCTTGGGTTCTAGCTCAGTTAGGTGTTGCCAACGTTCCCGCTGCGGGAGAAAAAGTGGCGGCATCAGTAATATGGTCGTTCTATATTGGAGGAGCTATTTTATTGGCAACGGTTCTTTGGACTGTTTTTAGAACCAAAGAATACGCACCAAAAGAACACGCAGTATACAATGAAATCGACCTAGAATCCGAAACTGTAACCGAAAAAACAAGCATTTTCAAATTAATTGCAAACGCTCCAAAAATCTTTTGGCAGTTGGGAATTGTACAATTCTTTTCTTGGTTTGCTTTATTTTTAATGTGGGTTTATACCACCAGAGCTATCGCCAATCAGGTTTGGGGAGCAGAAGCTTTGGATCCAAAATCAATTGGTTTTAACGAGGCTGGAGATTGGACAGGCGTTATGTTTGCTTTTTACAGCGCCGTTGCAGCCTTATTTTCTTTGCTTATTCCATCCATTGCAAAATCTATTGGCAGAAAAAAAACCTATAGTTTTTCGCTTTTAATGGGAGGAATTGGATTGGCCTCGATGTATTTTGTACACGATAAAACTATTTTACTACTATCAATTTCTGGAGTTGGTTTAGCTTGGGCAGCCATATTAGCAATGCCTTATGCCATGCTTTCTGGTTCATTACCAGCGGATAAAATGGGTGTATATATGGGATTATTTAACGCCACCATTACCATTCCGCAAATCGCAGCTGGATTATTAGGAAGTACCATTATTGCTTTGTTTGGAGGTTTTCCAATGGCAATTATTGTAATCGCAGGAGTTTCCATGTTGCTTGCTGGTTTGGCAGTATTTTTTGTTAGAGAAAAAATAGCAACCAGTAAATAAATTAAAACAATAATGAATACAAAAGCATTTATATTCGATCTTGACGGCGTAATTGTGGACACCGCAAAATACCATTTCCTTGCTTGGAAAAAAATCGCCAATGAATTAGGATTCGAATTTACACACGAAAATAACGAATTATTAAAAGGAGTTAGCCGCGTTCGTTCGCTCGATATCATTTTAGAAATAGGAAAAGTCACTGCTTCGCAAGAAGATAAAAACAGATGGCTCATTCAAAAAAATGAAGATTATTTATCCTATTTAGTCGATATGGACGAAAGCGAAATTTTGCCCGGAGTGATGCCTATTTTAAACTATTTGAAAGAACAAAAGCAATTAATAGCATTAGGGTCCGCCAGTAAAAACGCTAGACCGATTCTTGAAAAAACGGGAACTCTCTCCTTTTTTGATGCTATAGTTGACGGAAATGACGTTTCGAATGCAAAACCCGATCCCGAAGTTTTCTTGCTTGCCGCCAAATTATTGAATACTAAACCCGAAGATTCGATTGTATTTGAAGATTCAGTTGCCGGAATTCAAGCCGCAAATATCGGCGGAATGGTTAGCGTTGGAATTGGTGAAGCTTCAACATTGCACGAAGCAAAACATTTATTTAAAGATTTTACCCAAATGGATAAAACCTTTATCGATAATTTGATTAAATAAATTTGTTTCATGTTTAAAGTTTCAGGTCAAAGAACTTGAAACTTTAAACTTGAAACTTTTAAACTAAAAAAAATGAACCAAGATTATATAAAGCCAGACAATTGGTCCATCATTGAAGAAGGATTTGATGCAGAAAGCGTAAAATCGTCCGAAAGTCTTTTCAGCATTGGCAACGGTGCGATGGGACAACGCGCGAATTTTGAAGAAAATTACACCGGAGAAACTTTTCAGGGAAGTTATATCGCAGGAATTTATTATCCCGATAAAACCAAGGTAGGTTGGTGGAAAAATGGGTATCCAAAATATTTTGCGAAAGTACTAAACGCACCAAATTGGATCGGAATTGACATTGAAATTAACGATGAAAACCTAGATTTGAACACATGCACGGAAGTTAAAAACTTTCGTCGGGAGTTGAATATGAAAGAAGGTTGGTACAACCGCTCCTTCGAAGCTACTTTGCAAAACGGAACCGAAATTGGCGTAAACATTCGTCGTTTTTTGTGTATGAATTTGGACGAAGTGGGTGTAATCAATTATGAAATCACCGCAATTAACAAAGACACCAAAATTGTTTACAAACCTTATGTTGATGCAGGAGTAACCAATGAAGACGCCAACTGGGAAGAAAAATTCTGGGAACCATTGGACGTGAAACGAAGCGGAAACGAAGCTTTTGTAACGGCTCAAACTTTCAAAACCCATTTCAAGGCTACTACTTTTATGCAAAACACCATTTTTGTAAATGGTAAAAACGGCCACATTTCGCCTTCAAATATTAAAACTGGAACCGATAAAATTCAATTTTCATTCGATGTTATTATTGCAAAAGGACAAAAATCTTCCATCCAAAAAATGGGTGGTTATACCGTTTCTTTAAATCACGAAAATACGGTTGCTGCAGCCGAATCCTTAATAAAAGAAGCTTTAGCAAAAGGATATGACCAATTATTAGAAGATCAAATCGATGCTTGGGCAAAAATTTGGGAAATGTCAGACATCACCATTGATGGCGATGTGAAAGCGCAACAAGGCATTCGTTTCAATATTTTTCAACTCAATCAAACCTATTCTGGCAAAGATTCTCGTTTGAATATTGGTCCAAAAGGATTCACTGGCGAAAAATATGGAGGTTCCACTTATTGGGACACCGAAGCTTATTGTATTCCGTTTTATATGGCAACCAAAGACCAGCAAGTAGCCCGAAATTTATTGACTTACAGATTCAATCAATTGGACAAAGCGATTGAAAATGCCAAAGACAATTTGGGTTTCAAAAATGGTGCGGCTTTGTATCCAATGGTGACGATGAATGGCGAAGAATGTCACAACGAATGGGAAATCACGCACGAAGAAATCCACCGAAATGGAGCGATTGCTTTTGCGATTTTCAACTACCATCGTTTTACTGGCGATTACAGTTATATTCCCGAAAAAGGCTTAGAAGTATTAATCGGAATTGCCCGTTTTTGGCATCAAAGAGCAAATTTTTCGACAGATAAAAACCAATATGTAATTCTTGGAGTTACGGGTCCAAACGAATACGAAAACAACGTAAACAATAATTTCTATACCAATTATATAGCTAAATGGTGTATTGATTATGCACACGAACAAATTCTGAAAGTGTCGCTAGAATATCCATCAGACCACAAACGCATCATCGAAAAAGTAAAATTATCGGATGCGGAATTGCAAGATTGGAAAAAAGTTTCAGGCAATATGTATTTCCCCTATTCAGAAGAATTAGGAATCTATTTGCAACAAGACGGCTTTTTAGACAAAGATTTAGTTTTGGTAAAAGATTTGGACAAATCACAACGCCCAATCAATCAAAAATGGTCATGGGACAGAGTTTTGCGTTCACCATACATCAAACAAGCCGATACTTTACAAGGATTCTACTTCTTTGAAGATCATTTTACAAGAGAAGAATTAGAAAAACATTTCGATTTTTACGAACCATTTACAGTTCACGAAAGTTCGCTTTCACCTTGCGTTCACTCCATTCAAGCAGCCAAATTGGACAAAATTGATATGGCTTACACGTTCTATTTGAGAACATCGCGTTTGGATCTTGATGATTACAATAAAGAAGTGGAAGAAGGCTGTCACATCACGTCAATGGCGGGAACTTGGATGAGTATCGTGGAAGGTTTTGGCGGAATGCGAGTAAAAGAGGATGCGCTACATTTTTCGCCAAAAATTCCAAAAGAATGGACTGGTTATTCCTTTAAAATCAATTTTAGAAATCAGATTCTAAAAGTGGAAATCAATCCTAACGAAACAAAATTCTCCCTCGAAGGCACTCAAAGTTTGACTGTTTTTGTTAATGGAGAAGCGGTTTTGGTAAGAGTTTAATTTTTGAGTTTCCAAACCTCAAAGGTTTTTTTCAAACCTTTGAGGTTTAACTGTTATTGAAATAATTTAAAAATAATTTTCAATGGAAAAGTATGATATTTTAGAACCCGATACCTTTTATCATATCTACAACAGAGGAAATAACAAGGAAGATTTATTTTTAGAACCCGAAAATTATTTGCATTTTTTGAAACTCATCAAAACCCATCTAATCGAAATTGCTGATATTTACGGATATTGCTTATTGAAAAATCATTTTCATTTAGTCCTGAAAATTAAATCTAAAACGGAATTACCAGAAAAATATCATAACGAAAACCGATTGTCTCAACCCTTTTCAAATTTGTTTAACGGCTACACAAAAGCAATAAATAAAAGATATGAAAGGGAAGGAAGTTTATTTAGAGTAAGATTTAAAAGAGAAAGAATAACCGATTTAAATTACTTAAGAAACGTAATTGTTTATATTCATTTAAATCCAGTAAAACATTCTTTTACTAAATATTACAACACTTATTTACATTCCTCATTTCAATCTTTAATTTCTTTAAAAGTGACCTTATTAAAAAGAGAGGAAGTTTTAGAGTTATTTGGAGATTTACAAAATTTTATTTTTGTTCATCAAGAATACCTAAAAAAAGGAGTATTTGAAGATTTTGAATAAAATTATCCTTTCAATATATAACAAACCTCAAAGGTTTAAAAAAACCTTTGAGGTTTAAAAAAATAAAAATAATCCAAATGAAAAAACTATTTTTATTGTTCTTAATATTTACGACGTCATTTATGTTTGCACAAATCGAAAGAATAGAACCTCCTTTTTGGTATGCCGGAATGCACAATCCCGAAGTACAAATTATGTTTTATGGCAAAAATATAGCGCAATATCAAGTATCTGTTTCCCATTCGATCAAAATTTCTAACGTAAAAAGAACTGAAAATCCCAACTATCTGTTCGTTACTATAAACACTAAAAATGTTCCGGCTACAAATTGTATTTTTACTTTCCAAGCCAAAAATAAAACCGCATTTACCCAAAATTATTCTCTAAAACAAAGAAGAGAAAATTCGGCGCAACGTGCAAGTTACGATTCTTCGGATATGATGTATTTGTTGATGCCAGACCGATTCTCTAACGGCAATTTGAATAATGACAGTGATACTTCCACTACAGAAAAATACGATCGAACATCGCCTGGAGGAAGACACGGAGGCGACATTCAAGGCATCATCAATCATTTGGATTATATCAAAGAGCTTGGCGCAACAACCCTTTGGATTACGCCACTTTGCGAAGATAATGAAGCGGCTTATTCCTATCATACCTATGCTCAAACTGATGTTTACAAAATAGATCCTCGCTATGGAACCAACGACGATTACGTTCGCTTAGCAGCTGAAATGCACAAAAAAAACCTGAAATTAGTGATGGATTATGTCACGAATCACTGGGGTTTACAACATTGGATGATGAACGATTTACCAACGCAAGATTGGATTCATCAATTTGAAAATTTTACCCAAACCAATCATAGAAGAACGGTTATTCACGACACAAATGCTTCCAAAATTGACACCAAAATTTGTATGGACGGCTGGTTTGCTCCCACGATGCCTGATTTGAATCAAACGAATCCTTTAGTGCTAAATTATCTGACTCAAAATGCGATTTGGTGGATTGAATACGCCAATTTAGATGGCTTTAGAGTGGATACTTACAATTATGCCGATCCAATAGCCATCACAAAATGGACTAAAGCTATTACTGACGAATATCCACATTTCAACATTGTTGGCGAAATTTCGATGCGCGATCAAGCTCAACTTTCCTATTGGCAAAAAGACAGTCCTATAGGTAAAATCCAGAATTTTAATTCCCATTTACCGAGCGTAATGGATTTTATTTTATCGGATGCACTTTTAACCGTTTTCAACGAAGATGGGAATTGGGAAAGCGGAATGGCAAAGATTTATAACAATTTTGCCAATGATTTTCTATTTCCAAATGTAAACAACTTACTCATTTTTGCCGAAAATCATGACACGCAACGCCTTAACCATGTGTACCAAAACGATTTGGGGAAATACAAAATGACCATGGCTTTACTTGCCACAGTGCGGGGAATTCCTCAATTGTATTATGGATCCGAAATTGGAATGGCAGGAAACAAAGAAGAGGGAGGCGATGCCGCAATTCGTCAAGATTTTCCAGGCGGATGGGAAGGTGATGCTATTAATGCTTTTACTAAAGAAGGAAGAACACAAGTACAAAACGACTACTTCGATTTCACTTCAAAGCTCTTCAATTGGAGGAAAACCAAGTCCGTTATTCATTTCGGAAAAATGACCCATTATATTCCCGAAGACAACACATACGTATATTTCAGATACAATTCGTCCGAAAGCGTGATGATTTTAATCAACAACAGCAACCAAACCCGAACTATAAATACACACCGTTTTCAGGAAAATATTGGCAATTATAAAATCGGAAAAGAGGTCATAACGGACCAATCTTTTGACCTTACCAACGAAATTAATCTGGAGCCAAAATCAGTTTTGATATTGGAATTGAAATAACAAATTCACCCCTACCAAACCTCAAAGGTTTTTTTCAAACCTTTGAGGTTTAAAACAATAAACTATGAAAAAATTACTTTTCTTACTATTAATTAGTTCGATTTCCTTTGCCCAAACAATTGATAGAGAATATAAAAACTTCAAAGAGGTTAACAACACTTTAGAAATAAACACTTCCGATGGTAAATACATCATCAAAGCCTATTCTGAAAAAATTGTAGAAACTTCTTTTATTCCAAAAGGAGAAACCTTTAATCCTATTTCGGAAGCCGTTATTTTAGTTCCAAAAAAGGGTACTTCAAAAATTATTGAAACACCAAATTTCATCAATCTTCACACAAAAGGAATTATAGTTACTGTCCAAAAATCTCCTTTTCAAATCTCTTATTTCAATCAACAAAAACTTTTGCTCTCAGAAAAACAGGGCTATTTCAAACAAAAACATATTCCGTTAGAGAATGTGAAAGGCAACATAAAATCAGATTCAACCGAAGTGATACAATTTACTATTTCGCCTGACGAAATACTTTATGGTGGCGGAGCTCGCGCATTGGGAATGAACCGTCGTGACAATAAATTAGCTTTATACAACAGAGCAGATTACGGCTACGAGACCAATTCTAAACTAATGAATTTCTGTATTCCCGTAGTGATCTCGTCGAAAATGTATGCTATTCATTTTGATAATTCAGCCATTGGATACTTGGATTTAGACAGCAAAAAAGACAATACTTTAGCGTATGAAACCATTTCTGGAAGAAAAACATATCAAGTAATCATAGGCGATTCTTGGACAGATTTAATTTCGAATTATACCAATTTAACTGGAAAACAACCTTTGCCCGCTCGTTGGACTTTGGGAAATTTTTCCTCACGTTTTGGCTATCATTCGCAAGGAGAAGTGGAAAAAACCATAAAGAAATTTGAAGACGACAAAATTCCTGTCGATGCGATAATTCTAGATTTGTATTGGTTTGGCAAAGAAATGAAAAATACAATGGGCAACTTGGATTGGGAAAAAGAAACCTTTCCGAATCCCGATAAAATGATTGCCGATTTGAATGCAAAAGGCATAAAAACCATCCTGATTACGGAACCTTTTGTACTGACAACTTCCAAAAAATGGCAAGAAGCCGTGGACAAAAAAGTGGTGGCAACAGATAAAGATGGAAAACCATTTACCTATGATTTCTATTTTGGAAACACGGGAATCATCGATATTTTCAAACCCGAAGGAAAGAATTGGTTTTGGAATGTATACAAACGATTAATCAATCAAGGCGTTGGCGGACTTTGGGGCGATTTAGGAGAACCCGAAGTTTTTCCATCTGAAGCAATCACTGCTGGCGGAAAAGCGGATGAAGTCCATAATGTTTACGGTCACAATTGGGCAAAACTAATCGCTGATGGGTATAAAAAAGACTTTCCAAATCAGCGTCCATTTATATTAATGCGTGCTGGATATTCGGGTTCACAACGTTTTGGAATGATTCCTTGGTCTGGCGACGTGAGCCGTTCTTGGGGCGGATTGCAATCACAGACCGAGATTTCCTTACAAATGGGAATGCAGGGAATGGCCTATATGCATTCTGATTTAGGTGGTTTTGCAGGCGATTATTTCGACAATGAATTGTACATCCGTTGGTTGCAATACGGTGTTTTCAATCCGATTTTCCGTCCGCATGCTCACGAAGAAGTCGCTGCAGAGCCCGTTTATAAAGACATAGCGACTAAAGCAAAAGCAAAAAAGCAAGTCGAATTGCGTTACCAACTTTTGCCTTACAATTATACTTTGGCATTCGAAAACAACCAAAAAGGAACGCCGTTAATGCGTCCGTTATTTTTTGAAGAACCCAACAATTCAAAATTACTGACCGTTTGCGAAACTTATCTTTGGGGAAATGATTTTTTGGTTACACCAATAACAAAATCTGGACTAACTTCAACATCAGTTTATTTTCCAAAAAACAACAACTGGTTTGATTTCTATTCTGACGAAAAACAAATGGCTGGAACAACTTCGAACATCACCGTTGTCGAAGACCATATTCCCGTTTTTGTTCGTGGTGGTGCTTTTATTCCAATGCTGAAAACCATTCAAAATACATCCCAATATTCATTAAAAACCTTCGATTTGCATTATTATTTTGATCCAACAACCACTCAAAGTTCTGGAAAATTATACAATGATGACGGTGCAACGGCGAATGCTTTCGAAAAAAGCGAGTTTGAAGTTTTGAATTTCAATGGCAATTTCAACGAAAATGGAAAAATAGTTGTTATTAAATTGACCTCGGAAATTGGAAAAAAGTTTCAATCACTCGACAAAAATGTCGCATTAATTATTCATAATATAAAAGCAAAATCCGTAAACTTTAATGGAAAAGCCATTGCTTTCAAAACCGTTAAAAACAATATAGAAATTCCTGTTTCTTGGAAAAAAGGAGCGGCAGTGGAAATCAAAATTCAATTATAATTAATTTACCAAACCTCAAAGGTTTCAAAAACCTTTGAGGTTTGAAATAAAAAAAACAAAATGAAAAAAAATATCTTATTTTCCATCGCATTATTTTCAATGCTTTTCGCCAGTTGTTCCTCAACAAAAACATCAACCGCAGCATCGATAACACCTTTTGTTTGGGAAAATGCCAATGTGTATTTTCTTTTAATAGACCGATTCAACAATGGAGATAAAACCAACGACCATACTTATAACCGAAATAAACCCACGGGAAAATTGCGAGGTTTTGAAGGTGGTGATATCCGAGGCGTGATCCAAAAATTGGACGAGGGTTACTTCGAAAAATTGGGAATAACAGCTATTTGGATGACGCCAGTAGTTGAACAAATTCACGACGGAATTGACGAAGGAACTGGTTATAGCTATGGATTTCATGGCTATTGGGCAAGAGATTGGTCAGCCTTGGATCCGAGTTTTGGAACTAAAAAAGATTTGGCTGAACTGGTTCAAAAAGCGCACGCCAAAGGAATTCGAATTATGCTAGATGCCGTTATCAATCACACAGGACCGGTTACTGCCGAAGATTCCGCTTATCCAAATGATTGGGTACGCACTTCGCCAAAATGTACGTACAGATCCTATGACACTTACATTAATTGTACATTGGTCGAAAATCTTCCCGACGTAAAAACCGAAAGCAATGAGAATGTAGCTTTGCCTCCCTTTTTAGTTGAAAAATGGAAAAAAGAAGGTCGTTACGAACAAGAAGTCACCGAATTGGATGCCTTTTTCACCAAAACGGGTTATCCTCGCGCACCAAAATATTACATTATGAAATGGCTATCGGATTACATCACCGATTATGGAATTGATGGTTACCGTGTGGATACAGCAAAACACACTTATGAAGATGTTTGGGCCGATTTCAAAAAAGTGTGTGACGGAGCCTTTGCCGATTTCAAAAAAAATAATCCTAAAAAAGTATTGGATAACAATGCGTTTTTCACGGTTGGTGAAGTGTATGGTTACAACATTGGAAATAAAAAAATATACGATTTTGGAGACAAAAAAGTCAACTATTTTGAAAATGGTTTTACCGGTTTAATCAATTTTGATTTTAGAAATGAAGCCAAACTGACTTATGAATCCTTATTTTCTAAATATTCTGGCATTTTGAATACCGATTTAAAAGGGAGCACCGTGATGAACTATGTTTCTTCGCACGATGACAGTTCTCCTTATGATAAGAAACGAGAAAAAACATTCGAAAGCGGCACAAAATTGTTGCTTGCGCCAGGGATTTCCCAAGTGTATTATGGTGACGAAAGCGCTCGCTCGTTAGACATTCTAGGAACTTCAGGCGACGCCACTTTGCGTTCGATGATGAATTGGGATGAAATAAAAACCAAGTTGGAAACTCAAAAAGTGCTTTTGCATTGGCAGAAATTAGGCAATTTCAGAAAAAACCATCCAGCAATCGGGGCAGGAATTCACCAGGAACTTTCGACAAGTCCTTATGTTTTTAGTAGAACTTTTACCAAAGATAATTTTACGGATAAAGTGGTTATTGGTTTGGATTTACCAAAAGGAACAAAAGAAATTTCTGTTGGAACCATTTTCAAAAACGGAACAACATTGCACGATGCGTATTCTGGAAAAGAAGTCATGGTTTTGAATGGAAAAGTTAGTATCAATACTGAATTTGATATTGTTTTATTGGAAAAACAATAAGGCTGCGCTATTTAACTTTTACAAAAAAGGGGGTTGTTTTTTCAAACAATTCCCTTTTTTAAATACTAAAATCGTATATTTTAGTGAAATCGCCTGCATATTATTTTGAAATTTATTGGTCGTAGTTTTAACCATTTTTTTATTAAATTTGAAAAAAGTAAAATTTGCGATAAAAAGCCACTGCTTTTTTAAATTTTTCCAAAAAATATTATCCAATGTCTTTTAAATATACAGAAATTGAACGCGTTGAAAAACTGACCAAAGAAGAATTTGTAAATAATTACTACAAACCACAAAAACCTGTGGTTATCACCCATCAAATCGAGGATTGGCCAGCATTTACCAAATGGAATTTTGACTTTTTGAGAGATGTTGCAGCCGATAAAAAAGTCCCTTTGTACGATAGCCGAAAAACGGACTATACCAAAAAAGTGAACGAACCCGATTTTGTAATGACGATGGGGGAATACATTGACATCCTGGAAAAAGGTCCTACCGATTTACGGATTTTTCTATACAATTTAATGAAAGATGTGCCGTCAATGAAATCGGATATAAAATGGCCTGATTTGGGTCTTCGATTGATTAAAAGTTTGCCGTTATTGTTTTTTGGTGGTGAAAATGCCAAGGTTTTTATGCATTACGATATTGATTTTCCAAATATATTTCACATTCACTTTCAAGGCAGAAAACAGTGCGTGCTTGTTGATCCAAAAGAGACTAAATATATGTATCGCCTTCCCTATTCTTGGATTTGCCATGAAGACATTGATTTTGACAATCCTGATTTCACAAAATTTCCCGCTTTGAAACTCGTAAACCCTTACATTACACACCTTGAACACGGCGAAATGCTTTATATGCCCGAAGGTTGGTGGCATTATATGAAATATGAAACGCCTGGCTTTTCGTTGAGTTTGCGCTCTTTGGCTGGCCGTCCGAGTAATTTATTTAAAGGTTTTGCCAACGTTACATTCAATAGATTTTACGATAATTGGATGCGAAAATGGAAAGGCCAAGCTTGGTTAAATCACAAAGATAAAGTGTCCATAAAGAGAACTAATGCCGAACTGAAATAAAAAATGCTAAAAATTGGACATCGTGGAGCAAAAGGCTACGAACCCGAAAATACTTTGATTTCTTTCGAAAAAGCGATTCATTTAGATGCTGACGGAATCGAACTCGATGTGCATTTGAGTTCGGATGGACAAGTAATAGTGATTCACGATGAAACAATCGACAGAACTACCAATGGAAAAGGTTTTGTAAATCGATTTACTGCATTAGAATTAAAAAAATATGGTATTCCAAAGCTTGTCGAGGTTTTTGATTTAGTAAACCGCCACTGTTTTATCAATATTGAACTCAAAGGAATTGGAACTGCCAAACCTGTTGTTGATTTAATTTCCAATTATATTTTAAGCAAAAACTGGAATTACACTGATTTTCTGGTTTCCAGTTTCGATTGGAAAATGCTCGAAGAAATTCATTTATTAAATTCAAAAATCAAAATTGGCGTTTTAACTGAAGAATCTATTGAAGAGGCTTTGGCTTTCGCCAAAAAGGTAAAAGCCTTTTCCATTCACCCTCATTACTCCTTATTATCGAAAGAAAATGTAGCTTTGATGCAGGAAAATGGATTCGAAGTTTATCCATGGACGGTGAATTCTATGGAGGACATTCAAAAAATAAAATCATTCAACGTAAACGGAATCATTTCCGATTTTCTAGATAGAATATGAACTAACTCATACCACTTTGTCAAAGCTCAAAACTTTGACAAAGTTCGTTTCAAACTAAAATATGAACCAGAATTTTGACATAATAATTGTAGGTGGTGGCGCAGCGGGATTTTTTACGGCAATTAATATTGTAGAGAAAAATCCGAAACTAAAAGTAGCTATTCTCGAACGTGGAAACGAAGTTTTAACCAAAGTCAGAGTTTCTGGCGGCGGAAGATGCAACGTAACTCACGCTTGTTTTGAACCCAACGAATTGGTAAAATTTTATCCAAGAGGCGAGAAAGAATTGCGCGGGCCTTTTCATCAATTTTGTTCTGGTGACACTGTAGAATGGTTCAGCAATCACGGTGTGGAACTCAAAATTGAGGATGATGGACGAATGTTTCCGGTTTCTAATTCGTCGCAAACCATCATAGATTGTTTTCTGCAAGCGACTCGAAAATTGGGAATTGCAGTTTTGACTGGGCAAAGCGTTCAGTCCATTTTCAAAAAAGATAACCTTTGGAAAATTGAAACTCAAAACGAAAATTACATTGCCATAAAACTAATTCTCGCCACAGGAAGCAACCCAAAAATTTGGGAAATGCTGCAAACTTTTGGTCACGCCATTGTGAATCCCGTTCCTTCCTTGTTTACTTTTAACATTAAAGATTCAAGAATTAAAGAACTTCCCGGAGTTTCGGCTCAGGTTTCGGTAAAAGTGAAAGACACCAAATTAAGTTCTACCGGCCCTTTACTCATAACACATTGGGGAATGAGTGGCCCTGCAATTTTGAAATTATCGGCTTGGGGCGCAAGAATATTATTCGAGAAAAATTATCAATTTACCATTTTCGTCAATTGGTTAAATGATGTTGACAGCACTGAAGCCGAAAAAATCCTCAAAGAGTTGAAACAGGAAAACGCCAAAAAAGCCGTTTCCAAGAAATCTCCATTCGACTTTCCGAATCGACTATGGGAAAGTTTAGTTTTGGCTTCGACTATTTCAGAAGAAACAAAATGGGCAGATTTATCCAAAATGCAACTGCAAAATTTAGCCAATCAATTGACGAATTCGAGTTTTCAAGTCAATGGAAAAAGCACTTTTAAGGAAGAATTTGTAACGGCAGGCGGCATTGATTTAAAGGAAATCAACTTTAAAACGATGGAAAGCAAACTGCACGAAAACCTTTATTTTGCTGGAGAAATCTTAAATATTGATGCCATAACTGGAGGATTTAACTTTCAGAATGCTTGGACAAGCGGATTTATTTTGGCAAATTCATTGTAACCATAAACTAAATAATTGTATTTTTGATTGAGATTGCGTTGTTCGATGGGACAATTTATATCTAAATAATTGGAAAATAACGGTTTATGTTATTTCTTTACAGTGCGACATTCACCAATATCATATAGTCAATGAAAAAAATTTACTTATTAGTTGTTCTATTTTTAAGCCTTTTTTCTTTGAATTCCTATGCAAAAAGTACTATTGTATATGGTAAAATAGTAATTCCAAAAATTGATTCCGATTTCTTAACAAATAGTAAATCAAATTTAATTTTAGCCGCTCCAACCTCAAGTCCAAGAGCATCTTCAACATCTCTTTGTGAAGGCGAAAGTTTGACACTTACTGCAAATCCAAGTGGAGGAATTGCTCCTTACACCTTTAGCTGGACTGGACCGAATGGATATGTATCAACCGACGAAAATCCAGTGATAACTACTATTGGTTTATCAGGATCCGGAATTTATTCGTTAGTTGTTACGGATGCTCTTAACGCTACTTCAACCATTCAAAGTACGGAAGCCATTACAATAAATGCGAAAATAGATCCAGAATTTGATGCCACTTTACCAGCTATTTGTAAAGACGGAATAGCTCCCCTTTTATCACCTACATCAACAAATGGGATTAGCGGAACTTGGAGTCCATCAGTAGTGAATAATACTGCTACTGCTAACTATCTTTTTACGCCAGATTCTGGTCAGTGTGCCAATACCTTTTCTTTTATTGTTTTTGTTGTGAAGAATGTAACGCCAGTTTTTACGTTACCAACGTCCATTTGTTTTGGAGCTACCCCTCCAGTTCTAAACAATATTTCAAATAACGGAATTGTTGGAACTTGGAATCCTGCAACAGTAAGTAATGCAGCATCTGGCACCTATACTTTTACTCCCGCCCAAAATATTGGACAATGTGCTTTGCCAAAAACGGTTCAAATAATCGTAAATCCAACAATTGCGGTATTTAGCCCGCCGATTCTGCCCATTTGTGCAGGTGCTTTTTTAGCCCCTTTGCCAACAACTTCTACTAACGGAATTACAGGTTCTTGGACGCCATCCTTGGATAATACCAAAACAACCCTATATACGTTTACTCCAACAGGTGGTCAATGTGCGACTGCAACTACGGAAATTACAATTATTGTAAATCCTAATATTACACCAACTTTTAGCTTTGTGACGTCAATATGCGAAAATGATGCAGCACCGCTACTACCACAAATTTCTGATAATGGAATAACAGGAACTTGGAATCCTACAACAGTAAGCAATACTGCGACAGGAACTTATACATTCACTTCCGCTGCTGGACAATGTGCCAATCCAGCTCCGCCAATTACGGTAACGGTAAAACCATTCCTTACACCAATTTTTAGCTTTGTGACTTCAATTTGCGAAAATGATACAGCACCACTATTACCAACAATTTCTGATAATGGAATAACCGGAACTTGGAATCCTACAACAGTTAGCAATACTGCGACAGGAACCTACACCTTTACTTCCTTTATTGGACAATGTTCCAATCCTACTCCGCCCATTACGGTAACGGTAAAACCATTCCTTACACCAACTTTTAGTTTTGTGACTTCAATTTGCAAAAATGATACAGCACCACTATTACCAACAATTTCCAATAATGGAATAATTGGAACTTGGAATCCTACAACAGTAAGTAATACTGCGACAGGAACTTATACATTCACTTCCGCTGGGGGTCAATGTACCAATCCAGCTCAGCCTATTACAGTAACGGTAAAACCATTCCTTACACCAACTTTTAGCTTTGTGACGTCAATATGCGAAAATGATGCAGCACCACTACTACCAACAATTTCTGACAATGGAATTACTGGAACTTGGAACACGCCAGCGGTCAGCAATACTGCGACAGGAACATATACCTTTACTCCTGCTGGTGGGCAATGTACCAATCCAGCTCCGCCTATTACAGTAACGGTAAAACCATTCCTTACACCAACTTTTAGCTTTGTGATGTCAATTTGTGAAAATGACGCAGCACCGCTACTACCAACAATTTCGGATAATGGAATAGCGGGAACTTGGAATCCTACAACAGTTAGCAATACTACTACTGGAACATACACCTTTACTTCCGCTGGTGCACAATGTGCCAATCCAGCTCCGCCAATTACGTTAACGGTAAAACCATTCCTTACACCAACTTTTAGCTTTGTGACTTCAATTTGCGAAAATGACACAGCACCACTATTACCATCAATTTCGGACAATGGAATAACGGGAACTTGGAATCCTACAACAGTAAGCAATACTGCGACAGTAACTTATACCTTTACTTCCGCTGTTGGACAATGTGCCAATCCATCTCCGCCAATTACGGTAACGGTAAAACCATTCCTTACACCAACTTTTAGCTTTGTGACTTCAATATGCGAAAACGACACAGCACCTCTATTACCAACACTTTCTAATAATGGAATAACTGGAACTTGGAGTCCTACAACAGTTAGCAATACTGCGACAGGAACTTATACCTTTTCTTCTGCTGTTGGACAATGTGCCAATCCTGCTCCACCAATTACGGTAACGGTAAAACCATTCGTTACACCAACTTTTAGCTTTGTGACTTCAATTTGTGAAAATGACACAGCGCCGCTATTACCAACACTTTCTGATAATGGAATAACTGGAACATGGAATCCTACAACAGTTAGCAACACTGCGACAAAAACCTACACCTTTACTTCTGCTGTTGGACAATGTACCAATCCTGCTCCGCCTCTTACGTTAACAGTAAAACCATTCCTTACACCAACTTTTAGCTTTGTGACTTCAATTTGCGAAAATGATACAGCACCACTATTACCAACAATTTCTGATAATGGAATAACGGGAACTTGGAATCCTACAACAGTAAGCAATACTGCGACAGGAACTTATACCTTTACTTCCGCTGTTGGACAATGTGCCAATTCTGCTCCACCAATTACGGTAACGGTAAAACCGTTCGTTACACCAACTTTTAATGCAATTCCGAATGTTTGTTATAATTCAACACCGCCAACTTTGCCGACAATTTCGACAAATGGAATTTCTGGAACTTGGAATCCGTCAACGGTAAGCAATACTGTTTCTGCGCTGTATATTTTTACCCCAACTTCTGGAGTTTGTGTTGCAACCGCGCAATTAAATATAACTGTGGACACAATAATTCCAGTTTTTAATATTGTTTCTTCCATTTGTGCAAACACTACAGCGCCAGTTTTAACGTCCACTTCTGCAAACGGAATTTCTGGAACTTGGAATCCTACAACTGTAAGCAACACTGCTTCCGGAACTTATACTTTTACTCCTGATGCGGGTCAATGTGCGACAATTACAATATTCAGTGTAACGGTTAATCCAAATATAACCCCAAGTTTTACAGCCATTCCTTCACTATGTTTTGGTACAGTATCTCCCGTTTTACCTCTTAGATCGGACAATGGGATTACTGGAACTTGGAATCCTGCTGTCATTAGTAATACAACTTCTGGGGTATATAATTTTACCCCTGATATTGGAGAATGTGCAACAGATACAACTTTGAATATTACAGTTAACCCAAAGGTCACCCCTACTTTTACTGCAATAGCTCCACTGTGTTCGGATGCAATAGCTCCGGTCTTGCCAACCACATCAAGTAATTTAATTATAGGAACTTGGAATCCAGACACCGTAAACAATACAGCATCAGGAACTTATACATTTACGCCAACTTCCGGTCAATGTGCATTAACAACAACTTTGAGTGTTACTGTTTATCAATCTCCTACGGGTTTTACAACAACAACTACGGATGTTGTCAATGAAAGTCCAAATGGAATTATTGAAATTAGTGGTCCAATTGGCGGATTAGCACCCTATCAATACAGTATAAATAACGGTTCCTTTACCGCTAATACAAGTTATCCAAATCTTGCTCCGGGAATTTACACCATTACCATTCAAGATATAAATGGTTGCCAATTTAACAAGGTGGCAACCATAAATTCTATTTGTATGTTTCCAAATGTTATTACTCCAAATGGGGATACCTTTAATGACACCCTTAATCTAAATGGCTGCGATGTTGTTAAACTTGAATTATTTAATAGGTATGGCAGAAAAGTAAATAGTTATAACAATTATACTAATCAATGGGGCGGAACTAATGAAAAAGGAGAATCGCTTCCCGATGGTACCTATTTTTATGTGGCCGAAATAAAAGGAGGAATTTCAAAATCCGGTTGGGTCTTTATTGCGGAATAAATTAAAATTAAAAAGCTCCATAAACGAGCTTTTTAATTAATTTTAAAAATTTATCGATTTAGCCACCAAATGCTAGCATTCAAAATCATGGCGAAACTTACCCAAAGCAAGTAGGGAATCAACAAATACGCGGCAATTTTATTGATTTTTATAAATTTAGTGTAGGTTTCGTAAATCATCAACCACAAAATAACTATTTCCAGTCCCGCCAACATTGGATTTTTCAACCCAAAAAACAAAAACGACCACAAAGCATTCAAGGCCAATTGAATGGCAAAGAAAACTAAAGCGTTTTTTACCACTTCTCGCTCTTGTTCCATTCGATTCCACACTAATCCCGCAGCCACTCCCATCATTACATACAGCATACTCCAAACGGGGGCAAAAATCCAGTTGGGCGGATTAAAACTCGGTTTGACCAATGTAGGATACCAAGTAGTAATGGCCGAACGAGTTACCATTCCCGAAAAATATCCGATTACTAAACACGTAACAACAACAGCTAGAATTTTAGAAATTTTATTCATACTACAATTTTTGCCAAAATTAATCAAAACTTTGACCAATTCCACAAATAAAGAAATCAGTATCTTTGTACAAATTTATAATTGATGATCTCTGCAAACGATTTTATTCCGTCTCAATATTCTCATTCCATAGAAAATGCAAAATTCTCTTGGAGTTCGCCAAGCAACATTGCGTTGGTGAAATATTGGGGAAAAAAAGACAAGCAAATTCCAGCAAATCCTTCGGTGAGTTTTACCTTGCATAATTGTAAAACGATTACGAAATTAGCTTGCGCCAAAAAAGAAAAACAAGATGCATTTTCTTTTGACTTGCTTTTTGAAGGAAAACCCAAAGAAGATTTCAAACCAAAAATTGAGCAATTTTTTGAAAGGGTTGTACTTTATTTGCCTTTTCTAAAGGACTATCATTTCACGATTGACACTCAAAATACTTTTCCGCACAGTTCCGGAATTGCTTCCTCGGCTTCGGGAATGGCGGCTTTGGCGATGAACCTGATGAGTTTAGAAAAAGCATTAAACCCAGAAATGACTGAAAATTACTTTTACCAAAAAGCCTCTTTCTTGGCGCGTTTGGGTTCCGGAAGTGCTTGTCGAAGTGTAAAAGGAAAAGTAGTCGTTTGGGGCAATCACAGAAACATTTCAAGAAGTTCCGATTTGTTTGGAGTAGAATTTCCATATTCAATTCACGAGAATTTCAATAATTTTCAAGACACGATTTTATTGGTGGACAAAGGCGAAAAACAAGTTTCGAGTTCTGTAGGTCATAATTTAATGAACGAACATCCTTTTGCCGAAAGGCGATTTGAACAAGCGAACGAAAACTTGGATAAATTAATCACCGTTTTCGAAAGCGGAAATTTGGATGAATTCATAACAATTGTCGAAAGCGAAGCCTTGACTTTGCATTCAATGATGATGACTTCGATTCCTTATTTTATATTAGTGAAACCGAATACATTGGAAATTATCAACGCGATTTGGAAGTATCGAAACGAAACGAAAATTCCAGTTTGTTTTACTCTAGATGCGGGAGCGAATGTTCACGTTTTGTATCCAGAAAACGTCAAAGAAACTGTTTTGCAATTTATTAAGGACGAATTAGTTGGCTATTGTCAAAATGGTCAGTACATTTGTGACCAAATTGGAATTGGATCTGAAATAATTCAATATTAAAAACTTTCAAAGTGATCTTGAAACAAGTCTATAATGTAAGCAACAATCAATTAACTATCAATTTGCCCGAAAATTTTCGAGGTAGAAAACAAGTCATGGTTATCGTGGAAGATATTGAAGAATCTCAATTAGACAAATATGTACTAATGAAAAAAGCGGCAACCGATTTGCTTTTTTTATCGGATATTCAAGAAATAAGTTCTGATTTCAAAAAGATTGATTCAGAAAATATATGAGTTTCAAGAAATGGGATATTTACAGAGCAAATTTAGATCCTATTGTAGGTTCTGAACAAGGAAAATCAAGACCAGTTTTGATCATTAGCGAAGATTACATAAATGAACTTTTGAATATTGTAAATGTTTTACCAATAACTACTAGGAAAATTGGAAGACAAATTTATCCAAACGAAGCTCTTATTGATGCGAGTTTATTTGGTTTAGAAAATGAATCGATCGTTTTATGTCATCAGATACGAACGCTAGACAAAAGTCGTTTGTCGAACAAATTTGGTGCAATTAACACTATTGCCAAACAAAATGAAATTATGGAATCATTATGTTTTCAATTAGGGATTGATAAAAACAAATAATATGAACATTGAAATAGAAAAAGAAGAGTTAATAAAAATAATTACGAATTGTCAATTATCAATTGTCAATTATTAACTGTCAATTAAATTATGAAAGGACCTTTATTTTACTCAAAAATATTACTCTTTGGAGAATACGGAATTATCCGTGACTCGAAAGGTTTGTCTATTCCTTACAATTTTTATAATGGAGCGCTGAAACGAGAAGAAAATCCATCAGATGAAGCCATAAAGTCCAACGGAAACTTGAAGCGTTTCGTTTCTTATCTAGAAACTTTACAAAGCGAACAACCGGAATTGGTTGCTTTCGATTTAGACACTTTAAAAAACGATGTCGAAACGGGAATGTACTTTGATTCTAGTATTCCACAAGGTTATGGCGTGGGAAGCAGCGGCGCACTAGTTGCCGCTATTTACGACAAATACGCCCAAAATAAAATTACCGTTTTAGAGAATCTTACTCGTGAAAAGTTATTGCAATTAAAAACTATTTTCGGACAAATGGAATCTTTTTTCCACGGAAAAAGTTCTGGTTTAGATCCTTTAAATAGTTATTTGAGCATTCCTATTTTGATCAATTCCAAAGACAATATCGAGGCTACCGGAATTCCAACCCAAAGTTTGGGAGGAAACGGCGCTGTATTTTTGTTAGATTCTGGAATTATCGGCGAAACGGCTCCAATGGTCCATATTTTTATGGAAAAATTGAAAGACCAAGGTTTTAGAAAAATGTTAAAAGACCAATTCATCAAACATACGGATGCTTGCGTTGTAGATTTCTTGGGTGGCGATATGAAATCTTTGTTTGCCAACACCAAAAAATTATCGAAAGTGGTCTTAAACAATTTCAAACCAATGATTCCGGAACAATTTCACGGCATTTGGCAAAAAGGAATTGACACTAACGATTACTACCTTAAACTTTGTGGTTCTGGTGGTGGCGGTTACATCCTTGGTTTTACCCAAGATTTAGAAAAAGCAAGAATTTCATTAAAAGATTTTAAACTGGAAGTGGTTTATCAATTTTAAAAAAATGCTAAGCAGAAAGAACAAAATAGTCGTGATGAAATTCATCAGTTTGTTCTCTGTGGTTAGAGGTTACAACATCCCAGTAATCGTTATAGCCCAATATCTATCGGCAATTTTTATCCTCGCTCCCGAAAAAAGAGCCCTATCAATTCTACTCGATTTCGATTTATTTATCATCGTTTTTGCTTCTTCGTTGACCATTGCTTCGGGTTATATCATCAATAATTTTTACGACAGCAAAAAGGATTTAATCAATCGTCCCAACAAGTCGATGCTGGATCGATTGGTCAGTCAGCAAACAAAATTGCAAGTCTATTTTGCGCTTAATTTTATCGTGGCTTTTTTAGCAATAATCGTTTCTTGGAGGGCTTTTTTGTATTTTTCGGCCTATATTTTCCTAATTTGGTATTATTCGCATCGCATCAAAAAATTCCCGATAATAGGTAATTTGACTTCGGCTTTTCTGGCGGTTTTACCGTTTTTTGCTATCCTTTTGTATTACAAAAATTTTTATGAAGTCATTTTTGGTCACGCTACTTTCCTGTTTTTATTGCTTTTGATTCGGGAAATGATCAAAGATTTGGAGAATATCAAAGGCGATTTGGCGAACGATTACAAAACCATTCCCATCAATTATGGAGAAGATGTTTCGAAGAAAATAATCACATTTTTGACCATCGCAACCGTCATTCCCGTCTATGTTTTAATCGAAATTTTCGACGTCGGTTATATGGATATGTATTTTTATAGCTGTCTCATTATATTAATTTTCTTCCTGCTTTATTTGTGGAAATCCACTACCAAAGAACAATATTTATTACTTCATAATGTCTTGAAATTTTTAATCGTGGCCGGCGTTTTCAGTATTATTCTCATCAATCCGAGTGTATTGTGGCACGGAAAAAAACTGCTACAATCGATTTGATATTTTAGGAGCTATTTCCTGCTATTCGTTGCAATCTTTTGTGCCGAACACCGGCGCAAAAGGATTTCCACTGCTATCAGGGCTAAAACCCTAATCCAAAAACAATCAACTATTAAGCAATAAAAAACTATCTTTGCAGACTCGAGACCATTAAAGGCCGAACTGACGAAGTAAATTATAGAATATTATGAACAACAAGGAAGGCAATAATAATAAAAGCGGCGGCAGGGCAAACAGCTCTAGACCAAGCTCCAACAAGCCAAAACCTGCGATGCAAAAAAGGGCACAAGGGCCTAAAAAAGTAAAGACTATTGTTAAAGTTGCAGATACAGCGGACAAAATAGAGAAAAAAGCCAATCAAGCACCAAAAAGACCCAAAGTAAAAGACGAAATTCGTTTGAACAAATACATTTCCAATTCTGGTGTATGTTCTCGTCGTGATGCCGATATTTACATTCAATCTGGGAACGTAAAAGTAAACGGAATCCCCGTTATAGAAATGGGATATATGGTAAAACCTGGCGATGTCGTGAATTTTGACGGAGCAGTTTTAACTCCCGAGAAAAAAGTATATATCTTGCTGAACAAACCCAAAAACTTTACCACAGCACTTGACGAAGGACAAGAATTTCGCAATGTTTTGGAATTAGTGAAAGGTTCAACAACAGCCAAAATTGGTCCCGTTGGAAGAATGGACAAGAACACCACGGGTTTGTTGTTGTTTACCAACGATACCGATATGATGCGTAAGTTTACTTTACCAACCAACAAATCATCCAAAATTTACCAAGTTTCTTTAGATAAAAATCTAAAATTCGAAGATTTAGAAAAAATAAATAAAGGTCTTGTTATTGACGGACATCGTGTGTTCGTTGAAGATATCAGCTATATTGAAGGCGAAGCGAAAAGTGAAATAGGTTTGAAATTAAGGTCGGCCAATGTTAAAGTGGTTCGTTCTATTTTCGAAAATTTCAGTTACGATGTTTTGAGAATTGATAGAGTTGCTTTTGCAGGTTTGACTAAAAAGAATTTGCCGAGAGGAAACTGGAGATTGCTCACCGAACAAGAAATTATCAATTTGAAAAACGTATAAGTTTTACAAACACACTATTAATACAAAAATTCCTGCTCTATTTTACAGCGGGAATTTTGTTTTTAAACACAGATTATGACATCAACAAAAAATTTATCAATTGCACACAAATGGTTTGAAGCCTTCAATAACCATAATCTAGATCAACTTTTATCTTTGTATGATGAAGATGCGGAACACTTCAGTCCAAAACTAAAAATCAAAAAACCAGAAACCAATGGATTGGTAAAAGGAAAACAATCACTGCACAATTGGTGGCAAGAAGCTTTTGAGCAATTACCCACTTTACAGTACAAAGTAACTTCGCTTACGGCAAATGAAAATCGCGTTTTTATGGAATATGTAAGAACTGTTCAGGATGAAAACGAAATGTTGATAGCCGAAGTTTTAGAAATAAAAGAAGATAAAATTGTTTTTTCACGCGTTTATCACGGATAAAAATTTACTTCCACTTCAAAGTTTCCATCAACCGCTGCATATCGTTTCTGACGTAGCTTGCCGCGGGCATTATGGAATCGTAATTAGGTTTTGCATAAAAATAAACGGAACCTGTTACAAAATGTTTAATGCTGTCGGTTGCATAAAACTGAGAATTTGTAGCCGCGTTTCCATCAACTTGATAGAACATTCCAAATACCTTTTTGGAAGGGTTCAAGTACGGTTGTTCTAAAATATCATCGGCTTTTATAACGTGTTCGTACGTTAGTTTTTGAGCATCTTTCAACAGTAAATTAATGTCATTGTTAACTGGTTTGTAGGTCAAATAAATGGTGGCTTTCATTTTTGGGTACGTAATTGTAAATCCACAATCTTTCTCGCCTTTGATAACTGCTTCTGAATTCATTTCGAATGTAAAAGGACATTTGCTTTCAAAATTGGCATATTTTGCCTCAGGATAATCCAGACGCAAATAACTTGATGGTTTTGGTAAAACCGCATCTTTACAGCTAAAAACAGAAAATGATAGTATCAAAAATCCTCCAATGGCAACTTGTCTTTTTGGCATTTTAAATTTATTCAAGGGTCACTTTTATTTGTTTTACACGTTTTTTATCAACCGTTTCAATGGTAAATAGACAGTTTTCAAATATAATTTTCTGATCTTTTTTTGGAAAATTTCCTAAAATTTCGAGAATAAATCCTGCCAATGTTTCGGCTTCCCCTTTTGACGCTTCGAATACTTCTTCATCAACATCCAATACTCTGTAGAAATCCTTGAGGTTTATTTTTCCTTCAAAAAGATAATTTTTATCGTCTATTTTAGAATAATTAACATTATCACCATCGAACTCATCGCTGATATCACCTACAATTTCTTCGATAATGTCTTCGAGTGAAACCAGCCCTGAAGTCCCTCCATACTCATCGACCACAATCGCCAAATGGCTTTTCATTGTTTGAAAATCCTTGAGCAAATTATCAATTTTTTTGTTTTCAGGAACAAAAAACGGTTCCCGAAGCAAGGTTTTCCAATCAAAATCCTCTTTATTAATGTGCGGTAGCAAATCTTTCACAAACAAAACGCCTTCGATCTGGTCGATATTGTCTCGATATACTGGAATTCTAGAAAATCCTTTTTCAATTATTTTGGAGTAAATGGAAGCAAAAGATTCGTCTATTTCCAATGCAAAAATATCCATTCTCGGACTCATAACTTGCTTGGTATCGGTGTTTCCGAAAGTCACAATTCCTTCTAATATTTTTTGTTCATCAGAGGAAGTTTCCTCTGAATCAGTAAGTTCTAAAGCTTGTGATAATTGATCGACCGAGAAATTGGTCTTTTGTTTCCCCAATTTATTATGTAGATAAATGGTCACTTTTCGCATTGGTAAACTTATTGGCGAAAGCAATTTATCAAGACCCGCAACAGGATAAGCAATCAACTTGGCAAATTTGATGTTGTTTCTGCTGGCATAAACCTTGGGCAAAACCTCACCAAACAATAAGATTAAAAAAGTGACTACAATTACTTCTAAAATAAATTTTAAAACAGCCGAATTGACCGCCGAAAAGATGTTGTGCCCCACGTAAGAAAACAAAATTACCACGCCAATATTAATAAAATTATTCGCAACAAGAAGTGTAGCGAGCAATTTTTTGGGTTTTTCTAAAAGTTCGGAAATAATTTTTCCTTTAGAAGGATGTTCATGCAAAGTGTCATCAATATCTTTTTGTGACAGGGAAAAAAGTGCGACTTCGGCACCAGAAACTAATGCAGAACAGAAAAGCAACGCAAAAATTGCGACAAAACCAACTACTAAATTAGTATCTAGCGTATATTGAAGAAAAAAACTGGGCTCTGGGTCCAAATTTAGATAGATTAGTTAAACAATCAAAACGGCAAGTCATTTACAGGCAATCCGTTATTTTCTGGGTCAAAGTTAGCGTTTTTTGTTGGTTCAATCGGTTTATTCTCTTTATTGGCTTCGCTTTCTTTTTTAGTTGTAAGAAAAGTAAAGTCTATTGCCTGAATTTCTGTAATGTATTTAGTTGAACCATCTTCCGCTTGCCATTGACGTGATTTTATGCGGCCTTCAACATAGATTTTGTCGCCTTTTGATAAATATTTTTCGCACAATTCGGCCGCTTTGTTCCTCACCACAATATTATGCCACTCGGTAGAAGAAATTTTTTCGCTAGTGGTTTTATTGATATAGACTTCGTTTGTTGCTAAAGAAAACCTTCCAATACAATTTCCTCCATCAAAATAGTGCATCTTAACATCCTCGCCCAAATAGCCAATTAACATCACCTTATTTAACGTTCCACTCATTTTCTAATTTTCTATTTTCAAATGTACTGAATTTTGAGTTAGTTCAAAAAATCCTTTTCGATAAAATTATGAATAACGATTGGAAATGGGAATGTTTTTAAAACTTTAGAATTAATACCGTTTTCGATAATTCCTTTTACTCGCACTTTCCAAAACTTAATGTGCAAATGTTGATGCGATAATTTATGAATGATAGCTTCTGTATTGATTTCTGACAGACTTTCTAGTTCATTTTCATTGAAAAAACAGGACTGAATGCGCTCTGCTATACAATCAAAATCTTCTGTTTTTTCCGTTTCAATCAGCGGAAATTCGTAGAGATTGTGCCAAATTCCTTTGGCAGTTCGCTTTTGAATGATCGTGTTTTGATTTTCATCCAAAACCACCAAATAATTAAAGTAACGATTTCTAACCTTCAACTTCTTGGATTTTACAGGCAATTGATCGACTTTCTTTTTTTGCAAAGCGGCGCAACTGGTGTTGAATATACAAATAGAACAATTCGGACTTTTAGGAACACATTGCAAAGCTCCAAATTCCATTATAGCTTGATTGAACATAGCAGGCTTGTCTTTTGGCATTAATTCGAAAGCCAAAGCCGCAAATTCTTTCTTGGCGGAAGCCGATGCAATATCGGTTTCAACCTCAAAATAGCGCGACAAAACTCGGAAAACATTTCCATCGACAACGGGAACAGGTTCATTATAAGAAAAAGAAGCAATTGCAGCTGCGGTATATTCACCAACCCCTTTTAATTGAAGTAAGTCATTATAATTATCTGGAAATTTTCCTGATAATTCTGTGGCGATAAACTGAGCGGTTTTGTGCAAATTTCGAGCCCGAGAATAATAGCCCAAGCCTTGCCAAAGTTTTAAAACCTGTTCTTCATTGGCTGCAGCCAAATCAAAAACAGTTGGAAAATTAGCCGTAAAAGACATAAAATAAGGTGTTCCTTGTGCCACTCGCGTTTGCTGAAGCATAATTTCGGACAGCCAAATTAGATAGGGATTATCGGTTTTTCGCCATGGCAAATCGCGCTTGTTTTCTAAATACCACCTTATCAACGATTTGGAAAAATTCATCTTTAAATATTAGTTAGCAAAAGTAAAAGTTTATGTTATTAAATTTTAATGAATTAGGTTGAATATTTGTTTTTTTAATTCATATATTTGCAACCTCAAAAAATTAGTACACAATTATAAATTACGAATAAAAATGACAAAAGCAGATATCGTAGCAAAAATCTCAGAGAGATTAGGTCTAGAAAAAGGAGATGTTCAGGCAACTGTTGAGACCTTTATGACGGAAGTAAAAAATTCATTAGAAACTGGAGACAATGTTTATTTAAGAGGTTTCGGAAGCTTTATTGTGAAAACAAGAGCGGAAAAAACAGGAAGAAATATTTCAAAAAATACCACGATTAAAATTCCTGCACACAACATCCCAGCATTTAAACCTGCAAAAGTGTTTGTTGAAGGAGTTAAGACCAATAACGAAGCAAAATAAAAACATTATTAATCACAAAATCACCAGATTATGCCAAGTGGTAAAAAAAGGAAGAGACATAAGGTAGCAACGCACAAACGCAAAAAAAGAGCGAGAGCTAACCGTCACAAAAAGAAAAAGTAGTTTTAAACTACTTTTTTCTTTTTAAAAGTTCATTGAAATTTGGAAAAAAGAATGCAGATTACAGATTACAGATTGCAGTTCTAACTGCCGCCTGAAAACTGCCTCCTGCCGACTGGATTCCTCCCGGGTTCAATACCTGTTAAAATTATTGTTTAATCCATCCTTACAATTCAGTTATGAGTTATGAGTTATGAGT
>JAAFGY010000221.1 GCA_010365135.1 Flavobacterium sp.
GCGAGACGTTCCTTGAAGAGCATTCTAATACTGACGCGACTCCTTACCTATTCAACGGCAAGGAACTGGATGAAGAAACAGGATTGTATTATTATGGGGCGAGGTATTATGATCCTAAAGTTAGTATTTGGGCAAGTGTGGATCCGTTGGCGGAGAAAATGCCTTACTCTTCACCTTATAGCTATTGTCTTGGAAATCCAATAGGTATGGTGGATGTAGATGGATTGTATCCTATCTATATTGTTACTAGAAGTTATGCGCCGTTTAAAACATTTGGCCCTAGTAATGCTTGGCATGGAGATGGAAGAGGACACTCTTTAAATAGAAATGCATCATATCGTAGTTGGGTTGGTATTACTCATGACACAGAAACTAGAAGAACTTCTGCAACTGGCGGAGTCTCCAGATCATATGCAACTGATGGTTCAAAAGACGCATATTCACGAACTTTAGTTGAAAATCGATCAAATGGTAAAAATATTGATATTCATTCAGCAGGTAGAAATGAGGCACAAACAGGCTCATGGGATATTGACCAATTTACTAAATTATCAGCAAACATAGAAGGAAATGTAAAGAAAGACCATATTTTAAATGTATCAGGAACCATAAGTGGTGATGATTTTCCAAATCAAGAATCAATGATATACGATAGTAAAGGAAATACTTTATGGTTAGGTAATTTTGAAACTTCAGGAGACAGACAGAGTGGACCAGTTACAGATTTACCTAGAGAGAATGAAAGTGATGTTCAAATAAATGTAAATGTTAGAATTAGTGTAGATAAGAATGGAGTTTTTCAGGGTGTAATGCAAAAGGGGAAAGATGGGAAAGACACTATGATTTCTATTGGTGATTGGAACAAAAAATTTAAGTCAGATGAAAATAAATAAAAAATTTGTTGTTGTATTTTCGGTATGTCTCCTTCTTTATTTAGTGTCAGATATTTTTTTTAATTATGCTGTTTTTTATTTATTAGGAGGATTATTTGGCATAACATCAAAATGGTTAGGATTTGGAGGTTTTTATTTTATATGGTTATTTTTCTTAATTATTACAGTTCTATTGTTTTATAAACTTAAAAGTAAGGTGTTTAAAATAATAATCATTACCCTATTATGGGCTTTACTCTATTTAGTTGATGCAATACTTTATGAAGTTATGCCAGACATTACTAGTTCGCTATCAAGTTATTTTCATATAGGGTTAGCAATACTTTTAAAAAGTTTAGCCTTATCTTGGATTTATAATAAAGGTATTAAGGAATAGAAAAAAAGCCCCGATCGGGGCTTTTTTGTTGTTATAATATTGCGACGTTCTTATTAAAAAAATCTTTGAATTTAGATTTAGTTAGCATCCCATCAATAATGCGATAAATTGCTTGTTTCTCTTGTTCTTCAAGTTGTTCTATCATTTGAATTTTTTCATTAGAAGCTTTATTCCCACTCGGGGGCTGGGGGGCTTGGAGGTGCTATACAATACGAGTACGATTACAACCGCTTAGAAAGCATCAAATATCCTAAAAACCCACAAAATAATGTACAATACAATTACGGTAAAGCCGGTGGTACAGCCTCGCGACGTGGCCGATTGTGGTTTGTGCAAGATGCTAGTGGCGGACAGGAATTTTTCTATGGCAAACTAGGCGAAGTCGAAAAGGAAATTCGAACCCTTCGTATTACACCTACCGATGTGCAAACGTATATTTCGCAATACGAATATGATACTTGGAACCGCATCCAAAAAATGACCTATCCTGATGGCGAAGTAGTCAATTATACATACAATCGAGCAGGAAACTTGCAAAGCATGCAGGGCAAGAAAGAAAGTCATACCTACGATTACATCAAACAATTGGCGTATGATGAGTTTGAACAGCGAAAGTATTTAAAATACGGAAACGACACCGAGACCAATTACAAATATGACCCAACGATGCGCCGTTTGCAGCAACTGCAAGTAAGTTCTAGTTTAGGTCGCCAAATCATGAATAACAGTTACAGCTATGATTTGGTTGGAAATATTCTAGGGATAAAAAACACAGCTCCCGTGGTTAACAACACCCTTGGCGGAACTTCCAATCACGAGTACCAATACGATGATTTTTACCGCTTAAAAAGTGCCAAAGCAGTCTATCAAGGGGAGTTTACCAAAGCGAGTTATGAGCTGAATATGAGCTATAACAAAATGCATAATATTACCAAAAAAGACCTCGTGCATACGGTAAACAACGAACAGAAAGGCTATGTTTTAGATTATAATTATGATAACGAATTGCATCCCAATGCGCCCAATAAAATAGTAGAAGCTGGAAAAGCAGAGCCAAAAGTTTACGTTTATGACGGCAACGGAAATCCAACGAGTTACTCTGAAGAAAAGAGCTTTAGAAAAATGACCTGGGACGAAGAAAACCGACTCATTGGAATTAACGACAGCGGACGAATTCATCAATACACTTATGATGCAGGCGTCGAAAGAGTGATAAAAAGCAGTGGCGACAGCCAGAACGTAGCTATCAACGGACAAACGGCTGCTACGATTGTGCACAGTGATGATTACACAGCTTATGTGAGTCCCTATTTTGTGATAAGCAAAGGGAAGTTTACCAAGCATTATTTTGAGGGTGCAGGGCGTATTGTGAGTAAACTAGGCAATGGTGCTTTTGCACAACCGTTAAAAATCACGGCAGGTGGTGTGAATTATAGCCACCTCACTGCCGAACAACAAAAAGCATTAGACAATTATGTTCGCAATTTGGGAGTTCCTCCGGGACCAGCAACGCAACAAGGGATTTATGCCAGTCCACAGTATACAGGAAATCCGTATCCTTCAACTCCCCCTTTGGGGGCTGGGGGGCTTGAAAACCAAGAGCCTCCTGAGGGTTGGCCAAGAAATCCTATTTTTAACAAACCCGGCGATGTTCCAGGACCGCCGGTGCAATTTGGCCCACCAGTAAAACCTGAAACGGTGCAAGCAGCTGAGGGCTTTACAGCCATAGGTTTGCGGGAGAATGATATTTTTTATTTTCATCCTGATCATTTAGGCAGTACTTCGTATATTAGCACCCGCAATGGTTCTATTTCGCAACATGTAGAATACATAGCCTTTGGAGAGATTTTATTCGAGGAGCATTCCAGCTCGTTTTCTTCACCGTACTTGTTTAATGGGAAGGAATTAGACAGGGAAACCAATCTTAGCTATTATGGGGCTAGGTATTTGGATTTGAAGACTAGTTTGTGGTTGAATGTCGATCCGTTGGCGGAGAAATTTCCTAGTATGTCGCCATATAACTTTTGCTTTAATAATCCTTTGATGTTTGTAGATCCTGATGGTCGTGCTCCTGATTGGCATGAAGACGCTAATAATAAAAACGTACTAATTAAAGACAAAGGAGACAATGCTGAAACTTTAAGGGAATATGTAAACAAAAACAATAAAGATGCTGACCTTACTAAATCTGCATCCGAAACTTTATATTCCAGCATGAAAGACAATAAGGTAAATATTGATAAATTGAATCCTGAAACATTAGGAAAAAATCTTTTTGGTCTAAATTATCCTGGGGGTAATAATCCTAAAAAATACAATGGAGATTCGGATTATTCTGTAAAACCAACGGAGATTGAAGTTCCTGCTTATATTCACGATAAAGATTATGACGAAATCAATGCTGTAGGTGGTGGTGCATTATTTTTTAAAGTTGCAGCATCTACTGCAGATAATAACTTTGTTAAAAGGATGGATAAATTGGTTGATAAGTATAAAGATGCTGGAGAGTATAAACTAATGATTAAAGCAAGCGTATTAGGGAATGGATTAAATGCAGCATCTTCATTTAAACAATCATGGATAGAGATAAAACAATCATTAATTGTACCTGCATCTTTAACTAATCCTGTATATCTTCACTAATAAATTATGAAAAATATAACTATGGTTACCTCGTTTGTTTTCAGTTTATCTTATGTATTGATTGGTACAATTACTGTTATGGTTAGTTTTCCAGATTATTCGATTTTGGGATTTGATTATAATAGTTCTTTGTGGATTCCATTAGTGATATTAACATTACCTGTGAATATATTATTGTTTGGTTTAGTTATAGTTGATAATTCTTTCTTAAGCATTTTAATACTGCAATCAATAGTGTTTTTTGTGACTTGGTTTTTATTTTATAAAATTTTAAGTTGGATAAAAAGAAAGAAGAATAGAAATACTCAAAGTAATTAAAGTTTTATAATCATATAACTATCTAAAAAAAAACCGAGCAAAATTGCTCGGTTTTTTGGTTAAGAAAGTTGCTGTTGCAAATTAGCTTTTAATATGAAAGCATCTATTAATTTGGTAACAACGTTTTTGTCTTCTTTTTTCATTTGCTCTACAGCTTTAAACTGTTTTAAGAGCAAATTATCGTCAATTGCCCCGGCTGGTGCGAGCGTAAATAGTTACAAACGCTAGTGCGAGCGTCCCGCTCGTACCCACAAAGTTGAACGAGTAAACAAAATAAAAAACCAAGCATAGTTGCTTGGTTTTTGTGTTTTATAGTGATTTTGAAAACAATAAGGTTTTTTTATTTTACATCATTCAATACTCCAGCAAGCGCATCTTTTAATTTTTTCTTTCCTGCGAAAGCATCTACAATACTGAAAACGGTTTTCTTTTCTTCATCAGTTAGGGCTTCAATGGTTTTTACTTTTTCATTAAAGACGCATCATAAGAGTTTACATCTTCTAAAGTATCGTCTATATCAAATAAATCAATTAGTTTGACCCCGGCTGGCGCGAGCGTAAATAGCTACAAACCCCAGCTGGCGCGAGCGTAATTGACAGCAAAAGCTAGCGCAAACGTCCCGCTTGTCCCCACAAACAATGGCATTGCAAACGAATTAAAACAACTACACCAGTTCAAGGGATATGACGATACGGACTGGAGCCCTCGT
>JAAFGY010000222.1 GCA_010365135.1 Flavobacterium sp.
ATAAAAATTCTATTGCGTTTCCAATAACAGGCAGTTTTGCTACTTGGGCAAATTACACAACTAGCCAACCATTGAACGCAGGAAACAACACGATTACACTAACTGCAATAGGCTCAAGTGGAGGTAATTTTGATGAATTAACAATCACAAGTACCCTTGGTGTAAATGATTTTGAAGCTGATCCAGAAACTAAAACAATAGCGCTATCTCCAAATCCATTAAATAAAGACATTTTAGCCATTGATATGCACGGTTTTCAAAACGAAAAAAACATCCAGATAAAAGTAGTGAATCTGGCAGGACAAATCGTCTTTGCAACTTCGGTCAGCAAAACAGATTATTTTGAAATAAACCTAGCAGGAAAATTATCTGATGCTGTCTATTTAGTATCCGTAGAATCTGGAAAAACAAAAATTGTAAAAAAACTATTAGTTAATTAACCATAAACCTCAAAAAATGAAAAAAATTAGTACCATTTTTATTTTAACGCTTTTACTAGCCTTCTCTTCAAGTAGTTGGTGTCAAAAAATCGTTTATCCTTGGCGCGCTACAACAGCAATTGTAAAAAGTGGCGAAAGTTTTGAAGTGTGGTTTAATCCAGATGCAGGACAAACTGTCAATTCTATTGAATTAAAGGGACCTTATAATACAGTTACGGGAACAATAACAAATTCGAATACCCAACCTTGGGTATATGACAAATGGTCTGAAAACACCTGTAATCGTAGAATTACGGTTAAAGTTCCTGCTGACGCTCCAATGGATCGGTATGATTTAATCCTGAAAACATCTACTGGAGACGAAATTTCACTAGCTGCTGTCAAGGTCATTAAAGAATATAAAAATAGCTTTTATATTATGCATATGTCCGATGCGCATCGTTGGCAAGGTGGATACGATACCCCAAATATTGTTTTAAAAGAAATTTCCACCATAATAGATATTGCCAATATAATTGACCCTGAAATGATTATCGAAACTGGTGATAACCATTATCAAAACCTCTTAGTTGAATCAAGCACCAGGAGTCGTATCGATCAATATATGAATGGGTTTATGAATGGATCCGAATATGTTAATGGAATGAATAATTTCTTTGCACCCGTATTTAGTGTTCCCGGCAATCACGATACGCCGCGCAAAGGATATGAATTTGAACCAGAATACCCAAGTCCAGGTTATGAAAAAAATCCATCCATACACTACAATAAATTTTACGGACTACAAGCTTATAACTTTAAATATGGAAATGTCCGATTTATAGGAGTAAACAATTCTTGGTTTCCAGATAACAAAACAGGAACTCCTAATTTTAGTCATCAAACTGATGAAGCTGTTGATTGGTTGAGTAAGGTTGGAAATGGTGTAATGCGTATAGGCTTTGCTCACGTGAATACTTCTGAACCTCTAGCATATTTCTATGATCCATTGAAAGCAGTAGGAGCTCCTCTTGATTTAATTATGGTGGGGCACAGTCACAGTATAACAAATAGTCCTCATACTGTCGATGGAAAAAAAATAGCATACACCACACTTACTCCAAGAGAAGGAACTAGAAAAGTACCGTTTAACTTATACAAAATTGATGCCGTAGCCGGGACTTATGAAACAATAGGTAATGAACAAGCCATTCAAGAGGGTGTTACCATTGCAAAAGACTATTCTACCGTAAAGCTTAAGTTGACCTATTCTAAGCCTAATGACGGAACAAGCAATAGCAATATTGCAACTATAAATAATAAATTCAATTTCCCAATAAGTGGCGCAAGAGTTCGATTTGTGGTACCAAAAGGAAGTCCTTACTATTTAACAAATGCCACCGTAAAGCAAGATTTTGATGGGACCAATTTTCATATCGTAGATGCTGTTGTCGATTTAGTAGCCAATGACATTACGGAAGTTAAAATTAATGCTGGCGTTCCTATAGACAATTGCCCTAGCGATCCTAATAAAATGGATCCTGGTTTCTGTGGCTGTGGTGTTCCGGAAGGAACTTGTGCCATAGTTCCAACTGGAATTACTTTGGCCCCAAGTTCGGCCAAAATAAATATCGCAACTACTAGACAATTTACTGCCGTTATTGCACCAAAATATGCAACCGAAAGAACAGTGATTTGGGAAAGTAGCAATGCCGCTATCGCTTCTGTGAGTAATACCGGTTTAGTAACAGCCATTGCCGAAGGTACGGCGACGATTACTGCAAAAACATTTGATGGTAGTTTTCAATCATCAAGCACTATCACTGTAATCAATGATGTCGTCAATTATCAAGCGGAATATGCTGAATTTGTTGGCCCTGTAGAAGTTAGTAATCAGCCAGGATTCTTCGGAACTGGTTTTCTAGATTACACCAATGCCTCCAACGATTTTGTAAAATGGACTATCAATGTGAATGCCGCTGGAACCTATGAGTTATCCGTAAGATATGCTTTAGCATCAGGAAACAGACCTTTGAAAATGTCTATTAATGATGAAGTAAGAATTCCATCGATTACTTTTCCAACAACCGGTAGTTGGTCTAATTGGAGTTTTTATAAAACAAATCAATCATTAAATGCTGGAAATAACACGATTGCTTTAACTGCCATTGGAGGTAGTGGCCCTAATGTAGATCAAATTGCTATAACAAATACTTTGGGTTTGAATGATGCGAACAGAGATATTGAAAGATCAGTAGTTGTATTTCCAAATCCTTTAAGTGACGGAAAATTGACCGTCTCCTTTGATAATTTTGACGATGACACCAATCTCCGTATGACAATAGCAACACTTTCAGGGCAAATTATTTATCGGAGTGCCGTAACAGACACTTGCCATATGGATCTCGATTTATCAGGGAAATTAAATGATGGTGTGCATCTTGTAATTGTAGAATCTGATCAAACTAAAGTCGTAAAAAAGCTAATCGTAAAAAAATAAAAACATCAACAATTTAATAATTTTATCAAAAAATTAAATGAATAATACTATCACAGAAGACAAGCGTATCGTAATGACACTAGATGCTGGAGGCACAAATTTTGTTTTTTCAGCCATTCAAGGAAACAAACAAATTGTAGAACCCATAAGACTCTATCCCAATTCAGACAATTTAGAGAAGTGTCTTGAAACTATTATTTCAGGATTCGAAATTGTGAAAAAAGAATTGCCATACAAACCTGTGGCAATAAGTTTTGCTTTTCCTGGCCCTGCAGATTATCCAAAAGGAATCATTGGAGATTTACCCAATCTAGCCGCTTTTCGTGGTGGAGTGGCACTTGGACCGATGCTAGAACATCATTTTAACATACCCGTTTTTATCAATAATGATGGAAATTTATTTGCTTATGGCGAAGCACTTTTTGGCTTTATTCCAGAAATCAATAAAAAATTAGAAGAAGCAAATAGCCCTAAAAGATTCAACAACTTAATAGGAATAACACTTGGCACTGGATTTGGTGTCGGATTGGTCTGCAATAAACAATTAATTACGGGTGACAATTCAAATGGCGGTGAGGGTTGGTTGTTACGAGATGTATTAAGTCCAGACTGTCACGTTGAGGAGCATCTAAGCCGTGAAGGTATTAGAAGAAGTTACGCTTTGAAATCTAAATCGTCATTGGAAGAGGTTGGAATGCCTTACGAAATATATAAAATTGCAAAAGGCACTGAACCCGGTAATCAAGAGGCGGCGATCGAAACATTTAATAATTTTGGAACAGTTCTAGGCGAAGCATTAGCTAATCTTATTACCCTTTTAGACGGGATTGTTGTCCTCGGAGGAGGAGTTTCAGAAGCTTACGACCTTTTTGCCCCAGCAATGTTCGAACAGCTAGAATCAAAATTTAGACTGCACAATGGAGAATCACTTCATCGTTTAGTACCTCGTGTATTTAATTTAGAAGACTCGATAGGGATGAGACGATTGTTAGATGGCAACCAAATCGATTTAGCCATTCCCGGAACTGAAAAAACAATCAGTTATGACCCTTTCCTACGAACTGGAATCCGGGTAACAAAAAATGATACTTGCAAAATAATTTCATTAGGAGCTTACGCATTTGCCCTGAACAAATTAGACACAGACGTAATAGAAGAAAAACGAATTAAAACAGAAGTCGATTAACAATGTTAATGTGACTTAAAAATTTGATATTGCAAGTGTTTAAAAAGACTTAACCTTTAAGAAAATAAAATAAAAAAAACCCTAAAATGAACAAGATTTTAAGTGTAACCAAAGTGCTAATTTTTACCGCATTATTACTTTCGATAGCAAGCGTTGAGGCAAAAGTGAAGCTGCCTTCAATTCTCGGTGACAATATGGTATTGCAGCAAAAAACTACAACCAAATTGTGGGGTTGGGCGAAGGAAAATACGCAAATAAAAGTAAAAACTTCTTGGGATAAAAAATCATATACCACCAATTCGGATAGCAAAGGAAATTGGTTACTCAATATCAATACTCCCGATGCTGGCGGTCCCTTCCAAATTTCAATATCCGATGGTGAAGTTCTAACGTTAAATAATATTCTGATTGGTGAAGTTTGGTTTTGCTCTGGTCAATCCAATATGGAAATGCCAATGAAAGGATTTCCTCGTCAACCCACAAAGGGCGGCAATACTATAATCGCAAAAGCCAATCCAAAAGTGCCCATTCGAATATTCAATACCGATTCAAAAGATGGAAAAAAGATAAAACAATTCAATAAAAAACCGCAAACAGATTGTCAAGGACAATGGCTTGATAATTCCTCTGAAAACGTAGCAAATACTAGTGCCGCAGCCTATTATTTTGCTAATTATTTACAAGAAGTAATGGATGTTCCTGTGGGAATAATCATCTCGTCTCTGGGCGGATCAATGGTGGAGTCTTGGATGAGTAGAGAAGCAATTGAACCCTTTAAAGAAGTAGACCTCTCTATTTTAGATAATGA
>JAAFGY010000223.1 GCA_010365135.1 Flavobacterium sp.
ACACAATCTTTAATAATTTAATCAAAAGAATGGTCAAAGCTGATAATATTACACATCAAAAAATGATATGTAATTAGATGCAGACCTCAATAAATTTAATTTTTTATTTTCAAATTTTCAATAAATTGATCAAATAAATAAGAGGAATCGTGAGGCCCAGGACTGGCTTCTGGATGGTATTGAACAGAAAAACAGTTTTTGTTTTTCATTCTCATTCCAGCTACAGTGCCATCATTGAGATGAAGATGTGTGATTTCCAGATCAGGATGATTGTCTAATTCTTCTTTATTGACAGCAAAACCGTGGTTTTGAGAAGTGATTTCGCCTTTGCCAGTGATGACATTTTTTACAGGATGATTGATTCCTCGGTGTCCGTTGAACATTTTATAGGTAGAAATTCCGTTGGCCAAAGCAATAACTTGATGCCCCAAACAAATTCCAAATAATGGTTTATCATGGGCAAGAATTTCTTTAGCTACATCAATGGCGTCAAAAAGCGGGTCTGGATCACCAGGTCCATTAGACAAAAAATAACCGTCAGGATGGAATGCTGCCAATTCAGAATATTTTGAATCATAAGGAAAAACCTTGATGTAACAATCTCTTTTGGCAAGGTTGCGAAGAATATTAGTTTTGATTCCTAAATCCAAAGCTGCAATTTTATACGTGGCATTCTCGTCTCCAAAGAAGTAAGGCTCTTTGGTAGAAACTTTAGAAGCTAATTCCAAACCTTTCATATCGGGAACTTTTGCTAATGCTGCTTTGAGTTCTTCAATTGGCGTTCCATCGGTACAAATTACGGAATTCATTGCTCCATTGTCACGGATGTAACTCACCAATCCGCGAGTATCTACATCCGAAATGCAGATTAAATTTTGTTTTGTAAAATAGTCTTCCAAACTTCCTGTGGCATCTTCACGAGAATAATTAAAACTGAAATTTTTACAAACCAGTCCAGCAATTTTGATACCGCCCGATTCGATTTCTTTATCATTTACGCCGTAATTTCCAATGTGAGCATTAGTTGCGACCATAATTTGCCCGTAGTAAGACGGATCCGTAAATATTTCTTGATAACCCGTCATTCCTGTATTGAAACATACTTCACCAAAAGTAGTTCCTGAAATCCCTATGGATTTTCCGTGGAAGATGGTTCCGTCACTTAATAGTAGTATAGCGCTTTTTCGTGTTGTGTATTTCATTCGTTGTAGTTAAATATTTTGCAAATTTAATTTTTTAAAACAGTGGATGCAATGTTTTTTTAAAATTTATGTTTTTTATGAAAATTAAAAGTTATTAATAGACCCGATTACATAGAAAAAACCAAATTCATAATTACAAGCGATCCATCCTTCCGCCGTCAATGGTAAGCGTTGTACCTTGTATAAATTTTGCCGCATCGGAACTCAGAAAAGCGATAGCTTCGGCAATATCTTCGGGAGTACCTACGTCCTCGGGATTTATCTTCTCGATTCCTGCCTTAACATTTGGATTATCCCAAAGCATAGGCGTATCAATGGCACCGGGGAGAATGGCATTTACCCTTATGCCCTTTGATTTCCCTTCAATAGCTGCCGATCTGGTCAAGGATAGCAAAGCTGCTTTAGCTGCAGCATAAGGCGCCACCATTGGTTCTGTTTCAAATGCATGAATGCTCGAGACATTTACGATAGCGCCGCCGGGCTTCATGGTTTTAAAAGCATATTTTATAAAGAGAAAAGCTCCAAACAAATCAACATTAAAAATTTTTTGCCAATCTTCAAGTGTCTGTTCTTCAATAGGTTTAAAACTCATAAGACCTGCATTATTTACAACTACATCTAACCGCCCCCATCTTTTTATGGTATCTTCAACGGCGTCCTTTACACTTGAGTCTTGCGAAATATCACACAAAAAAGGATGAACTTCCGCGTTTGTTTCCGAGTGTATTTTATTTGCAGCCAGTATTAACCTATCCTGATTGATGTCTATTAGTACAATTCTCGCGTGTAACAGTGCAAACTTTTTTGCGATTGCCATCCCTATTCCTCCAGCACCACCTGTTATCACAACCACTTTATCTGTAAAGTCCATAATTAATTTTAATTTAATTTTTCCCTTTTTGATGTCTTATTTGAATTATCGGGCATCAGGATTGGTAGCCGTAGACAAACACTATTGGTTGGCAACACTGTTCCCCATTCCTTAATTATTTTCTTGTAAGCTTCTCCAACTGGTCTGATATTTCTGTCTAGATCGTATAATCCAGAAGGATTTATATTACCTACATTAGATCTTAGTGCGCTGTCCCAATCGACCTGATCGGTCAATGAATACCATGTGAAACCCATCACTGGAACGCCATCATTCCGTACCCGTAATACATTAGCCCATTCTTTCCAAAGCCAGTTAACCGCTTCATCTCCATTTGGTCCTTGATTCAAATTTGTTTCGGTATGCATTACGGGCAATAAATACCTGTCATAATATTGTCTTGTAATGACATGGTAGCCAAAAATTTCTCCAGAGGCCGTGGTCGTCCCATCAGGAAATACACGATGCTCATTTGTGATGTAATAATCATTTCCCATAATGCAGTAATGTTTGAGATTATTTTTCATAAAGAAGTGATATTCTTCCCTTGTCATCCCATTATCAATTAGAAATTCAAACATTTCAGAATCCACTCTTCGACCATAATTCAGGTCAAGTGACAGGAATCTTTGTGAATTTCTCAACTCAGCTGGCCGAATCGAATCAGGATTTGAAGCATGGTAATATTCAGACGATTCACTCTGGATGAATATAGCGTCTTTTCTTATTTCGAGAATTGAATTCATAGCAAGCACGTTAGCTTTCACTATATTTTTTAAAGCCGTTACGAAATTTCGATCGCCAGTAAGCTGTTCATTCCACCATCCATATTGAGCTGAAAATAGTGCGCAAATGTACATTTCGTTTACAGGTGTATATAATTGTATCCAAGGATAACGTTGTGCAAAAGCTTGAGCATAGGCTGAGAAAAGGGAAGGGAAATCCGGGTTTTGAAAATTACCAATCCAGTCCGGCACTCCGAAATGACATAAATCGACTATGGGAACTATTCCTCTTGAATGGAGACTATAGAATACCTCGTCACAGAAAGCCCAATCGTATTTGCCAGGACCTAAAAACGTTTTGTAGAGTGCAGGTCCGTATCGTAGAAATTTAATGCCCATTTCCTCGACCAAGTCAAAATCTTTTTGCCAAAATTCATAGTGCTTGCATTTTTCAGCCTCATCAATTCTTAATCTGCCATTATCAATTGTCGGCGAACTGTTTTCGATCCCTGTTGCAAAAAGAAAAGTAGGACTCATATTGTACTTATTTGAATTCGTAAGAAAAATTCCGAAAAGTCTATTTTCTATTACAAGTTAATCAATAAATTATTTAATCTGTACAATATTAACTTTTCCTTTAAACATTAAAAAAATATAAGCCCTGATTATTTCATAATATTAGTATTTATATTCTGTGAATTCTTCTCCTTTGCAGCAGAAATCCATTCTAATATATAAAAGACAAGCATGTTGACTGCGTTAGATCTGACAACAATAATAAAAAGTGAGACAAAAAAGAGGATAAACAAAATTGTTTATCCTCTTCTATATTTTCGATTTCTAAAATTCCAATAGATTTTCGGTGGAATAGTTCGTCACTTTATTGTAGTATAGCTTCTCGTGTTGAATTTCATTAATAGTCCAAAGTGGTTCTAATTACAACGTATTGTAGAAAATAAAAATTTTAATCAAATCATCTTCTGATGTATAGGATAATTTTGAGTCAGAAACATACTTGTCGACTTGAGAAGATTTATCACCTAAGAGTTTCAAAATAGATTTTTTCTTTAAATCGATGGCTGTAAAGTCACTACCGGAAACCTTACCAAAATATTTTTCTTTCTTTTCATATTTTGCCTCAGCAATAACAGCATTTGTCATTGGATTTATAAAAGCATCCTTAAATATTAATTTAAATCCTTTTAAAAATAGTATTTTATTGGAAGCAAATAATTCTTGATAAAGTTGATTACCCTCATTAAAATTATAAAATTTGTATGTCTTAGAACTGTGTTTTATGTAATCAATTTTATTACTGTCAAACTGAAATACAGAATCCTTACCCATTATAGATTCAATTTTTCTTGAATTTATATTGTAATTCAAATTTTTTATTGAATATCCTTTATTTTGAACGAAAAAAATTTGAAAAACGTCTTCTGTTTGCGGAAACAGATATTGCGTTTCATCCCGTGCTGCGCCAGATTTTCTTGCTGAGACATATAATCCGTCCGATTGCATCGGACTAAGATACAGGCTTAAGTCATTGGTAGAACCGATTACACCACCCGTATTTTGTGCAGCTATGACATTGAAAATCAAAAGAAATATAAGAAGCGGAATATAATTTTTCATAAAATATTTTTTTTAAAGGTATAAAAAAAAGGATAAACTAATAAAAGTCTATCCTTGGATTTTATAAAATAATTATATTTACAATTATTCTGCAGCGTCTTTTGGCGTTTCTGGCTCAGCAGCTGGTGCTTCTGGTTCAGCAACTGTAGCAGCTGGAGTTTTCTTCACAACTTCAGCAACTGGAGCTTCTTCAATAGATTCGTCAGCTTTTTTTGCTTTTCCACCACGACGGCTTTTTGCTTTTTTAACTTCTTTTTTACCTCCGTTGTAAAGTTCATTGAAATCTACTAGTTCGATCATTGCCATATCAGCATTATCTCCTAATCGATTTCCAACTTTAATGATTCGAGTGTATCCACCTGGACGGTCACCTACTTTAGCAGCTACGTCTCTGAACAAGTCAGTTACGGCATATTTGCTACGTAAGTAAG
>JAAFGY010000224.1 GCA_010365135.1 Flavobacterium sp.
TAATAATTCAAAATATTTTAATTTCAATCTTGGCAGGGCTTACCTTATCTCAATATATGATGGTTTTTAATAACAAAAATACGTGGTTATTTATATTTGGTTTGTTATCCGTTTCGCAGTATTTTATTGTTTTTATCGAGAAATATTATATGTCTGGGTTGTCCCCAGCTGTTTTTAGACCCATGGCAATGATCCTAAATACAGGGGTTTATTATACTTTTTATAAATTTGTTATAGAAACCGAAAAATTAAACGATAATTGATTTTCCGTTGGCAGATTTAGACTTGTCATTGTCAAAATAGAAATCAATTCGGCCTAAATTGATGCCGTAACAACCCACTTGGTTTACCAAAACATCTTTTCCTTCAAGATTTTTTACAATAGTGGGTTTATCCAAAAAAGTGTGTGTGTGTCCGCCAATAATTAAGTCGATGTCTTTAGTTTGTTCGGCTAATTTTAGATCGGATATTTTATTTGAATCTTCTTTGCCATATTTGTAACCAAGGTGAGAAAGGCAAATAACCAAATCACATTTGTTTTCATTTTTTAGAATCCGAACCATATCTTGCGTGGCTTCCAAAGGGTTATTGTACACGGTTTCCTTATACATTCTTTTGTCTACCAAGCCTTCAAGTTCGATTCCGATTCCAAAGACGCCAATTTTTATTCCGTTTTTATTAAAAATTTTAAACGGTTTTACAAAACCATCCATTGTTGTATTTTTGAAATCATAGTTTGCCGAAACAAATTCGAATGTAGCATGAGGCATTTGAGCTGTTAAACCATCAACACCGTTGTCGAAATCGTGATTGCCAATGGTGGACAAATCATATTTCATCATGCTCATCAGTTTAAATTCGAGTTCGCCACCATAATAATTAAAGTAGGGCGTTCCTTGAAAAATATCGCCAGCGTCAAGCAACAAAACATTTGGATTTTCCTGACGAATGGTTTCTATCAATGAAGCTCTTCTAGCCACGCCGCCCATATTTGGATTTCGAGGATCATCCATCGGGAAAGGATCAATATGACTATGAACATCATTCGTATGAAGTATCGTTACATGTTGGATATCGGATTTAAAACTGCTCAACGACAACCCTAAACTCAACAAAGCCGTACTTGCAGCCGTTTTCTCTATAAAATCTCTTCTTTTCATTTTATGTTTTTTTTATTCTGTAATCTAAAATATCATTCAACACTAATTCTCACATCTTTGATCACCGGAATTGTGTCTACTTCTTTGAAATAATCAATCAAAATATTTCTTAGTTTATAATCTAAATCAAATTTTTGAACTGCTTTTTTAAAGAAATTCATATTGTCACCACCGTTCGATAAATAATCATTGGTCGCCACATAATAAATACTATTTTTATCGACTGGTTTTCCTTGAACTAATATGTTTTTGGCGACATTATCTTTGCCAATTGTAAAAGTTATTCCTGATAAAGGATGTGGTTTTTCAGTCGCAATGAAGTAATCAACCATTTCAAAAATCTGTTCTCCTTTTAATGCCATAATGACAAGACTATTTTCAAAAGGCATAATATCGTATGCTGTTCTGGTGGTAACATTTCCCTTTGGAAGCATAGCGCGAATCCCGCCGTTGTTGAGAATACATAAATCAATTTCCTTTTTTTCTCGGGCTTTAAAAACTAGATTTCCTCTTTGCAAAGTAACATCGGCCATCAAATTGCCAATGGTTGTTTGCCATTTTCCGTCGCTTTTATCCAAAGTTACTGGGCAATATGCCAAAATACTGTCTAAATCTTTGTTGATGTGTTCCCGATACGGTTTTACATAGTTTTCAATTTGAGAATTTTGCGTTTCTTTGTCCGTAATTGCGATTCGTTTTCCTTCAATTTTGGAAACGTAATAACTTTGTTTGGCACAAGAAATAACGAAAAAAAGTGTTAAGAATATAACAAAAAGTTTCAAAACACCATTATACTTTTTTAGATTTACCATCTGTAATGCGACTTAATTAATTATTTTTGTAATCAGGTAAAAGTAGTATGTTTTTAAATTATATAAAGAATTATTTTTTAATAAAATTTTTAAAAAATAATTTGCAAAATGTCAAAACAAGTTCATCGATTGCTATTATACAAACCGTTGGTTTGCTTATAGATGAAAGTTATTTTTTCGAAAAAGATGCTTTGGTAAAGGAATTAATAGCTAATGGAATTGCCGAAAGCAATATAAAAATTCTGGTTTACAGAGATAAACTCAAAAATAATGAAGTGTATTCACGACCAACATTTGGTATGAAACACCTTAATTGGAATGCACAAATCAATAATCAGGAAGTAAATGATTTTATTAACGAAAAATTTGATTTATTAATAAGTTACTACGATGTTGAAAAAGCATTTTTATTAAAAATCACACACCATTCAAATGCACAATTCAAAGCTGGCTTTTCATCAGTAGACAAGAGATTAAATCAGCTAATGATCAATACGAATGCCGAGAATTACAAGGTTTTTGTTCACGAGTTATTTCGGTATTTAAAAATATTAAACAAAATATAAAATAGAACTATGCAATCATTAATAGGAACTGGCGTTGCCCTTGCGACTCCTTTTAGAAAAGATTTTTCAATTGATACCGAAGCATTAATAAGAATAGTGAATTTTTCCATCGATGGTGGAGTCGAATATCTTGTAGTGCTGGGCACAACAGCCGAAAATGCTACAATGACTTCTACAGAAAAAGAATTTGTAATCCAGACTGTAATCGAAACTAATAATGGAAGATTGCCATTGGTTCTTGGAGTTGGAGGAAACAATACGCAGGAAGTGGTGCAGGAATTAAAAAATAGAGACTTATCACAATTTGTAGCCATACTTTCTATTTCTCCTTATTACAATAAACCCACTCAAGAAGGCATTTATCAACATTTTAAGGCTGTTGCCGAAGCTTCGCCAATTCATGTTATTTTATATAATGTGCCAAGTAGAACGGGAAGTAATGTTTTGCCTTCAACGGTGATGCGATTGGCAAATGATTTCAAAAACATTGTGGCTATCAAAGAAGCGGCTGGCGATATGATTCAAGCAATGCAATTGTTGAAAAATAAACCAAAAGATTTCCTAGTACTTTCGGGCGATGATATGATTGCTTTACCGATGGTTTTAGCAGGTGGTTCTGGCGTTATATCGGTAATTGCTCAAGGATTTCCAAAAGAATTTTCCGAAATGATTCGTTTAGGTTTGAATAGAAAAGTAGATGACGCCTTTAAATTGCAATACCTTTTTTCGGATTGTATCGATATGATTTTTGAGCAAGGAAATCCTGCAGGAATCAAACAAGTGTTTCATTCATTGGGAATAGCAGACAATACACTTCGTCTGCCATTAGTAAAAGTGGATGAATCTCTTGCAAACAGAATCGATCAATTTGTCAAAAAAATCCATAAACTGAGTTAAAAAATTCCCCTTTTTTAATAAAAAAATATATTTTGTAGTGGCTAAATTAATACCTAAATTTGCCACCGAAACTTCGGTATGTTTTTTTGAAAGTATTAGCTTTCTATAAATCATAAAAAAAGTAAATTAAAAAAATGAAAAAAATACTATCGTTATTCCTTATTGTTGCCTTTTTCGCTTCTTGTAGTGAATATCAAAAAGCACTAAAAACCGAAGATGTTGCTGTAAAGTTTGAAATGGCAACAAAATTATACGATGCTGGAAAATATAATGATGCCATTAGACTCATCGAGCAAATAGCACCTGCTTATCGTGGAAAACCTCAGGCGGAGAAATTATTTTATATGTTTTCAATGTCGTATTATAAAACAAAACAATATTATTTGGCTGCTTATCAATTCGAGAGTTTTGTTTCGGGTTATCCAAAAAGCGAAAAAAATGAAGAAGCCGCTTATTTAGGAGCAAAATGTTTCTCGATGCTTTCGCCAGTTTACAGTTTAGATCAAACAGATACTTTTAAGGCCATTGACAAGTTGCAAGGATTTATAGATTCATATCCAAATTCGACTTATTTGCCCGAAGCGAATAAATCACTAAGGGAATTGAATGATAAAATAGAAAAAAAAGTGTTTGAAAACGCCAAACAATATAATACGATAATGGAGTATAAAGCTGCAATGGTGGCGCTTGACAACTTCGTATCCGATTATCCTGGAACACCTTATAAAGAAGATGCTCTTTTTTATAAATATGATTCGGCCTACCAATTAGCGAAAAATAGTATACCTTCAAAAATGGTCGAACGATTAAATATTGCTAAAACCGCCTATTATAGTTTAATTAAATTTAAACCCGATACCAAATACAAAAAGACTGCAGACGAAATGTTTGCAACGATTGAAACCGATTTAAAAAATTTCACTAAATAAATAAAGTCATGGATTTAAGAAAGACAAATGCTCCGGTAAACACAATAACTTACAATAAAAATGTTATTGAAGAGCCTACAGGAAATGTGTATGAAGCTATAACAATTATGGCCAAAAGAGCAAATCAAATCAATTCTGAAATCAAAAAAGAATTGACCGAAAAACTCGAAGAATTTGCTACTTACAATGACAGTCTTGAAGAAGTTTTTGAAAACAAAGAACAAATTGAGGTTTCAAAATTTTACGAAAAATTGCCTAAACCACACGCTTTGGCAGTTCAGGAATGGCTAGATGGTAAAATCTACCACAGAGACGGAAACAAATAATCACTATAAATGTCAGTTTTAAGCGGAAAAAAGATTGTACTGGGAATTTCCGGTGGAATTGCAGCTTATAAAACAGCTACATTAGTTCGACTTTTCATAAAAGCAGGTGCACATGTCCAAGTGATAATGACACCTGCTTCTAAGG
>JAAFGY010000225.1 GCA_010365135.1 Flavobacterium sp.
AGACACAATCTTTAATAATTTAATCAAAAGAATGGTCAAAGCTGATAATATTACACATCAAAAAATGATATGTAATTAGATGCAGACCTCAAAATATTTTATTAAAAGCTAAAAGGGCATTAACTATGCAAAATACCCCATTAGCGATCAAATATAGGGCTATTAATTATAGCCCACATTTTGCGTTAGTAAACCACCACTAACATTTATTTCTGATTGCGGAATAGGCAATAATAAATCATTTAGACCGCTAAAAGTACTAGAATAAGCTGTTAATACAGCTACGGGATCTCCTAAGCGAATTAAATCATAAAGTCTTTGATTTTCAAAAGCAAACTCAGCTCTTCTTTGATCTAATAACATTTGTTTTGTAATTGAAGTGCTTGTAAGCGGGATTACAAATGCTCTATTTCTAACTTTATCATAATATTTTAATGCATTAGCATCTGAAGTTGAACTTGAAGTTCCCATTATAGCCTCTGCATACATTAGATAAATGTCAGAAAGACGTAAAACAATCCAGTCATTTCCACACAAGCGTGCTGAGATTGAATTTTTTAAGTATTTTCCGTTTTGAGTTGTTTTTAATGGATTGATATTAACCGTTTTTCTAGTATCTAAGGCATTACTCATAAAGGCTGTAAAATTTGGTGAAACCCAATCCAATCCGCTTGCTCCACCAACTGTCATCTCATATGAAAAATCTTGACTTTCTGTGTTACTATCATTGATATAAGGGATTGCAAATAAAATTTCATTATTTCCTTCTGTATAAAAAACATCTTTATAATTTGCCATTAAAGAATATTGCGTGTCAGCAACTAATGAGGTCAAAAATGGTAGTGCTGCCGTATAATTTTTTTGAGTTAGATATACTTTAGCCAACAAACCTTGAGCTGCTTGTTTCGATGCGCGTCCAAAGCCTATTGCTGATTTGAGAGGCAAAGCTGGAATTGCATCAATCAAATCATTCTGAATCATGGCATATGCAGTTGCTATTGGTTTTCTGGAGAAATAGTCAGTATCTGTTAAAGTAATTGTTTTGTCAATAACTGGAACGTCACCAAAAGCTCTAACTAAATTAAAATGCGCCATTGCTCTAGCAAATTTTGCTTCTGCAACATATTGTGCTTTTTTAGTAGCGTTAGAAACCACATCAGCATATTGTAAAACTATATTCGCTCTAGAAATTACATTGTAATTTGTTGCCCAATAATTGGCAACAACCGAATTGGATGTTTGAACATCAAAAGCTTCTAGCTGTTTCCATTCTCCTTCGTGCAATGCCGTTACGGCATTATCTGATCTCATTTCGGTTAGTGAAAATTCTCTCAGTGGAATGTTTTGTAATCCATCATATATTGCAATTACAGCTCCCAATACATCGTTATCTGATTTGTAGAAATCATTAGTCGAAGTGCTAGAAATAGGTTGTAAATCAAGATTGTTCGAACAAGAGAGCATAAGTACTATTACCAATGCTACTCCAAAAATTTTATATAGTATCTTTTTCATGTTTTTAGTTTTTAAAATTCAACATTTAAACCAAATGATATCGTTTTGTATATTGGAGTTGCACCTTTTTGATATCCGTAAGTTAATGGACTTGTTGGGACAGAAGTACTAGCTGGTAATATTCCTTCTGGATTATACCCTGTGTAATTTTTAGCCTTCAAATACATTAAATTTTGCGCTCCAAAATACAATCTTAACCTACTTAAACTCATTTTTTTAATTATTTCTGAATTAAAAGTATATCCTAAATTTAGATTTCTTAAAGCAATATAGGAAGCGTCTTGTATGTCATCACTAGTAAAAATCCTTTCTTTAACTAATGCTCCATCAGTGAATTTTGCTGGGTCATAATCAGCATTAGTATTAAATTCATTATTATAATATTGAGAATCTATATTTCTAACTTTAGCACCATGTGAACCTTGAAACATAAAACTAAAATCTATATTTTTATATTTCAAATTATTTGTAAAACTCCACACTAAATCTGGATATGGGTCTCCCAAAATACTTCTGTCATTTGAATCAATTTTTCCATCGTTGTTAATGTCTTTCACATAAATATCTTGTGATTGTATATTTATAGGATAAAGTGGATTCTTGATGTATTGATTTTCAATTTGGTGGCTCACTTGATATCCATAAAATGAAGAAATAGGATGGCCTTCGAGCGCAATCCACTCCGCAGCACGTTTGGGTTCCACAACACTTATTACTCCATTTGAACCTGCAAAATCTACTAATGTATTTTTGTTTATTGTAAACAACGCCGAAGAAGTCCATGAAAAATCTTTTTTTCTAATATTAGTTGATCTTAATTCTATCTCAAAACCTTCATTTTTAACTTCTCCTTTATTTAATAATGAGGTGCTGAAACCAGTAACCGATGGAATTGGTAAGTTTAATAATAAATCTTTACTTGTTCTGGTATAATAATCAAATGAAAATCCAAAAGCTCCGCCAAATAATGTTGCATCGATACCCGGATTAAATTCCACTAATTTTTCCCAACCTAATATAGGGTTTTCAACGTTAGTTTGATTATATCCTGTTGATGAACCTGTCAAACCTGTTCCTACAGCAGAAACCAAGCCAAGATGAGCATATTCGCCAATTCCTGAATTACTTCCTGTTTCTCCATAACTGGCTCTTAATTTAAGGTCACTGATGACTTTACTGTTTTCTAGGAATTTTTCGTTTGAAATTTTCCAACCCACAGAAAATGCTGGGAAATAACCAAATTTGTTATTTGTTCCAAATTTTGAACTACCGTCAGTTCTAAAACTAACCATTAGTAGATATTTATTATCATAGGAGTAATTTACTCTAGAAATATAAGAAACTAATTTTTCAGCTGTTTCAGAAGTACTTCCACCACCAACTCCAACATTTGAAGGCGCAATAGTTTCGACTAAATCTGATGTATAACCCGTGCCTGTAAGTCCAACATATTGACTATGCCAATTTTCCATAGCATAACCTGCAACAGCTGCAATGGAATGTTTACCAAAATCTTTATTATAATTAAAAATACTTTCTGAAACAAAATGGTTTATAGCTGTTGAATTATAAGTTGAAATTGCATCTGCTGAATAATTCTTAGTGGCTTTAACACCTGTTCTATTATCAGTAACAATGGAGCGATAATCACCACCTACTGTTTGTTTAAAACTAAAATTATTTGAAAAATTTATTTTAAAATACGTATTAGCGTAAATTTTAGTCTGTTTTGTTAATGATTTCTGTTCAACAACAGCAGCGTATGGGTTTCCGTCTCCTGTTGCATTTATTGATGTTCCACCAGTTGCAACTGGCTTGCCTGTAATTAAATCATAATTTTGAAACATTTGTTCCTCAGCATAATCTCCAACTTTTACATTGGCAAATCTACCAGATAAAACATATGGATTTACGTATTTAATACTGTTTTCATCTAAGTAAATTGGCAACCAAGGTTGTTGTCTAATTACATTTTGAAAAGAAGTAGGAAATGCTTTTTGTTCTGTAACCGACGGATTAATTATAATACCATACTCTAATTTATTTACTTTCGTGTCTAAATTTAAACTTAAGTTTAATTTTTTATAATTATCTGTTAGTAAAACACCTTCATCATTATTATAACCCAATGAAGTTCTAAATTTAGTATTTTCGTTACCACCACTTATTGACAAACTATGATCAGTAATAAGACCGCCGTCAATCAATACATTTTCCCAATTAGTATAGGTTCCCATTTGGTTAATCATTTTCATTTGATCAGTCAAAACGCCCCCGTTATTATCTAATACATATTGAGACCATTTTGCAGGAGTTGGAAATATGTTTGTGCTCGGCACAAATTTATATCCAGTATAAGTGTTATATGAAAACTTTGTAATCCCTTCTTTACCCTTTTTTGTAGTAATCATAATTACTCCATTTGCTCCTCTAGAACCATAAATGGATGATGAGGATGCATCTTTTAAAACCTCAACCGAATCAACCGTATTCATATCGATACTTCCCAAAAAATCACCGTCATTTCCTACTGCTATTCCATCCACTACAATAAGTGGACTAGAATTAAATGATATGGAACCTTGCCCCCTTACTTTTATAGTAGGTGCAGATCCCGCTGTAGGATTTGTTTGTTGAATATTAATACCTGAAATTTGTCCCGATAGTGCATCGTCTACACGTGAAACTGGAATTTGATCTAAGGTTTTGTTTGTTACTTTTGAAATAGAACCGGTTAAATTACTTCTCTTTTGAGTTCCATAACCTACGACAACTACTTGTTCTAACTGACTTTCTTCACCAGACAATTTAACATCTAGTGTTTTTTCATTTGTAATAGTAATTGTTTTAGAAGCATAGCCGATAAAGCTAAATTGTATTTTGTCTCCTTTTGAAACTACAATAGAATATATGCCATCAAAATCAGTTGTAGTGCCTGCTTTTGAATTAATCATTTGAACATTTACCCCAGGTATTGGGGAATTATCCTTTGCATCTGTTACTTTACCTGTAAGTTTGTAGTTGTCTTGCGCAAATACCACAACATTAAACAGGAAAAAAACTATTAATGTAAGTTTAGTTTTTAAATTCATAATTTATTTTTTTCGGTTATTTAATAAGTTAGTTTATGGTTTTCCAAACTGGAAAACCAATTTGGAATACCAAATATACTTTCTTTAATCAATAAAAAAAATTAAATCTTGATTTTTTATTGAAATAATTGTATTAACCCGTTGGGTGTAATTAAATTATTTGATTTTTGATATTATTTATTGGTCTATCAAAGATAAATTTATTAATATATTGAATCAAAGTTAA
>JAAFGY010000226.1 GCA_010365135.1 Flavobacterium sp.
TTATTTTGAAACATGCTTGGAGCTGATTGATTTTGCGGAAATATTCTCATTGGAATTGATATTTGCGGAACTTCTCCAAGGTGCTAAAGGCAAAAGAGAAATTGAAATGATCGATGGATTTTTTGGGCAGATGAAGATTCTTGATGCGCCGGGATTGATTTATGAAGCGGGTCATTATTCCAGATCTTATAAATTGCTTGACCGTGGAATCGGACTGATTGATTCAGTTATTATTTCGACCGCGATTCGGTTTGACTTGCAAATCTGGACTTTGGATAGGAAGATTTTAGGTTTTTTGGAATCGAAGAATATTTATTCCCTTTAGTTCTTCCTTCCAACTACCATGGCCTGTGTCCCACGGGTCATTTTACTTAGGATTAAAAAATAAGTGGTCTGTAATGACACAGACCACGGTGGACAGGATGCAAACCTACGGTGAACAGGCTTCAGACCACGGTGGAGGAGCAAAGATTATAATCCTACAAAATCCTCAAAGTTTTCTCTGGAGATCATCGAAGTATTATTGTTGGGATATGCTTCAAGAAAAGAAGCCGGAAACCTGACCTTTTTTTCTTTCCATTTGAATTCATAAGCTTGTAAGATACCGTCGGTTTCTTCTAGGTAATCTATTTCCGCTTGGTCATGGGTACGCCAAAAGTAGGGATTGACAAATCGGCCCTGATAGGCGTTGTGTTTTGCCCGTTCGGAAATGAGGAAATTTTCCCACAAAGCCCCTTTGTCTTGGCGCATTTCTGGAAGACTGAAATTGCTGATCAATACATTGCGGATACCGTTGTCGGAGAAGTAGTACTTTTTGCCTTTTTTGATTTCATTTCTCAGGTTTCGGCTGAAAGCGGGGAGTTTGAATATGACAAATGCCTTTTCCAACAGATCAAGATATTTCTCCACAGTGGCCGTATCAATATTGCCGATTGTCTGGGCGAGTTCGTTGTAAGAGACTTCCGATCCTACTTGGAAGGCAAGTGCCTTTAACAGCTTTTCGATATGGCTGGGCTTCCTGATATAATCAAGTTGCAAGATGTCTTTGTACAAGTAGCTCTGGGCAATTTCCACAAGGATTTCTTTTTCATTTCCGGGGTTGTTGACCACTTCGGGATACAGTCCATAGGTCAGTCTGGTGTCCAAAAGCCGCTTCGCTTCCATAGTCGATGTGGCCATGGCGGTTTCTTTGTAACTCACGGGATATAGATGGAACGTCTTTTTTCTTCCCGTCAAAGGTTCGGCGGTTTGATTTTGAAGATCAAAGGCAGACGAACCTGTTGCAATGACTTGGATATCCGGTCGGGTATCGTATATCAATTTTAGCTTCCTTCCAATATCAGGAATTTGCTGAGCTTCGTCAATGACAACCAAAGTTTTGTCAGGGCCGATAAGCTGTAGAAACTGGGTGCTTGTGACCGAAGAATCAAATGCTTGCAAGACATCCGCCTCATCTGCATTGAACCAAGTGTAAGAAACCTGTAGCTGTTTCAGAACTTCCCGAAGCAAGGTTGTCTTACCCACTTGCCTGGCACCGAGTAGCAGAATTACCTTGCCTTTGAAGCAGGCATTTAAAATCGATTCTCGCAGGTCTCTGGTAAGCATTTCAATTGGATTGATCCTGTAAATCTATTACTATCAACTGATAATCGAAAATATACGCCTAATATTTCGATTACAATCTAATAATTAGGCCAAATTTTTCGATTATGATCCGAAAAATATGCTTCCTAGTTTGATCTCAGTTTTACCGAGGGGAGATTTTCCTCAGTAGAATAGGGTGATTGATGGAGGTAGTGGGGTGTTTGGACAGCAGGATCGATTCAGTGATTATTTCGACAGCGATTCGATTTGACTTGCAAATCTGGACTTTGGATAAGAAGGTATTTGGGTTTTTGGATGGGAGGAATGTTTTTACAGGATTGAAGTAATTTTTATAGATGTATCGCAACCATAGCTGTGCCTGTGCGCCGTGGCGTATTCTCACAGGCCATTTCACTTTAGGTAAAAATATTAGTGGTTTGTTAGGACACAGACCACGGTGGCGGATTTCTGACTCATTATGGGGATCGGATTTGAGTTATTAGCGAATGGTGGAGCAACTGCCTTGGCCTTCGTGATTCATATTGCTTGATTATATAACCGCTCGGAATAACTCAAAAGAAACGGAGCAGTGTCGTTCACCAGGATAATGCTGTCGATTACAGATTTGGAGCCTATAAAAAGGTTAAAAATCCTAAGCTTGCTCCTCTTTCTAATTTAAAACCAATGACAAGAACAATTCTACTTTTACCTTTCCTTTTATTTTCACTTTTTTCCTTCGGACAAAGTGAAAATAAAAGTTTTGTTGTAAAACATACCACAGCAATTATAGAACCTGATGGTGCCCTTGACGAACCAATTTGGGAAACTACCAAAAGTATTAGCACCTTTAATCAATATTTTCCGCTCGATAACGTACAAGCACAAAACCAATCAGAAATTAAAATTTTGTATGATGATAAAAACCTATATATAGGTATAAAAGCTTACTCTATTGGCAAGAACTATGCACTACAATCTTTAAAGCGCGATTTTAGAGGGAGTGGTAATGACAGCTTTTCATTGCTTTTTGATACCTATAACGATGGCACCAATGCGTTTTTATTTGGTATTAATCCGCAAGGTGTGCTTAGAGAAGGACTCATTTCGAACGGAGGTACTGACATCAACAATTTGAATCTTTCTTGGGACGTAAAATGGCAAGGAGACTCCAAAATTTACGATGACTATTTTACTACCGAAATGATCATACCATTAACCTCTTTAAAATTTAAGGAAGGGGCAACCAAATGGAGATTCAATAGCTTTCGTATTGACACCCAATCAAATGAGCGTAGCAGTTGGGTTAGAGTTCCACAAAATCAATCGATTTCCAATCTAGCATTTATGGGTGAAATGGTTTTCGAAAAACCCCTAGGTAAATCTAGAAGTCCGCTGGCCATTATACCATATATCAATGCCATATCGCAAAAATATTTTGAAACCGATAAAGGTTTCAATAACTTAAAAGTGGGTGGGGATGCCAAGGTTGCTATTGGCAATGGTTTGAATTTAGATTTGACATTAAATCCAGATTTTTCACAAGTAGAAGTTGACGATCAAGTAACAAATTTAACTCGCTTCGAAGTTTCACTTCCTGAGAAAAGGCAGTTTTTTATTGATAATAGCGATCTATTCGCAAGTTTTGGAGATCAACGCGATGCGAATCCGTTTTTCTCTAGACGCATCGGTATAGCTAAAGATACGGCACGTAATTCCATAGAAAATAAAATTATTGGTGGTGTTCGTTTAAGTGGCAAATTGACTAAAGACCTGAGAGTAGGTGTTTTGAATATTCAGACGGCCAAAGATGAAGAAAATGAAATTCCCTCCAACAACAATACCATGATAGCCCTTCAGCAAAGGGTTTTTTCGAGGTCAAATATTGGGGTGTTCTATATCAATAGGCAATCAATTGGAAAGAATGAATTTGGTGATCGGGAAGATGACTACAATAGGGTGGTTGGTCTTGATTATAATTTGGCATCTAAAGATAATACGTGGACTGGTAAAATGTATGCCCACAAGTCTTTTCAGCCCGATGATAATGTAGGTAATTTGTCTGCCGGAGCAATTCTTTCATATCAGTCTAGAAAATATAACTTCGACATTAAAGGAATTTCGATAGATGAAGATTTTTCATCTGATTTGGGCTTTATCAGAAGAACAGGAATTTTCAAAGGCATTGTAGGTGCTGAGCGTGTTTTTTGGCCAAAAAAAGGTATCATTCAAAATCACGGATTTCGATTTTTCCCTATTCTTTTATGGGATCCTAGCCTGGATTTTAAAAATACCGATTATGACCTTATGAGTTCTTGGAAAGCAACTTTTAAAGATCAATCAAAATTCGAGATAGAACTAACGAATAGTTTTACCTTTCTATTTGACAGCTTTGACCCAACCAACACGGATGGTGCATTAGAACTACCTGGCGATCAAGGCTATTATTATAATAGTGTAAAATTTGGCTATCAATCAGATATGCGAAAACGTTTTGCTTTTGAAGCGGGCTCTGAGGTTGGTCAGTTTTACAACGGAAAACGTTTTTCTGTAAATAGTATGATGACCTTGCGCTTTCAGCCAAAAGTCTTTCTTTCACTAGTTTTAAATTATGATCAAATTACATTACCAGACCCGTACGCAAGTGCTGACATTTGGTTGATAAGTCCAAAAATTGATGTCACTTTTAGTAAGTCTATTTTTTGGTCCACATTAATTCAGTATAGTAATCAAAAAGACAACTTAGGGTTCAATTCAAGATTACAATGGCGTTTTGCTCCGCTCTCAGATTTGTACATTGTCTATAATGATAATTACTTCGTGAATAGTTTTCAGCCTAAAACCCGATCTATCAATTTGAAATTAACCTATTGGTTAAATCTTTGATAATAAGGCTTTAACAACGCTGAGTTCAACCCATAAGTGTGTTGCACTTATTACTTGAACTTAGATTTCAATTAAATTCTATTCTAAAAATATATTTTAACACAAGGAAAATATCGTTTAAGTAAACTCTATGCG
>JAAFGY010000018.1 GCA_010365135.1 Flavobacterium sp.
CGGGTTTTTGTTGTGCAACTCAAAGATAATTTGAGATACAAAATTCAACCCTCTTTTTTGTATTTATTTTTTAAACGTTTAGGACGCTATTGATATTTTGTTAATAAATTCTGCTTTTTACTGGATGCCCGTACTTTTGACTAAAATAAAATTAACTAAATTACATATTTTCAGCCGTTTATATAATTTAAACAAATACAATGAATATGGGGAATAATCCTTCCGAAAATATAAAAAACCAATTAGAAATGTATCCCATCCTACTTGATAGGATACCGCAAGCCGTTGCTACCTTGAATAAAGAGGGCGTTATCCTATTTTGTAATCCAAGTTTTGCAGATATGGTAAGTCTTTCAGCGGAGCAGGTGGTGGGAACAAAATTTCTCCAATATGTTGCGGATATTTCAAAAGCTGAATTTGAGGATTTGTATAAGAAATGTTTTAGCGGTCCCATAAAGGATGAAATCCATCTACAAGATAATGCGGATATAGTAATGCCCGTAATCCTTTCTGCGAATACTTTTGAGCTGGGGAATGAACTTTTACTAAGTATTATTCTCACCGATGTTTCCGCCCGTAATAAGATTCAAAATGAATTGAAAATCAAGTCCGAAGAACTTGAAAAAAAACTACTTCAATTACAAGAAAGTGAGGAACAATTCCGGCTGATTGTAGAAAATGTGAAAGATTACTCCATTATTATGCTCGATCCCGATGGAAATATTAAAACATGGAATAAAGGAGCAGAGCGGATTAAAGGATATACCTCCAATGAAATAGTAGGAAAGCATATTTCCATCGTTTATACCCAAGAAGAACTCGAAACAAAAGAGCCCGAAACGAATCTGAAAATGGCCAAAAAACTTGGTCGGTATGAAAGTGAGGCATGGCGTTTGCGTAAAGATGGTTCCACTTTTTTCGCGGATGTTATTATAACGTCTTTATATGATGCCAACAATAATTTTCGTGGATATGCAAAAATTACCCGAGATATTACGGAAAGAAAAGAAGCAGATGAAAAACTCAAAGACAGCGAAACGCAAATCCGAACCATTTTCAAATGCGCACCCGATGCCGTTACTGTTATTGATGATGCCGGAAATATTACCAAATGGAATCCCCGAGCAGAAACGATTTTTGGCTGGAGCGCCGAGGAAGTAATCGGCCAACCTCTTCACGAAATAATTGTTCCCGAACGATTTCGTGAAGCACATTTCAATGGAATGAAGCGCTTCTTAGCCACCGGAAAAGGCTCTATTTTAAATAAGCCAGTGGAGATGCCTGCTCTTCGAAAAAATAATTCCGAAATACAAATAGAGTTAAGCATCTCCAATTTTCAGTTCAAGAAAAAAGATTTTTTTATAGGCTTTCTAAAAGACATTACGGAACGTAAAATCGCAGAAGATAAACTAAAAGAAAGCGAAGAACGGTTTTTAAAAATATTTGCCAATAGTCCGGTTGCCACGACCTTGACTGAGATAAAAACCAATAAAATCGCCTTCGCCAATTCCCTTTTTTATGACACCTTTGGTTATCCCGAGGAAGAAGTTATAGGGAAGACGTCGGAGGAATTAAACTTGTTGGCGCCAGAGGAGTACAACAGGATAGTATCAATCATCTTGGATTCTCTAGAGGAAAAACGTACTCTTGCTGAATTGCAGGCATTGAATATTGAAGAAACTGAAGCACTAGTCCTAAAATTAAAGCAAGGAAATACCCTGAAAGATTTGGAGATTAATTATACCCGAAAAAACGGGGAAACATTTTATGCCCTTCTTTTTTATGAAGCTATCCGGATTGGTAATTCAAGCTATACGATAACGTCATATCAGGATATCACGGAGCGTAAAATTGCTGAAGATAAGGTAAAGCAAAAATCAAACGAGCTGGAATTCCTCAATCAACAACTAGCCTTTAAAAATGAAGAAAGTGAAAAAAGAGCCACACAGTTAACGATTGCCAACAAGGAACTTATTTTTCAAATTCACGAAAAGGAGAAGAAAGACGCAGCACTAACTTCGGCAAATACCGATCTAAAAGAGAAAAAGGAACTGATCGCCCACAAAGACAGTATCTTGGCCATCCTCTCGCACGATTTAAGAAGCCCATTAGCCGGAATTATAGGAGCAGCACAATATCTACAAGACCATGTAGAAGAATTGAAGCCTGCGAAGAGAAAAGAGATTTTAACACTTATATATGAAGCATCAATAAAAGAGTTGAATATGCTGGATTACTTAGTGGAGTGGGCTCGGATAAAATATGCATCGGATGTATTTTCTCCTACCCAAATCAAATTGTCTGATTATGTACAAAAAGTTTTTGATAGCTTAAAGGACACCGCTACCATGCACACTATTAGCCTTTATCAGGAAATAGAAGAAAATAGCACTGTTTTTGCTGACGAAAAAATGCTACTCTCCATTCTTCAGAATATTATTTCTAATGCGATCAAATATTCCCGCCCAGGTGGAAAAATCAAAGTTACCGCACTAGAGAAAGGCCACGAGATTGTTGTTGCAATAAAAGATACCGGAATTGGGATGTCTAAAGAAATACAGAAAAATATTTTCACCCCTCAAATAGACTCGTTGTCAAAAGAAAGAAAAGGGGGCAAAGGAGCTGGCATCGGATTGTTGCTGGTAAAAGGGTTTTTAGAAAAAAATGGCGGCTCCATCTGGGTTGAAAGTGAGGAAGGTGTGGGTTCTTCGTTTTATTTCACGTTGCCAATAGGAGCCATTTAGTCGCAATGATATCAGGAAAGTTCTTATAATAACAGTTCTTATGGCTCTGGCTTCTTCGGTTGTTGGGTCATTTTTTGCTTTTCAAAATCTCGTTCCAACCAGTCCCAATTTTTTGGGATGAAATTGGTTTAATGTATTTTTCACCAAAATCGGATATATCATTTTAAGGCTAAAGAATTCTCTACCCCTTTTTATAATAAACCTTCTGATTTTTTAATGAGTATTTTGATTAAATCATTAGCTAACCATTAATATGTCATTTTTTTTATTCTATTTATATGAATAACAAAAAATAATGTCAATTTTTATAAAAGGTTAGGAAAATAAAAATATATTCATATATTTGTCAAATGAAACTGTGCAGGAGCACAGCACAAAAAATTTAATTGAATTTTATAAGTATAAATTTCTTGAAATTTTCTAGGTGTTTATTTACAGTTTCAACAAACTAACTAAATAATAACAAAAAAATTAACAAAATGAAAAAACAATTTGCGTTTTTAATTTCATTTGCATTGTTGCTGTTTACTCAGATTATGAGTGCACAGAGTAGTACTGTAAGTGGAGTAATTTATGATCAATCTGGAAAAACCATTCCAGGGGCGAATGTTGTCGAAAAAGGAACTACAAACAGTGGCGCTGCCGATTTTGACGGTAAGTATGTTATTAAGGTTTCAGGACCTAAAGCTGTTTTGGTTTTCTCAACTATTGGTTTTAGTTCCGCACAATTTACGGTTGGAGAAAAAAAATCGATTAACGTTACCCTTCAAGACGAAGCTACTTCGTTAAAAGAAGTGGTAGTTGTAGGATATGGTACTGCAAAGAAAAAAGATTTGACAGGATCTATTGCTTCAGGAAATTTAAAACAATTTCAAGAAGCTCCTAACACCAATATCTTGCAATCATTAGGTTCTTTACCTGGAGTTGTTATTGGACAATCCAATCAAGCGGGAACAGACCCGACGATAAAAATTCGTGGACAAAATACATTAAGTGGAAACACTGGTATTTTAATAGTATTGGATGGTGCTGTATATCGTGGTAAATTCACAGATATCAACCCTAAAGATGTTCAATCTGTAGATATTTTGAAAGATCCAAGTAGCAAGGCTATTTATGGTGCTCAAGCTGCCAATGGTGTAATGATGATTACAACCAAAAAAGGTAAAAAAGGTTCTAAAACAGTCATTGATTATTCTACTTTTTATGCTATTCAGAATCCTATTAAAAACAGAAGAGTTTTGAAGAGAGCTCAATTTGAAGAAATGGCTCGAACTGCAAATTTTAATGTCGGGACAGTGACAGGTTATCTTGCTCCTGATTACACGCTGCCTAATCCAAAATGGAATTACATAAGTAATAGTGGTGGAGCATTTACTACAGCTTTTATAGATTCTTGGAATAAAGGAACGGATTATGATTGGTATGGGGATGCAACTAATAATTCAATGTACACTTTAGATCATAACTTAAGTTTGAGAGGAAGTACTGAATCGACCACCTTTTTTCTTTCAGGTGGATTTACCGAACAATTGGGTTGGGTAATTAATGACAATTATCAACGTAAAAGTGTCAGAATTAATGTAGAAAATAAACCTAAAGAATGGTTAACCATTGGTGCTAATGCATTTGGTGCTTTTTCTGATCGTTCAGGAGTTTCTCCTGATTTGGTTTCATTGTCTGTAATGCATCCTGGGTCATCTCCATTTGATGCAAATGGGAATTATTTATTAAACCCTACAGGAGGGTCTACAACAAATCCATTTTTGCAAGTAACTCAAGACGATCTGGACAAACAAAACAATGTTTCTTTGTTGCTTTATATAGCAGCTGACATACCAGGTGTGAAAGGATTGAACTACCGTATTAATTACAGTAATAATTACCGTTGGAATCAATATTATAGATCTAGTGTTTATAATACTGGATCTGCTTCAAAACAGAACCAAGCTACCCTAGATACTTCGCTTGATAATATTCTTAGCTATAATCGTCGTTTTGGTGCTGATGAGAAACACGGTGTAAATATCACAACGGTTCTAGGAAGTAACAAAGTGGATTATGAGGGAACAACTGCCAGTGCAACTCAATTTAGTAATTTGGCTTTGTCTTACAATAGTTTAGAACAAGGATTGCTTCCTAAAGTTTCATCCGATGCTTGGGCAGAAGATTTTTTATCACAAACCGCTAGAGTTGTTTATGATTTTGATGGAAAATATTTTGTAAATGGTAGTATTCGTAGAGATGGTTACTCGGGTTTTGCAGCAAACAAAAAATGGGGAACTTTTCCATCATTTGGTTTAGGTTGGAACATTACTAAAGAAAAATTTCTTGCCAATGCTAAAAAGATTGATTTGATGAAATTGCGTTTTAGCTATGGTGAGAATGGTAATACCACTTCTAGATATAGCTCATTGGCACGTTTTTCTGCAGATACAGCTTCACAATATGTTTATGGAGATGCGGGTACAACGGTAACGGGTATTAATCCATTATCTTTGGCTAATCCTGATTTAGGTTGGGAAACCACAGTGGGTTACAATTTAGGTTTGGATTTTGGTTTCTTTGACAACCGAATTACAGGTACTGTTGATGCATATCAATCCAATACAAAAGATTTATTATGGGATTTGCCTTTACCAGCCATTACAGGTTTTGGCAGCATTAAACAAAATGTTGGTGGTATCGAAAATAAAGGAATTGAAGTTTCTGTGAATTTTAATCCAGTGAGAACCAAAGACTGGGATTGGTCTTTCGGAATCAACTATGGTAAAAATGAAAATAAAGTTACTTCATTATTTGGAAAAGATATTGATGGTAATGGGGTAGAAGATGATTTGTTTCCTACAAATAATAATGGGTCGGGAGGTTTGTTCATAGGTCGTCCAATAGGCACTATTTACCAATATGTTGAAGACGGAATCTATCAATTAGGTGATGTTGTACCTACAGGATTTAATGTTGGTGGATGGAAAATAAAAGATATTGCCGGAAACCCTGATGGTACCCCAGACGGAAAAATAACTGCCGCCGATAGAACTTTTATTGGCTCAACTCAACCAGATTATCAAATAGGTTTTTCAAATACTTTGAGATGGAAAAACTTTTCGATGAAGTTCTTTATCAATAGTGTTCAAGGTGGTATTGGAGAAAATAACCCTTGGGCAGGTACTGCTGGTGGGAACGGAGCTTATGGAACGATTAGTAACATTGTTAACAATAATAGATACAATGACATCGATTCTTGGACACCTAGCAATCCTGGAGCCGAATTTGCTATGGCTGGTTCTACAACGGGTGGTGTAAATTTCACTCCTTACAGAGACAGAAGTTTTATTCGTTTGAATGATATTTCGTTTACTTATGAAATAGGGAATGATTTAATTAGTAAAACTCCTTTTGCGAGCATTAAGTTCTTTGTAAGTGGCAAGAATTTATACACTATCACAGATTGGAAAGGTTGGGATCCAGAAACAGGACAAGGTCTTATTGCTATTGGACCAAATCAAGCCAATGGTTACACCAGTGGTTTGCCTGTTATGAAATCGGTAAGTTTTGGTCTTGATATGTCATTTTAATTTTTAAAATATAATAATTATGAAAACAATATTTAATAAATTTTTAGTATTATCCCTTTTGATTGGGATGTTCGCATCTTGTGATGATGCAGTACTTGATGAAGTGCCTTTGGATTTTTATAGTCCTGAAAGTGCCTTTTCGGATGTGTCTGGTTTTGAAGCTGCTTTAACAGGACTTTATGCAAGAGAACGTGGGGTGTATTATAACGGAGGAGATGTCAATTTCTCGTTACTTTTTGGTACCGATACTTTTACAGAAGCAAGATATGTTGGTTTTGGTACGGATGAAAAAATTATCGATTTTCAAAAAGCATTTGCACCAACTAAATATGTTCCGAAATACTTTTGGGATGAAAATTATAAAGTTATTAGTTCCGCCAATGTAATTATTAAAGGGGCAGAAGTTTCCTCTTTACCTCAAGATAAATTAGCCCCACTTGTAGTGGAAGCTAAGTTTTTTAGAGCTAAAGCTTATCGTGATTTAGTGTATTTATATGGCGATGTGCCTATTTTATTAGAGCCAGTTACTACACGAAAAGATGACTTTGTGCGTGCTCCTAAAAAAGAGGTGTTAGAACAAATGGTGAAAGACTTTCAGGAAGCAGCTGATAAATTGCCGTCTATTTCAGCAGTTAAAGATGGTAAGATTTCTAATATTGTTGCGTACCATTATTTAGCAGAAACCTTAATTTCATTAGGTAGAAATGCAGAGGCAGTAGTTGCTTTAAATAAAGTTATTGGAGATCCAAATGTGAAATTAATGACAGCTCGTTTCGGAAGACGTATTTCAGTATTTGGAAAAGATGTGTATTGGGACTTATTTCAAAGAGGCAATCAAAATCGTGCCAGTGGAAATAAAGAAGCCCTGTGGGTTGCTCAAATTCAAGAAGACGTACCAGGTGGACTTGTAGTTACTACTCAAAGGAATAATAATGTTTTAGAGCGTATGCACGTTCCCGCGGTTTGGTCACTTACGGATCATAAAGGAAAAGCTGGTTTTCTAGGTAGAGCTTCCAATGATAATGTCGGTGGATTTGGAGTTTCTTTTTTGCAACCAACACCTTATTTGGATGCCACAATTTGGCCTGCAGGTTATGTAGGAGATATGAGATGTAATAATGCCAATTTTATTAAAGATGCCATTTATGACAATCCTGCATCTCTGGCTTTTGGAAAAAGCATCAACGATCCGCTTTACCGTTCTACCAATCGTGGAACTACTCCAGCTGCTGGTTCATGGCGTTTTTACAAATGGTTTATAAAAGCCACTACGCCAGGAGATCATCCTACACTTATGATGGATCCAGCACAAATAAATGGTTTCAATCAAGGTGGCAGCGGAGGTACTTATCACGATATGTATTATCTACGTTTATCAGAATCTTTATTGTTAAGAGCAGAAGCCTATTTGAATTTGAGTCAACCTCAGAAAGCGGCTGATGATATTAATGTGGTTCGTAATAGAGCTTTAGCCACACCAGTAACTCCTGGTGAAGTAACCATCGATTATATTCTAGATGAACGTGCTAGAGAACTTTGCTTAGAAGAGCAACGTTCAATTACACTTCGTCGTTTGGGTAAATTTACAAGTCGAGTTATATTGTATAACCCTTACTCTAAGCCTTTTGTTTTACCTTTTCATGAATTAATGCCTATACCTCAAAATACAATTGAGGCCAATTTAGGAGCTGTTATGAAACAAAATCCAGGTTATTAATATTTTAGAATTTAGTAAAAAAGCCCTGATTATTCAGGGCTTTATTATTATATTTGATTTTAAAGAATAATCAAACAATCTAAGTTTTATTAATTCATTTTCTTTATGCAAAATCCTGAGTTTCTTGGTCCAAATTATTTTCTATCAAATAAAATTTCGGAAGTTTTATATTATGATATCGCGCAACGATCACCAATAGTTGATTACCATAATCATCTGAATGTATCCCATTTGGCTACAAACAATACCTTTGTTACTATAGGCGAATTATGGGTATCAAACGATCCTTATAAACATCGGGCCATGCGTATCAATGGTATTCCAGAAAAATATATATCGGGTAATGCAACTGATAAGGAAAAGTTTTTTCAATGGGCAAAAACAGCACCAAAAACAATAGGGAATCCTTTGTTTCACTGGTCTTATATAGAATTAGAAAAAGTATTTGGGATAAAAACTATTTTAACTGAATCAAGTGCCGAATTCATTTGGAACAGTTGTAATGAACAGTTACAAGATAGTAAATTTGCCGCAATTCCACTATTAGAAAACTGGAATATAGATACTTTATGTACTTCTGATTATTGGTTTGATGATTTGTCGTTACATAAAAAAGCTTCTAAACAAGCAAAATTTAATGTTTTTCCTTCTTTACGGTCCGATATTGCCAACAATATCACTTTGTGGGGAAAATTTAATTTCATTGAAAATTTATCAATAATTTATCAGAAGGAAATAAATACACTTACTGATTTTCAATTAGCACTTCATAAACAATTACATCATTTTAATGAAAATGGTTGTAAATTGTCTGATCATGCTCTTGATGCAGGTTTTGTATTTGTTCCTACTTCTGAATCTGTAGCCGCTCCACTTTTTAAAACTTGGATGGACAATCAATCATTGACAAATTCAGAAATTATTCAATTACAATCCTATATATTGACCTTTCTCGGAAAAGAATATGCAAAATTAGGTTGGACTATGCAGTTGCATATTGGGGCACAACGACATACGAGTTCCAAGCTGCGAAAAGTAGCTGGATCATCTGGAGGGTTTGCAGGAATTGGTAATGCCACTGATATTGCAAGTATTTGTTCGTTTTTTGATATTTTGGATTCTGAAGATGGTTTGCCAAATGTAATTTTATATACATTAAACCCTACTGATAATCAAAGTTTTGCTACTTTAACTGGGTCATTTTCTCAAGATGGAAAACCTGGCAAAATCAAGTTTGGTCCCGCTTGGTGGTACAACGATCATTTTGACGGAATAAAAGATAATTTGCTTTCTATCGCCAATTATTCTTTATTAAGCAAATTTGTAGGTATGACTACCGATTCCAGAAGTATTTTGTCGTTTTCTAGACATGATTATTTTAGGCGAATTTTATGTAGTATCATAGGGAAATGGGTAAATAAAGGGTTGTTGCCCAATGATATGGATTTATTAAAGGAATTAATAACAGGAATATGCTATACCAATAGCAAGCAAATGATATCCAATGGAAAAGAGTACTAAAGTAGCTATTGTCACTGGAGCTGGCGGAACATTATGTTCTGCAATGGCCAAAGATTTAGCGAAACAAGGATATAAAGTGGCCCTTTTGGGACGAACTTTAGAAAAGTTAAAAATAGTTGAAGCTGAAATTCAATCGCAAGGTGGTATTGCTATTTCTATCGTAGCCGATGTTGCAAATGAAAATTCAATTATTGAAGCCAATAAGATAATTATTAAAGAATTGGGTTTTTGTTCTGTTTTAATTAATGGAGCAGGAGGAAATCAATTGGAGGCTTTTACAAATGTCAACGAATTCGACGAAAGAGAATTAAATGATGAACCAGAAGTTAAAGGGTTTTTTAATTTGAGTATGACAGTTTTTCAAGATGTGATTAATATCAACACGATGGGAACGGTTATTCCTTCCTTTGTTTTCGGAAAAGTTATGGCGAAACAGAAGAATGGAGTGATTATCAACATCGCCTCTATGAATAGTTTTCGTCCACTGACCAAAGTTGGCGCTTATGGAATGGCAAAAGCCAGTGTGGTCAATTTTACCCAATGGTTAGCCACTTATTTGGCTCCAGCCAATGTAAGAGTCAATGCAATTGCCCCAGGATTTTTCTTGAATGACCGAAGCCGAAAAATTATGTTCAATGAAGATGGTACACAAACTCAAAGAGCACATAATGTTTTAGGGCATACGCCAATGAAAAGGTTTGGGGAAGCATCGGAATTAATTGGTTGTATGAATTGGTTAATAGATGATAAAGCCGCTGCATTTGTAACTGGAATTGTTGTCCCAGTTGATGGTGGATTTTTGGCTTCTTCTGGAGTATAAAATTAATGATTGTAAGTAAGACAGAAAATAACAAATATGAGTGTAGATCAGTATAAAAAAGAAGTTAGTATGATGAAATTGGATAAACTCATAGCAATGCGTGAAAGTATTTCTAAAGCTGTTTTTCCAATAAATGACAACGAATTATTAAGTCGTTTTGAACAACTTTATACAGGAGCCATAAATGATGTGTTACGCGAGTTTTGTTTGATGAATCAAGCATTGCCGAATTATATTATTCCACTGCGTGAATATCAAACTGTTGCTGGATTTGCTTTTACAGTTAAAAGCTCGCCCAGTACTAAAGTTTCTGGTGAAATGGAATTTAGAACCCAAATGCTAGATGAAATGAAAGAGAATGCTTTTGTGGTTTGGGATAGTAGTAAGGATGAAGAATCTACTTCTTGGGGAGGTGTAATGACCGCTACTGCAAAAAGAAAAGGAATAAAAGCGGCCTGTTTAGAGGGTGGAATTCGGGATACTCATCAAATTTTAGAAGCCGATTTTCCTGTTTTTTATAGGTATCGTTCCTCAAACGGAAGTTTGGGAAGATGTTTAATTACGGATTATCAAGTGCCATTACAAATAGGAAGTGTTATCGTAAAACCCGGTGATGTTGTGCTTGGAGACGTTGATGGAGTTTTAGTGGTACCAAGAGATATTGCTTTTGATGTTTTGGTTCGAGCAGAAGAAATTAAGGAAAACGAAAAGAAAATTTTTGGATGGGTTGCCGAAGGGCAAAGTGTAAGAGATATTACAGATAAGGGTGGCTATTTTTAATTCACAAAGAAAATAATGAAATTAACTTTTTTATTTTTTGGAAATACTCCCGATGAAAAATGGCAGTTATGTAGGCAAATGGGGATAGATTATGCCATAGCAAAATTAGCTCCTGAACTTACGCAAATGCCTTCTATCGATGATTATGATTCCTTTGAACATTCAAAAAACATATTTGAAAAAGAAGGATTCAATTTATACGGTTTAGAAGGCGATCAATTTGATATGAACCGAATAAAATTGGGTTTGGAAGGAAGAGAAAGAGATATTGAAAAGTATTGCAAGATGCTTGAGAATATGAACAAACTCGATGTAAGATTGCTTTGTTACAATTTTATGGCTACTGGTTGGTATCGAACACACAAAAATTTGCCAGAAAGAGGAGGAGCTATTGTTAGCGGTTTTTGTTATGAAACAGCAAAAAAAGAACCTATTTCAAAATATGGAACATTTAGCGAAAATCAAATTTGGGATAATTACAAATGGTTTATTGAACAAATTATGCCAGTAGCGGAGTCAAATGGCATAAAAATGGCACTTCATCCTGATGATCCACCCATTTCACCTTTGCACGGAATTAGTCGGATTTTAACCTCGGCCAAAGCAATTGATAAAGCACTATCATTATCAACTAGTCCTTCACACGGACTTACATTTTGTCAAGGAACATTCACTACTATGAATGAAGATGTTCTGCAAATGATTCAAAAACATGGCAAAAACAAAAAAATATTTTTTGTACATATAAGAGACGTTATTGGAACTCCAGAAAATTTCAGTGAAACTTTTCACGATAATGGGCCTACTAATATGTTCCAAATGATGAAAGGGTATAAAGAAGTTGGTTTTGATGGACCTTTGCGTTCCGACCATGTTCCTGCAATGGCGGGAGAAAAAAATGAAAATGTTGGGTATGAAATGAAAGGAAATCTCTTTGGAATTGGTTACATAAAAGGATTGATTGATGCTTGTGAATATTATTAATTTAAGATTTTAAAATGAATAAATTACAGCTATTAGATTACATTACTATCATCATATATATGGTGCTAATGGCTGGTATTGGTATTTTTTTAGGAAAATATATAAGAAATATAGGTGATTATTTCAAAGGAGGAACCGCTGTGTCGTGGGTTGCTGGCGGAATTAGTAATTTTATGACTAAGTTCAGTACTTTTGTTTTCGTTGCTTATGCTGGTGTTGCTTATTCGGACGGACTGGTTGCCATAACCGTTATGTGGTCCACGGTTTTACCTTCTTTATTTGCGGTTTTTATATATGCAAAATTATGGAAAAGAGCGGGTATTATAAGTCCTGTTGAATTTTTAGAAACAAGATTCAATTCTTCTATTCGTCAAATATTTTCTTGGTCGGGTGTTTTTCTTAAGCTTTTAGATGACATGATCAAATTGTATTCCATAGGTATTTTTGTGATGGCTGCCTCTGGGATTCCTTTTAGTACCGCAGTAATTTATTGTGGCATAGTTGTATCAATATATACTGTTGTTGGTGGTTTCTTGGCCGTAGTTGTAACCGATGTAGTTCAATTTGTAATATTATTGTTTTCAACAGCCATTTTGGTGCCTTTGGCCTATAATGCTGCTGGTGGTTTTTCCAATATGCAAGTTGTAATTCCAGACCATATGGATTGGTTTAATGGAGATAAAGGAATGCCTTTTTTTCTTTTCGTTTATTATATCACTATTTTGATAAAATATTTGGGAAACTGGACTTTTATTCAACGTTTTTATAGTGCTAGATCTGAATCGGATGGTAAAAAAATAGGAATATTATCTGCGGTTCTTTTTTTAATTTTCCCAATAGTTTTTTTGTTTCCTGCCGTTGCAGCTCGAGTAATTTTACCCAATCTAGAAAACCCTGAAATGGCTTATGTAGCAGTATGTTTAAAACTTTTACCACCTGGAATTATGGGTTTAATGATTGCGGCTATGTTTGCGGCAACAATGTCGGTTTTAAGTGCAGAATTTAATGTTACCGCTAGCGTTTTAACGCGTGACATTTACCAACGGATGTTTCGTAAAAATGCTTCACCTCAAGAGACATTATGGGTTGCCAGAATAATGACTTTGATGGTGGGTGCAATAGTCACAGTTGGGGCTTTATTTGTGGAGAAATTGGGTGGAGCCTTTCAAGTGAACCAATATTTATCCGGAATTTTTTCAATTCCCATGATTATTCCCGTAATAATGGGAGTTGTTTTTTGGAGACCACAACCGTGGGGAGCCTTGGCTTCAATGATAATTGGAATAATTTTGGGGGTTATATTAAATGCAGGAAATTATTTTAGTTGGGAATTGACTACAATTATTGAAGTTATTGTTTGTTTGACTGTGTTTTTAGGCTCTGGTTTCTTTTTGTCCGATAATACTATTTACAATGATAAAGTAAAGACTTTTTTCAAGAAACTGGCTACTCCAGCGAAAGTGGAATTTAAAGATGACTCGGTAATAGGCGGCATAATGAAATTATATGCAGTTGCCTTTATAGTTACAGGTTCGATGTTCATTGCCATGGGGATTCCATCGGTTGATAATTTGAGCGGTAAATTAGCCATTACCTCTGGAATTATATGTTTGATTGGCGCTTTAGTTTTTTATTCTAAGAGAGAAAAGAACGGATAAAAATATTACTTTTTTCAGCATTTGAATAGTATTGAAAAAATGATACATTTACATTCTATTAGAAATACAATATCTAATTTTTTTCAACAGGAATGTCAAAAAGCGGGAAGTTCCACTATATGAATTGACACTTTAGTTTTAAATTCATTTAAATCAGAATCATATTTTTATCTTTTCAATTAGTAAACAGAATGAAAAAAGTAACCACCATTAATGAAATTGCCAAACTTGCCAATGTTTCAAGAGGAACAGTTGATAGAGTAGTAAATAATCGAGGATATGTAGCTGAGGATAAGCTAAAAATAATACAGAAAATCATTAAAGATTTAAACTTTGTACCCAATACGCACGGAAGGAATTTGGCACTAAATAAAAGTTTTACCATTGCAATGGTTTTTCAAGAACACTCAGAAGGAGATTATTGGGAACCTCTTATAAATGCGGGTAAAGAATTTTATGTCAACTATATGCATTTGGGCGTTAGAATTAATTATTACTTTTTTGATTATAAAAACCTTTCGGCTTTCACAGATATTGAAGAAAAAATTTTTTCAGACCAAAACGATGCTGTAATAACTACAAAGCCTCAAAACCCTACGCTAAAAGCTTTTTTGAAAAAATGTTTACAAAAAGAACTTCCTTATGTTTTGGTGGGATCTAGTGATACAAGCTTTAAAGCCTTATGTAATTTAGGCCAAGATGCATTGCATAGCGGAAGATTAGCGGGAAAATTAATCAATTATACTCAAAAGGAAAATGCAACCTATGTTATATTTAATTTATTCAATGAAAATAATATTAATACCAATGTTGTGAATCGAATCAAGGGTTTTAAAGCTTTTTTTGCAGAAAATAATACGCCTAAAATCAAAGTTGATGTTGTTGATATTAGTGTTGACGACCCAGCGCTAATCAACAAAATAAAAGAGAGAATTAATCCTTTGGGTGAAAATGATGGTATTTTTATTCCTAACTCTAAAGCCCATTTTATAGCTCAGTTTGTTAATAAGGAAAAATTAAAAAGGTTTATCGGGTTTGATTTAATCAAAGATAACGTAGATGCATTGAAAAGCGGAAAAATTGATTTTCTAATTAATCAAAAGCCATACGATCAAGCTTACCAAGGGTTAGAAATTTTGTATCGTTTTTTAGGAACAAATCAACAACCGATGGATATTGTTCAGATCAATGAAGAAATTATTGTAAGCGAAAGTTCATTCAAGTAATTGGATTTTGTAACTTGTTTTATAGCACTTAAAAATATGTGTTCGAGCACGTTTTAATTGAAAGCATTGAAAATTAAAAGAATTTTAAAGATACCCTTAATTCGGAAACTAATTACGAGCAAAAAATAATTTTATTTACCGTTTGTTTTAATTAATACCCTTTATGATACAAAATATTAAAAGTCTATTTTCTCAAGCAAGAATACAAAACGGTACTACTTTTTGTTTATTCATTTGGTTCAGTTGTTTTTTGAGTAGCCCATATTCTATTGCTCAGCAAATAGACACTACAATAGATCGTGTAAAAACGGATTTGAAAATAAAATTGCCCTTACTTGGTTCGGTAAAATATAGAAATGCCAACGAGATTGAGTCATCGAATTGGATTATTGGTTGCGAAGGATTGGATCGTGATCTTACGGATTATGATCAATACAAAGAGTATCTTAACCCATTAGGAATAAAAGTTTTGCGAATGCAAGCTGGTTGGGCAAAAACGGAAAAAATAAGAGGTGTTTACGATTGGTCTTGGTTAGATCACATCATCAATGATGCAACTAGCAAAGGATTTACCATTTGGTTGCAAACTTCGTATGGAAACACCCTTTATCCTGAAGGTGGAGGTATGACTTTAGGTGGGGGAATTCCGAAATCAAAAGAAGCTTTACTCGCCTATCATAAATGGGTTGAAGCATTAGTTAGTCGTTATAAAAATAAAGTTAGGGATTGGGAGGTTTGGAATGAACCCAATTTTGGTGATAATTCTGAAAATACTCCGGAGTTAATGGCTGAATTTAATATTAATAATGCCAAAATTATTAAAAAGATTCAACCCAATGCCAAAATTACAGGCTTGTCTATAGGCCATTTTAATTACAAGTATGCCAATGATTTCTTTAAATATATTTCCAAAAAAAGGAAAATGAAATTATTTGATTATATGGCATATCATGATTATGTCTATAATCCCGATTCGAATAATCTAACAGTATTTGAATTAAAGGCATTACTGCAAAAATATGGTCCAAATGTAAAATTGAGACAGGGTGAAAATGGAGCACCTTCAGCATTTGGAGCTGGAAGAGGTGCGTTATGGGATTATGATTGGACTGAATTGTCTCAGGCAAAATGGAATTTACGTCGCATGTTGGGCAATTTAGGTAATGATGTAGAATGTTCCATTTTTAGTATTATTGATTTAGCTTACACTACTGGACCCATTAATAAATTGAATCATAAAGGCATAATTAAAGCAGATGAAACTAAAAAAGCTTTAGGTCCTAAAATGGCGTATTATGCAATGCAAAACCTAACGGCTATTTTTGATAATTCTTTGCAAAAATTACCTGGTTTTTCACATACTTTTAATATTTCAGGAGTAAATAATAGTGACTTTCGGTACTCAATGAGTAATGATAGGGGGATTACAGTAGGTGGATATGAAAATAAAGTTTCAAAAAAACAATTGTATGCCATTTGGAAAAATGAATATATTCCATTAAATACCAATGAATTAAGTGAAGTTACTTTCTCCTTTGCAAATTGTACTATAGAAAACCCTGTATATGTAGATTTATTGACGGGTAAAGTGTATGATATTCCTTCAAAACAATGGAGTAAAAAAGGAACTATATATACTTTTAAAAACATACCAATTTATGATTCTCCTATTCTTATAGCAGATAAAAGTTTGATAAACAGCACTAATTTATAACCTTTTAGATCAAAATAATTAATAAATACCGATGAAATCAATAAATCTAATTTGCACAATCTTAATCCTTTTTTGTGTAAATGTTTTTGCTCAAAACCCCAATAATTTATCTGCTGATTTATTAGCTCTAAATCCAGTAAATTGTTTTCCAAACAATTCTATCAAACAATTCGTTTCAAAAGACATTTCAAATGGAATAAAACCCGCAGTATTTGAAACTAAAACGGATAAAAAGCAAATGTCAATTGTAAATGCAGAGGTTTTTTCGGTAGCAAAATCTCACTATGATGTAGCTACAACTTGGAAAACCTCAAAAGACATTAAAAAAGGGGATGTAGTTTTGGCCAGAGTTTCTTTTCGTGTGCTATATGCAAAACAAGAGTCAGGCGAAGCCATAGTTTACTTTTATGTTCAAAAACAAAATTCGAGTGCCGATAAAAGTATTATCATTCAACTTGGAGCTGGTCCTGAAGGGAAAACCTATGATTTGCCATTCATTGCATTAGAAGATTTGCCAGCAGGCGAGGGGCAAATTGCAATTTCCTTCGGCGCACTACAACAAAAAGTGGAAGTTTCAAATATTGAGTTATACAATTTCGAAAATAAAATAAGTTTGAATAAGTTGCCTACAACTCGTTTTACTTATAATGGAAGAGAAAAAAATGCCGCTTGGCGAGAACAAGCTCTCAAACGAATAGAAGAAATTCGAACAGCACCTATTGACATTAAAATTGTGGATACTAATAATAAGCCAATTTCTGGAGCCAAAGTTGAAGTCAAAATGGTGCAATCCGATTTTATTTGGGGAACAGCAGTCAATGAAGCTCTATTAGCTAATGAGTTGCCCAATTCGTCAAAATATAAAAAAGTGCTTCAAGAATTTTATAACACCATTGTAATAGAAAATGGATTTAAAGGAGGTGCTTGGAACCAAAACCCTAAACTTCAACAGGAAACTATAAAAGCATTTGAATGGGGGGAACAAAATGGTTTTCGTCAGCGTGGTCATAATTTAGTATGGCCAGCCTGGAAATTTAACCCTAAATCCACCAAAGAGTTAGCTCTTAAAGACCCAATTGCGTTTGAAAAGTTTATAGAAGATCATATTAAAGAAAAGGCATTATTTTTAAAAGACAGAGTCATTGCATGGGATGTAATCAATGAAATGATGCACGAAAAAGACTTTTTTGCTTATTTGCCAAAAGATATAGAAGTAAAATGGTTTCAAATTGCCAAAGAGGTTGATCCCAATGCCCAAATGTTTATCAATGAATACGGAATGTTGAATAGCATTTCAAGTCCAAAAAACATAAAGGAATACATTCAAACCATTTCAGACTTAAGATCCAAAGGAGCTCCTATTGAGGGTATTGGAATTCAAGGACACGTTGGACGCCAACCAAGAGATCCAGCACAAGTAATTTCAGACCTTGAAATGTTTAAATCTGTTGGTCTTCCGGTTCAAATAACTGAATTTGACATCAATATGAAAGATGAAGAATTACAGGCCGACTATACAAGGGATTTTCTAATCGCTTGTTACAGTTCTCCAGTAGTCACTGGATTTACAATGTGGGGATTTTGGGAGTCAAAACATTGGAAAAAAGATGCAGCAATGTTCAGAACCGATTGGTCTGAAAAACCCAATGCAGGAATATGGAGAGATTTGGTGACCAAACAATGGAAAACTAATTTTACAGGAGTATCAAATAAAGAAGGACAAGTGAAATCCACAGGACATTTAGGCAGCTACGAAATGACCATCACAAAAGGAAATTTGATTAAAACAATTAAGTTTAATGTTGCAAAAAATTCTAAAACATTAGAAGTGATTTTGCAGTAGATTTTAATTAAGTAAATATATATTTGTGATTGTATAATTTATTTCATAATATTGTGCACGGGCACACAAATTGTCGTTGTATTAGTTCCCGTCCTATCAATAATTAATTAATTTATAAAAAAATGAAAATGAAAATTTTAATTTTAATTATGGTTGCTGTTTTTTCAGTTTTTGCAATTAGCTGTAGTGGCGATAGCGAATCCACTAAACCTGCACCAACGGCTCTTACGATTACTGGATTTTCAGTTCCTGCTAAAGTAGTTGGAGATATACCTTTTGCTTTAACCGCACCTACAAGTAACAGTGCTGGAGCGTTTACTTATACCACTAGCAATACAGCAGTGGCAACTATTGTTGGGAATATGGTTACAATCGTTGGCGCAGGAACAACCGTTATTAAAGCGACACAAGCAGCCAATGGGAATTATACTTCTGGAGAAGTTACAGCTAATTTAGTGGTAACTAGTGCTGCTCCTCCAACAGGTCTTCGAACACTTTATGTAGCTACTACAGGTAATGATGCCAATGATGGATCAATAAATACTCCTTTTTTAACCATTAACAAAGCGGCTCAGGTAGCCATTGCAGGAGATGTTGTCATTATTAAGTCAGGAACTTATAAACCAACGTCTGCTATAGTTGTTGGCAACTCAGGAACGGCTACTAATCCTATCACTTTTATGTCCGAAGTAAAAGACGGAGCTATTATTGACGGCAGTGTTTCATCAACGCCGACTGCAGGAGATAGACAAGGTCTTTTTACCATTCAAGGTACAACAACAACTTATAAAAGTTGGATTGTGATTGATGGTTTAAGAGTGATCAATTCAACTTGGGCTGGAATCTATTCAAGATATACTGATAATATTATTGTAAAAAATTGCAGTACAAACAATACGGGAGCTTCAGGAATTATCGCTGCCAACTCCTCAAACATAAAAGTGTTATATAACAAAGTGCAACAAGCTTGTATATACCCTGAAACGGTAAGTCGCCAAAATACAAATGAATGTATTACTATGGCATCTGTAAATACATTTGAAGTAGCCTATAATACGGTTTCAGATCGATTGACAGATACATCAAATGGAGGCGAGGGCATCGATGCTAAAAATGCTTGCATCAAAGGAATTATACACCATAACACAATTACAAATTTAGTTCGGGTTGGAATATATGTAGATGCTTATTTAGGTAATTTGTCTAATATTGAAGTATACAACAATAAAATCTATAATGTCATTAGTGGGATTTCAGTAGCTAGCGAAGAAGGAGGAGTGGTGGATGGAGTCAAAATACACGACAATTTAATTTATGATATTAATAGATGTGGAATTCGGTTAGCTGGATACCTTCAAGACGGGCCTCTTAGAAATGTTGATATCTATCAAAACACTCTTGTAAACTGTGGATTTAATGCGGGAACTTGGGAAAACGTTGGACTTCTAATAGAAGCCAAAAATGTTACAAATACAGGAATTAATATTAGAAACAATATTATTAGTGGTTGTCCTTTTCAAGTGCGTAATAATGGACAAACTTATCCTTACACCTTAGATAACAACATACTTTTTGGTGCAACAGTTGTTTCGGGAACAAATTCAATAACTGCAGATCCAAAATTTAAGAATGTTGCGTCCAAAGATTTTAGTTTAAGTTTAGGTTCTCCTGCCATTGATAAGGCTTTGGGAACTCCAATGTCCACAAAAGATTTCTTCGATTTTACAAGAGATTCTAAACCAGATCTTGGAGCAATTGAATATAAATAACAGAAACACCTTTATTTTCAAGCATAATTTTTACATAGCATTCAAAAATGATATAAAAGCTCTAGTATAATTCTTGGGTTTAAAGAATAATATCATATAATTTTAATCAAATAAGGGAAGTTTAGTCTCTTAACTAACAAATTTTTTACTTATGAAAACACTTTTATCCAAAATCAATTTTATCGCAATTCTTTTAATAGTTTTTTCAGCCATGCCGGCGTTTGCTACAGACTATTATGTTGATGCTGTAAGTGGAAACAATGCAAACTCAGGGTTATCTCAAATCTTGGCAAAGCAAACCATACAAGCGGCTGCCAACCTAACCCTTCCCGGTGATACGGTTTATATTTTGAACGGAACTTATGAAGTTACTTCAGTAAATGGTAATGTTTTGAATATGACGCGCTCTGGTGCTGCAGGTCAGTATATTACTTTTAAACCAATGGCTGGGCATTCGCCAAAAATAAAGGCGTCTGGTGGTGCTTGGGAAGCAATAATAATAGATGGTTCTTATGTTATACTTGACGGGCTTGAACTTGAGGGGAATAATGCAAACCTTACTTATTCTGCTGCCTATCAATCTTGGCAAAACTACGAAAACAACATTAAGGATTGGTCTGTTATTTCAGGCTTTAATACAAATGGAATTTCGATTGGAAAACAAATACAGATTCACCACGTGATTATTCGCAATTGTAAAGTACATGATTTTCCTGGCGGCGGCATCGGAGGCGGAAAACTTGATTATATAACGGTCGAAAATAATGTAGTTTACAACAACTCTTGGTACACCATGTATGCCACAAGTGGTATCTCTTTTCTTAATCCAAAAAATTATGATACCACTACTGGATATAAAATTTTAATACAAAATAATATTGTTTACAACAATAAAACAACTGTTCCTTGGGAGCAAACAAACGGTTTAAGTGATGGGAATGGTATTATTTTAGATGTGAATGACGGATATACAGGAAGAACCTTGGTCGAAAATAATGTAAGTTATAACAATGGAGGTGGTGGAATACATGCATTTAGGGCAAACCATATCGACATCATCAATAATACCGCCTACAACAATGGTACAGTAGTGGGTTATCCCGAAATCGATGCGCAACAAGCTACAGATGTGAAAATCTACAACAACATTATGTATGGAAGAGGTTCGGGTACAAGATGTAACGGAAATGATCCAGGTGCGATTTACGATTATAATGTATATTTCAATGGGACTAGCTACAAGAATGGACCAAACGATATTACAGGCGATCCAAAATTTGTCAATAAAGCCTTGGATGGTACTGCCAACTTTCAATTGCTAAACACCAGTCCCGCCATTAACAATGGAAGTTCCGTTGCCGGACAATTCACCACTACTGATATTTTAGGGATTTCGCGTCCAGTGGGTTTTTCTAGCGATATGGGTGCCTATGAATTCCCTACCGTTATTCCAAGAGCTGAAATGAATGTCACTCAAGGAACAACTACTATTTTTGACAATACTGGAAGTTTCGATTTTGGATCTGTAGCTTCAACAGTTCCCCAAATTGTAACGTTTACAATTCAAAATATTGGTGATTTAGCCTTGGATTTAACTGGAACACCTAAAGTGGTGGTTGCAGGGACAGGTTTTACATTGGAAACAGATGCACCTGCTACGGTTTCAGCCAGTGGGACAGTAACTTTTCAGGTAAAATTGACTACTACAACGGTGGGGGTTTACTCAGGTACAATTAGTATAGCCAATAGCGATGCCAATGAAAACCCGTATAATTTTGCTATTACAGGCTATGGATACGACGGTACCAAGGCTTTGCAAACGATTACTTTTAATGAGCTTCCTGTTAAAGTAATTGGCAATCCAGATTTCGACCCTGGAGCCACTACAACTTCAGGCTTGCCAATAACTTACACAAGTTCAAATGGTGCAGTGGCAACAATTGTAGCGGGTCAAATTCGCATTACGGGCGCAGGTACTTCTACTATCACTGCATCGCAAGCTGGAGACAGTGCAAACAATCCCGCAAATAATGTTTCACAAATACTTACTGTAACTCCTGTTCTTCCGCCTGCAGGTTCAAATTTGATAGCTAACCCATCCTTCGATACAGATACAACGGGTTGGACTTTTGCTAATAAAAATGGAGGAGCAACAACTTTAGCTACGGTTACATTGCCAGGGTATGATTCAAATGTTGCCAAAGTCACTGTAACATCCATAGGTACCAGCTCGGGGATTGATAATATTCAGTTTAGTTATAATAGAGTTTTTATTGTAAAAGGTAAGAACTATTTAGTTTCTTTTAGAGGTAGTACCGATGTGGCTCGCAATGTCAATTTGGTATTTATTATGAGTGGCTCGCCTTATACTACATACCCTATTAAAAGTACTATCCCATTAACCACCACACCGACCAACTTTGGACTTTATACTTTTACAAGTAATTTTACAGGCTATGTAGATTTACGTTTTCATTTAGGAGGTAGTACGTCTCTAAACAATCCAGTCTATTTGGACAATGTTTCTGTAATAGAAGAGGTTTCTTTAGGTGTAAATAAATTTGAAATTGCTAATGAGGAAGTATATGCTTACCCAAACCCCGCAAAAGACATAGTAAAGGTTTATTTTTCTGGAAAATCCAAAGAAAATGTTACTATTGGATTGTATAATTTGCAAGGTATCTTACTAAAAGAAAGAAAATATACTGGTATCATAGGTAAAACCCCTATTGAATTTCCTGTTGATTCAGTAGCCAATGGAATGTATTTATTGAGAACAATAGATAGTAATGGTTCAATGAAAGCAATTAAAGTTCTTATTAATAATTAGTTCGAGTTTTTTTATACTTTACTAATAAATTGTTTGTGATTTTTGTTAAAGAGTACTTGCAATCAAACCACTAGGAATTTATATGGTCGCATCCAAAGAGTTTTTAACTAATTCAATTAAATCCAAGGGTATTGTTTTTTGATTTATGCTTTTTTTTCAGACTAAACAACTTGCCCAATGAAACTAGTGGTTTTTAAATGAATTGGAGGTTTAAATAAATTGTGCCTGATTTACTCATTTAAAAAGTCCATGCTGATTGAATTCTTTTTTTAGTTCTAATAGGTTTTAATATTAAAAATTTAGAGATAAAATTTATTATGTCAATATTAAAAAAGGGCTGAATTTGATGATATATATCATATCTTGACGTTTGATTTTTAATATATTTGTTTATACAAAAAATCATAATAATTTAACTATATCGATTATGTCCTACAAATTAATAGTATATTTTTTTTTGCTACTAACATTGCCCGCTGAATTATTTGCACAGCAAAAAAGGCTCTACATTGCTATTGACGATCACACCGATTATATGTGGACAGCCAATGAAGCAAAGTACGATTCTGCTTTTGTAAAGATGTTGGATTATTCATTATTTCAAATTGACTCCACAAAAAACTTCCCGTCGAACTTTCAAGCAAGGTTTAATTGTGATGGGAGCTTGTGGTTAAAAAAATACAAAAAGTATCGTTCAGATAAACAATTTAATAAACTTATTACAGCTATCAAATCAGGGCATATCAGCAGTCCGCTTAATATGTTGGTCAACTGTTATGGAGCGCAACCCACAGAAGCGGTTATCCGAGGAATGTATTATGCTGGACAATTGGAGCGACAATACGATTTGCGTTTTACAATGGCAGGTGCAATGGAAAACAATACGTTGCCACTAGGATTGGCCTCCCTTTGGGCAGGTTCAGGGGCAAAATATAGCTGGAAAGGCATTGGCGGTTATGGGAGTCAACTGAGCTATGAAATTAGAGAAAAACGTCCCCATCAAATGTATCGTTACAATGGTTTGGACGGAAATGGAGTATTGATGAAATGGTACAACTACAATGAAAAAACGGAACCACCATTGGGGGGCTATGCCGAATGTAGATTAAATGTTAAATACAAAAATCTTGGAGACGATTTTAAGAAAGTCATCAATACATTAGACAAACATTGTGATACCATTTCAACCCAATCTACCTATCCTTATAATATTGGTGGGGCTTTTGGTTTTGGTCACGATGATTTAGAAACTTATGTTGCGCCTGCCTATATCAATGCCGCAAAAAACGGAAGCAACACTGAAAGATCGTTACGAGTAAGTAATGAAGAAGACTTTTTCATAGATTTTGAAAAGCAGTATCCAAACGTACCCTCACAAGCTGTCAGTTTTGGGAACGAATGGGATTTATTGCCAGTATCAATGAATGAAACTACAGCCAGAATGCGCCGTTCAACCGAGAAAATGCGTTCAGCCGAAGCATTGGCAACACTAGTCTCCCTGAAAGACAAAAACTTTATGCAACAAACCCTAAATGCCCGAGACAAAGCTTGGGAATCTTATGGAATGTATTGGGAACACAATTGGACAGCAGACGGGCCAGTATCCAGAAAAGCAAGAGCAGATTGGCAAATTGCTACACAAGAAAATCTAACGCATTATGTGGATACTTTGCAAAACCTTTCCATAAAAAAAATGGGTAGTTATATAAAAACGGAGAATGATCCAAGTTTTTTTGTCTTTAACCCCTTGAGCTGGAACAGAAACGATATTGCAGATATAGAATATAACGGAGCCTATCCAGTAAAAGTAATTGATAAAGTCACAGGGAAAGAAGTGGCTAGTCAATTGATAACCAAAAGCGGAAAACAATTTTTAAGAATTATTGCACAAAACATTCCTTCTGTAGGATACAAAGTTTTTGTTATAAAAAAGGGTATTCCAAAAGTAAAACCAATTGCTGCAACCATTCAAGACGAATATGTCAGCAATGACTTTTACAAATTACGTTTCACCAAATCAGGCGTGATTACAGAGCTTACAGATAAACTTGCTAACCGACAATTAATAAAACCTACTGATGGGAAGTATGCCAATGATTTAGGTACCACTGATGTAAATGACGGAGAGAAAATTATTGTTGAAAATGCTGGTCCAGTCTCAGTGACGCTAAAAGCGGTTTCGACCAACCCCGCTTTACACACCACCCGAATTACTTTATATGCCGATGCTCCACGAATTGATATTGAGAATACCATTCAGGAAAATTTTGGTGATGTAAAAACTTGGGCTTTTTCTTTCGACCTAAATAATCCCACAACCCGACACGAGGAACTAGGCGCCATACTTACGGATAAGTTAGAAAAAAATGGTGGGCATTATGCCAATAGTATCGCTCGTTATGATTGGCAAACTTTTAATCATTTTGCTAATCTTAGTGAAAGTGATTACGGTATCACATTGTCAAATTTGGATTGTAGTTTCTTTAAATTAGGAAACAGTACCATTAATTCATTAGCTGAATCATCATCTCAAATTAATGCGCTAGCAGGAGGGAATGTCGATAAAAAAGTAGAAGACGGAGGTGTTTTAGGCATATTGAACCAAAACGGTCAAAAAGAATTTTCCTATCACTTTGCTATTGCTTCACAACAAGGAAGTTTTGATGCAGCTAAATCAATGAAAATGGCCTTAGAACATCAAAATCCATTGGTGACAGGAACGATAACAGGAACTAATGATGACTTTAATCCTAAGTCTTTCTCATTATTAAATACCAATAATCAAAATGTTTTGCTTTGGAGCATCAAGCCTTCCGAAGAGGGAATAGAAAGTGGAATCATCACACGGTTTTGGAATTTTAATAGCAAAGAGATAACTCCTAAAATGCAGTTCAATACAACTTTGAAATCGGCTTTTCAAACCTCGCATATTGAAACGAATGAAAAAGAAATTGAGGTCGCAAAAAACACCATTCAGTTTAAATTTAAACCTTTTCAAATGGCAACTTTTAGAGAACTTTTAGATAAAAATTAAAAATATAAAACATATACAAAAACCTGAGTTTTATTGAATCATTATGAAAAGACTGGCCATAGGAATTGATATAGGAGGAACCCGTACTAAGGTAGGGTTGGTTGACTTGGATAAAGGGGAGGTTTTGGAAATGTTGATTGCTAAAACAGAAACTAAGAGTTCCTCTCTGTTTTTACAAATGATTAATTCAGGAATAGACCAACTAAAAGAGGTTGCCCAAAAAGAACAGTCACCCGTTTTGGGAGTCGGATTTGGAGTTACCGGTTTCGTTTTCGAGGACGGAAAGGTTGATTCTACTTACGGTTTCTTAGAATTTATGGAGGATTACCCTTTGTCCGAATATATTCAAAAACACAGTTCACTGCCGTGTCGCGCTGACAACGATGCCCGTGTGGTCGCACTTGGTGAAGCAGTTTACGGCATTGGGAAAGGTCAAAATAGAGTTTTGGTTCTAACGCTCGGAACTGGACTGGGTTTGGGCTTTATTGATAATGGTAAATTTGAGACGGCTTTACCATTCGCACATATGGGAGGACATATTAGTGTGGGAAACTCGGAAATTGAATGTTATTGTGGTAAAAAAGGCTGTTTAGAAGCATTAGTTTCAGCTACAGGAATTGTAGCATCGGCAAAACGAATGGACTGGGAACAGAAATATCCTCATTTAGAATTGAATGTTCAAACCATTTTCAAAGCAGAACAAGAGGGCAATAGTGATGCTAAAGAAATAGTTGCAGAATTCTTGGCTTATTTAAAAATTGGTATCGGCAACTATATTAATTTATTTGCTCCAGATATGATAATCATTGGAGGTGGAGTTTCGAAAGGAATGCAACCTTATTTGGATGAATTGAAACAAATTGATTTCTTGGGGCCTTATAAAAACTATAAAGTAAAAATTGCTCTTTCAGAACTCGATGAGTATTCTGGAATTTTAGGAAGTGCAGCGTTGTTTAATAATTAAGATTTTTAAAAATATATTATATGAAAAAGTTATCGAAACTCTCTGTTCCAATGGGGTTATTGTTTTTTGGGTTAGGATTTATGGGACTATCTTTATCTGCTCAAGAAGCTAAAACTGATAAAAAAAAGGATACAGAACAGAGAAGGTTTTTTTCGTCTTCTAGTTTTTGGAATCAGCCCATTGCTGAAAATCCAGAAATTGACCCTCAGAATGAACATTTTATTGCTTTGCTTAAACGGGAATATAGTGGTGCCTTTTTTAGAATCAATTTAACTTCTTGGACTATCCCTGTGTATGATGTTGATGATACAACCCCTCGATTTGTGGTAAAAAAGTATGCTTTAAGTGATGCAGAAAAAAAGCAATGGAATACCAAGCGTGATACTTATGGCCACGGTGAAGCGTTTGACAAAGAACCTATTCCTATTCCTCTTGAAGCCCAAGCCGATCCTCAAGGGGATGCACATTGTGCTTTAGTCGATTGGAAAAATGGAATTGCTTGGGATATGTGGGGTTTATTTAAGAATCCTGATGGCAGTTGGACTTCCAAAACAGGAATGAAATACAGCATTGATGGTGATGGCATTTTTTCAATTAAGCCCTTTAAAATAAAAAATGGGGAAAGCATCCATTATTTTGGACCAAGTAGAGCCGCTGGAGTTCCAGCTACGGCAGGTTTAATTATGTATGATGAAGTTGTTTCGGGTGAAATTAATCACAAATTGGCTTGTGCAACACGTGTAAATGCTTATCAAGAACACGTTTATCCTGCTATTTGGACAGATGGTTTTATTATTGGTGGAATTCCAGAAGGAGCAGTCATTCAATTAGATCCTGCTCTTGATTTATCAAAGTTTGATTTGACCCATGAGGAAATTGTTGTAGCTAAAGCTATGCAGAAATATGGAATGGTAGTTTCTGATATTGCAGGTTCAAACACTTTGTATGGTGAAGGATTATGGAGTCATCCCGAAAAAACTTGGGAAGGAAAACTGAGAGGAATTGGTGGAATTAGTGCCATTCCTTTAGATCATTACCGTGTTTTAAAAATCAATAAAAGAATAAAAAAAGGAGATAGTTATACCAAAATTATGCATGACCGTGGAATGTGGTAATTTATAAAAAAGAAACTTATGAAAAACTATTTCAAGGAACGAATGTGGCTTGTATTTGCCATTCTTGCCGCCCTTTGTTGGGGCGTTTGGGGTATATTGGCCAAGTTTATTTCTAGCGATATCAGTCCGTATGCCAATCATTTGTTGTTTACCATCGGGATGTTATTTACCATTCCATTTATAATTAAAAAATGCAAATGGAGCGAAGCCAATACAAAGGGAATCATCTGGGGAATAGTAGCGGGTGTTTTGGCGATTATTGGAAACGTAGCTGTTTATCAGTCATTTGCAACAGGAGGATTGGCTGCTGTTGTTATTCCAGTCACCAATCTTTACCCTTTGGTAACCATTGGAATTGCAATGTTGGTCTTAAAGGAAAAAATGCATTGGCTAAACGGCATTGGGATAATTGTAGTGATTCCTGCAATCATTATGTTGTCAGGTCAATCGGGAATATTCGAAAATCCCTCTTTGTTTTTTGCCAATCTTGGATTAAATATTTGGTTGATTTTTGCTTTGGTTGCTTTAGTATTTTGGGGATTATTCAGTGCTGCACAAAAAGTGACAACAAATTATATATCTGCGGAATGGTCTTATTTGAGTTTTGTTTTTTCTTCGGTATTGATTTCCATAGGATTTATGGTTTTTGGATTAATAGATTTTAATTTTACCACTCAAACCCTTTGGGTAGGTTCTTTGGCAGGAATGTTGAATGGTTTGGGTGTATTGGCGAGTTTTGCTGCCTATAGTGCCGAAGGAAAAGCTTCAAAAGTGACAACCGTTGCAGGTGCATTGCAACCTGTTTTTACCATTTTCCTTGCACTGACTTTTTTAGGTGAGCAGCTTGGTTTGATTGAATTTATTGGAATTGGATTAGCAATAGTGGGATCATTGCTTTTGTCAGTTGAAAAAAAAGACAATGTTCAGGAGTAAATTTTATTAAAAAGATAATAAATATAATTTTAAAATAGATACTATGAGTGCAAAAATGCTAGCCGAAATAAATGAAATTCCAGTAAAAGCATTGGAGTTTATGAAAGAATCACCATCGTATTCTTTACCACTGGGTGTAACTTATTTAGGAATGGGTTCTTCGTTTTTTGCTCCATTGGCATTCAAATATATGGGAGTGGATATCCAACCCGAAATGGCTTCTGAATTTTTTAACTACTTGCAACCGGATAGCAAATTAGAAAATGGCGTAATACTTTCGCAATCGGGCAGAAGCAGTGAAGCCTTGTGGTGCACTGATTTGTTTCAAAACTATATAGCCGTTACTAATTATCCTGAAAACACATTGAGTACAAACCCAAATGTTTCCCAAACGATTGATTTGTTGGCTGGTGACGAACAATATTCGTCTTCAAAAACCTATATCAATACCTTGCTTGCCCTCTTTAAAGGGTTTGGTACGGATTGTCAAAATGCTGTTGCTGTATTGGTAAAGAATATACCAAAGTATGAACAACTTGGCGAGCGAATGGCCAACGAGGTTTTTGAATTGATTTCGACCCAAAAGATTCACGGTATTTACATTGTTGGGAGTGGTCCCAATATCGCTACAGCCTATCAATCGGCATTGATTATGTGCGAAAGTACCAAACTTTGTTTTACAGGTATGCCAATGGCGCAGTACGATCACGGTCCAAAAGAAACGGCAACCAATAGTATTGTAATTCAAATTATGGCTAAAGGAAAATCATACGAACGTTCCCAAAAACTAACGGAAATAATTAGGAGTTCTGGTGCCTATGCAATCACAGTTGAGGAACCCGAAGTTGAAGAAAATTTCTCCATAATTCATAATATGATTCCTTTCAATTATATGGCTTATTATTTGGCTGAAAAGCTGAATATAACTGAAACCTTTGTTGTGGGCGGAAAAGTAACAGAGGTTATTTAAAAAAGGAATAAATTATTCAAAATAAATAAAATAAAATGTATAAAATAAAACTTCAATTTTCAGTATTGCTATTGTTCGTGACCTTGCAATTTACATTTGCACAAAAATCTAAAATGCAGCCTGTGGATTATGTGGATAATTTCATTGGCGTAAGAGATATAAATAGCAGTTGTGTTCTCGGGCCACAATTGCCAAATGGATCCATAAATCCCAGTCCTCACACCAACCCGGGAAATAACAATTCTGATATGGATTGTTATGTGATGGGGCAACCCATAAGAGGTTTTGCACAACTCCACGTAAGCGGAACGGGTTGGGGTAAATACGGACAAGTATTTATTTCGCCTCAAGTGGGTTTGGCTGTTGCAGAAACCGAACACGATTCTCCAAAATTAAATGAGGTGGCAAAACCTTATGAATATTCGGTAGTATTAAGTCGTTATGACATAAAAACCGACTTTACACCCTCGTTACATTCTGCCATTTATCGGTTTACTTTTCCAAAATCATCCGATGCTCATTTATTGATAGATGTAAGTCACAATATCAGCGACATTGCTAAGGTTCTTAATGGTCAATTTTTGGATGGTAGCATTGCATTTACAGACATTAATAGTACTGAACTAAAGGGTTATGGAAATTACACTGGTGGTTTTGCCAATGCTCGTCCATACAAAGTATTTTTCTGTATCAGGTTGAGTAAAGCACCTAATAGTATAGGAACTTGGATTAATGGGAAAATCAATAAAGGACAGAATTCGGAAAAATCCGCAATGGAAAATGATAGAATCGGTGCTTATGTTCAATACAATACCAAGGAGAAAGAAGAAGTTTACTTAAAAGTAGCGGTCTCACTCAAAAACATAGAGCAAGCAACAGAATGGTTAGATGCTGAAATTCCAGATTGGAATTATGAAAAAGTGAAAACTAATGCCAGAAATATTTGGAACAAGGAATTAGGCAAAGTAGTTGTTTCAGGCGGAACTGAAAAAGAGAAACGAATATTTTACAGTGCTTTGTATCACACTTCGATAATGCCCCGCAACCGTACAAATGATATGGAGGGATTCGACAAAAATGAAGCCGTTTGGGACGACCATCTAGCGGTTTGGGATACGTGGCGTACACTTTATCCACTAAAAGTATTAACAAATCCTGAAATGGTAAGTGGAACAATCAATTCATTCATAGCTCGATTGAATAAAAATGGCAAAGTAAAAGACGCCTATGTTGCAGGCATCGATATGATGCAAGAACAAGGCGGAAATAATATTGACAATATAATTGCTGATGGGTATGCAAAAGGAATAAAAGGAGTGGATTGGAAAGAAGCCTATAAACTGATAAAACATCAAGCAGATAACGAACGAAATGGTATTGGTAAATCTGAAAATGATTTGATGTACAAAAAGTTAGGTTGGATTCCTGCCGGAAAAATGAGTTGTTCGATAACCTTGGAATATGCTTACAATGATTTTTGTGCTGCTCAAATGGCCCAAAAATTGGGTACAAAGGAAAATTATGAAAAGTATATGAATCGCAGTAGCCAATGGATAAATCTTTGGAATCCTGAAGCTGAAAGCGATGGATTCAAAGGATTTATTGTACCAAAAAACTTAAATGGTGATTTTATTCCCATAGACTTAAAAAAGAATTGGGGTTCCTGGAAGGACTATTTTTATGAAGCCAGTTCGTGGACTTATTCCTATTTTGTACCTCATCAGTTTGAAAAATTGGTTGCTATTTCAGGAGGAAAAGAGTTGTTTGCCAAGAAATTGCAATATGCCTTCGATAATAATTTGATTGATTATGGAAACGAACCAGCATTTTTGGCGGTTCATTCCTTTCACTATGCTGATCGCTCCGATTTAGCAAGTTTCTATATTCGCCGTCTAATGAAAGAGCGCTTTACCGAGGAAGGTTATCTCGAAAATGACGATAGCGGTGCTATGAGCAGTTGGTATGTTTTTTCATCCTTAGGATTTTTCCCCAATGCAGGACAAAATACCTATTACTTAACTGGTGGTTCCTTCCCGAAAGCAACAATGCGTCTTGGCAATGGTAAAGTGTTAACTGTTACTTCAAAAAACGCATCCAATACAAATATTTACATAC
>JAAFGY010000227.1 GCA_010365135.1 Flavobacterium sp.
TTAAACGCTTGACAAAAGAGGTAACAAATTTTTGTTGCCAAACTAAAGAAACTGGATCGGTCATTATATCTTTTCCTTCCAAAGCAGGTGGAACATAGAGCTGTCCGCTCATCCATCCCGTAACAAGACCAACTACCAATTTCAAATTGTATTTTTGTGCCAGATCTGCAAAAACTTCAAAGTGCTTCAATTGTTCTTCACTCATACCGTCACTTCCAATACCTGTTTGAGGCAAAGGCTGTTCGTCTTTGGTGGCATAATATTTCACTTCCCCTCCACCAGAATAAACGACGTGAATGGGTTGAAAATCTGGCCAAAGTGGAAAAACTCTTAAAACCTTAATACCATTTTCTGATAATTGTTTGAAATCTTGTTCAATAATTTCAGGTTTCCAATCTCTCCACATATGAGTTCCAGCGTGCGAAGACCAATAATTAACACCTACGGCAAAAGTGCCCGGAGTGGTTAGTAATTTTTCTTGTGCAAAAGTTGATGCTGTACTTATAAGAAAAAATGAAAATAATATACAATTATGTAGTATGGATTTTGAAAATTGTTTAGTGGATATCATTATTAATTTTTGAAATTAATTAAATATTATTTCGATACTTTAAAATAAGGCAAACGCTCTAAAGGGACATCAATACTGATGGTTTGCCCTCCTTTGTATTTCTTGCCTAAATCATCAATCCAATTTCCTTTGGGCAATTTGATAGTTCGTTTGTACCCTTTTTCAATCATCGGACAAACCAAATACGTTTCTCCCAACATAAATTGTGTATCACAAGATTCAAATCCTTGATTTGGAAAAGAATACTCCAAATGACGAACAATCGGTTCGCCATCGACAGCTGCTTTTTTAGCCAAACTCACAATATAATCTCCCATTGAGGCATGTAATTTTGCTGCTTGTCGAACGATTTTCAAATGTTTTTCATCCAAAACCCTCCAAGGAGCCACTGAAAATTGCATCATTGGCATTAAAGCTTGAATTTGAGCCGAACGCACCATAAGTTCCTGATCAAATTTACTATAATCGATGTTTTCAAAATTAGACAATAAACCGCCACCAATCATATCAGGACAGGTAAAAGGATGTCCAATTAAACCGGCCGAAAGCATATCAGGCACTAATATCTTTAATTCATCCCAAGAATACCCTTTATCCTGTAAACGCTGCGCCAATGGCTGATTGCCATTCTTCCAGCCTGCACGAAATTCATTAAAATCAAATTCAGCTCCTAATTTTCCAAATAATTCAGCCTGAATTGGACCATTCGTATTGGTATCATCATTAGGAAACACTGGAGAACCTTTGGAATAAAAATCAGAATCAACTGCATCAAATTTAAAACCGTCAATTTTATAAGTAGTTTGCAAAGCTTTTAATTTAGATCTCAACCAATCAACAGCAAATGGTTTGGTAAAATCCAAACAACCGCTGTAGCCATTCCACCATTTAATAATGGCTGGTTTATTACTATCTTTTTTTAGTACTACTGCTTTATTCTTAGCCAAATGACCAAACTCTTTACCGTCTGGACTAACAAATGGGGTTAACCACAACATTACCTTAAATCCCTTGCCATGCAGTTCTTCCACCATCGCTTTAGGATCCGAAAATTTACTTGGGTCAAAATCAAAATTGCCATAATCTTTCGACCAAATATCATCAATCATAAAAACGCCTGAAGGGAAATCATTGGCCAAAATATCATTGGCATACTTCAAGATCTTGGGTTGGTCTTGATTGTAATTCAGTTCAATCCACATATTATACTGCGGCATTTTGAACATTAATTCATTAGGCATTTTTCCCGATGCAGGAAAGTGTAATTTCATTGCGCTTAAGTATGCCTCTCGCAATGTTTTACCAGAAGATACAGCATTTATTTTTTCATATTTAGAATGCAGCGTCATATTTCCATCCTTAAATTCAAAGGCAAATGGCTGATCACTCCAAACAAAACGCCCTTTGTTGGAAATCAACAGTGGCGCTGCCTGATTGCCTCGATTATCAACACTAAGATTATTTAATTTTTCATTTGGTCCATAAGGCTGAAAAGAAATATCTTTAAGAGGCGTGTTGCAGAAAGCTTTGGCTGTATAAGCTCCATACCATTTTTCGCCGGATAGGGATTTTATTTCTGAAACATTCTCTTGTGCAAAAAGGTTTAGTGTAAAAATAAAGGCGGTGCAAATAAGGGCAATTTTTTTCATTTCTATTTTGTTATTATTATGATTATTAATTTCCAATAATTAATGCCTATTCAAGAGTTATTAGATATTAAAAAGAAGAACCCCGAAGCATTGCATCGAGGATTCTTTTATAAAATTACATTAAAGTAAACTCATTTTTTTAAATTAACAAAAGGCCTTCATAAGAAAGCCTTTTGCAAGTATTAAAACTATTTTTGAATAATTAATTTTTGAGTTGCATTTACTCCTTCTACGAAATAAGTACCACTATTTAATCTATCTACACTTATGGTATTGCTACCATTTTCCACTTTAAACTGTTGTACTTTTTGTCCCAAAAGGTTGTAGATATTAAAACTTCCTGAAAGCTCTGAATCAATATTCAAAGTCCCTCTTGATGGATTTGGATACATTGACCAATTTTGAGCTTTTTTCTCAAAACTTGCAGTTGATAACGTTGCAGTTGGTGCAAAAGTTACTCCTCTAAAAGTCTGGGCTGAGGCTAAATCAGAAGTGGCTATTACAGTGTGTGTTGGATAACCACCAAGAATATTCCAATCTCCTGTTCTAGGAGTATTATCAATGGTTTGATACAATGTGCTTTTAAAACCTGCAGGAGCAGCAGCGCCATCACTTTTAATTGAATAAAGAACAGGTTTACCATTTTCAATTCTTCCTATCATAGCAGTAAAACCAATAAAACCGCCAACATAAGCATCAGCAGGACTTGTAGTGCTAATATAATTCCACACTCCTGCACTCTTATAATACTTGTTTATTCCTGTGTTACGTTGCGCAACGTACATTAAATCATTCCCAGGTTCGACTCCATCAACATCAAATAGTACTATACCTAGCAAGTTATCATTTGCGGCCGGAGCAGTTAATAATGGCAAAAGAGTGGATGTTGGAGCAGTTCCAGGAGTAGATGCAACCCCACTGATAATAGTGTTTGGTCCTGTTGGCTGTACTCCACTAGATATAAACTCATTATTAAAAATATTAAGATAACGAGTTTGTTCTAGTGAATAAGATGTAGTTGTAGCATTATTCCCAAAAGTAGCTAACCTAACCCCCGTATCAAGAGTACTTCCTGCTGTACCAATAAAAAGAGCATTACCATTAAGTGAGGCTACTGAACGAGTGCTAATATTATTAAAAGCAAGATCTGAAGCTAGAAAATCAGTATATTCAATAGCCTTGGTTTTAGAAACACGCACCACTGAAAGAGGAGCCACACGAGCTGCGCCAAAAGCAGTACCATCAGCAGCATTACGTCCTACCAATACAATGTATTTTCCATCTGAAGTAGTAGTAATTGAACCTTCCCATGCAGCTCTACGGTCATCAACAATACGTCCCGTACTTAAAGCAGCACCTACCTTAGTAGCACTGTCCGGTGTTCCAGTTGTTCCAGTTGTGTATTCCTGCAAAAACAAAGTTCTGTAAGCTCCAGAACTAGTTGTTCCATTGTTGTAAGAAACAATTAAGTTTCCGTTGCTATATTGTGCTCGTGCACATATTGCGGTAAAGAATAGACCAATCAAAAATAGATTTCTTTTCATAACATAAAAATTTAAGGATTATTAAAATAGATTTCACAAATATAAAAATTAAATTGATTTAAATTACATCATCCTAAAAAAAAGGATTATAATTTATGAAAATGATTTATTTGTCACAATTTCATAAAAAACAAACTTAGACAAAATAGTACTTTCAATACATTAGAAGCAATTACGAACTAAAAAAAATTAAAATAGTACCCTAAAATAAAGTACAAATGATGTAAAAGAACATCATCTTGCATAAACTAAACTCGGTAATTTTAGAAACACATTATTCCGAACTTATAAACTCAATAAAATTCCCATCAGGATCTTGAATCAAAACAAATTTTCGTTTTTCATCCAACATTGTAGGCGTTTGACCCAATTTTTTTATATTATTTTTTTCAATTCGTTCTAAAATTGGTTCTAATGATTTTACAAAAATGGATAAGTATCGGATACCATTTCCATCTGGTAAAAACTTTTGTTTAGAAAGATTGGTCTTTTTATGAAATGACATCAATTTTAATTCTGTTGAGTTTTCAGAATTTTCAAGTTTCAAAACTTTAATGTCAAATTTTTCGTTTTTACTCAATCCCATTCGTGTTGCTTTTTCAGCATCGACAACAAATTCTCGAACATAGACCATTCCAACAACATTCGTATAAAAATCATTGAGGTCTGCATCTAATTACATATCATTTTTTGATGTGTAATATTATCAGCTTTGACCATTCTTTTGATTAAATTATTAAAGATTGTGTC
>JAAFGY010000228.1 GCA_010365135.1 Flavobacterium sp.
CAAACTCTATGAGATTTTGACCTTTAAATATTTCCATTTTTTCTATGTTTTACTAGACTTTAAAGATATGTAATTAAGTGCTTACCTCAAAAATCCTTTATTCTAAAATTTCAATTTACCTGTTTTTAAATATATCATTGAATTTTTAATTGAACTATTCATAGCGTTCATTAAAGCTTGTTCAAAGGCAAAAAACATAACAGATGCGCTTCCTTCTGATACAAAGTCCAAAACTTTTTTTCTTGTCTTTATATCATATATTTGAAAATGAGATTTTATGATGCAAGATTCACTTTGTCCTCCACCAGCATACATCCCAGTTCCTCCATTGGCCCCGACCATATACATACCGGAGTTCCTTGCATTTTGTTAGTGACTTCGTGATTGCTAATTCTTATTAGATAATCGGCAGTAGCGTAAGTAAATAATGAATCTACCTTTTTTTGTTGTTCAGGGTTAAATGTCATCGGGTCATTTGAAACAAATTCAAAAGATTTATCAAATTGTATTTGACCAAATATTTTTTCTTCTTTCAATTTGGTGGAACATAAACTATCGTATTGAGTAACAAAATCGTGTTTCTGTTTATACTTTTTATTAAATGTCTTTGTAAATTCATTTACCAATACTTGATCATTACCTACAAGTACCGCAGTTTTACTGGGACCAAAAACAAATTCAGAATCCTTATAATTTGAATTTTCACTAATTCGAGTTGCCCCGCAAGAACACAATAATAGAACACCAGCCATTCCGGCTATTAGACATATACTTAATTTCATTGGTTATAATTTAATGGATTTAAATTGTATGATTTTCTCAATTTTAAAACTTCAACAAAGTTAATCACAACTTCCCTTTTAATTCGCCAGCATCAATAGCATCGTGAGACACATCGTAAACTGATTTTCCGTCCTTGATTAACAACAATTGCGGCGATTGATGATATACTCCAAAACGACTAGCAATTTCATTGGAAATGTCACGATGTTCTAGTAAGTCAAGAAAATAAGCATCTACTGTGTCGTCCAAATCGAAGTCTTTTTCGAATTGTTTCAACGCAAATCTGCTAATACTACAACGGCTACTGTGTTTAAAAATCACGGCTGGTTTCTGCTCCGAAGACGTAACCATTTCATCTAATTGTCCAATTTGTTGTAGTGGAATCCAATTGATTTTGCTATTCGAATTATCTTGTTTATCAGAACCTCCGAAAATATTGGAAAACATACTCATTTTGTCGTTTTTTAAGTCATTTTGTCGTTCGTAAACCCCTTATATCCGGTCAAAATGTCGTAACTTTAGGGGTGGAACAGGATTTGACGATTATTCGCCAAAGATACGATAACTTTAATCTTACACAAGTACATCAATTAACAGAACATTCAATAAATAAAAAGTAAAATGAACATCAATAAATTTACCATCAAATCGCAGGAAGCCATTCAGCAATCACAGCAATTGGCACAAAGTTTTGGGCAACAGCAAATAGAAAACGAACACATTTTCAAGGCCATTTTTGAGGTTGATGAAAATGTAGCTCCGTTTATTTTGAAAAAACTAAACGTAAATGTTCCGTTGTTCGAACAAATTTTAGATAGCACCATTCAAAGCTTTCCAAAAGTTTCTGGTGGCGAAATTATGCTTTCCAGAACTGCAAACACAACACTGAACGAAGCCGAAATCATTGCTAAAAAAATGAACGATGAATTCGTTTCGATTGAACATTTAATTCTGGCTATTTTCGATTCCAAAAGCAAGGCTGCCCAAATCTTAAAAGATCAGGGAGTAACCGGAAAAGGATTGAAAGCCGCTATAGAAGAATTGCGTAAAGGCGAAAGAGTAACTTCAGCATCTGCTGAGGAAACATATAATGCTTTAAACAAATACGCCCGAAATCTCAACGAATTAGCCCGAAATGGAAAGCTAGATCCTGTCATTGGACGTGACGAAGAAATTCGTAGGGTGTTGCAAATCCTAACTCGTCGAACCAAAAACAATCCGATGTTGGTAGGAGAACCTGGAGTTGGTAAAACCGCTATAGCTGAAGGATTGGCACATCGAATCGTGGATGGCGACGTTCCCGAAAACCTGAAAGACAAAATTGTTTTTTCATTGGATATGGGTGCTTTGATTGCCGGAGCCAAATACAAAGGAGAATTCGAAGAACGACTAAAATCAGTAGTAAAAGAAGTGACCGCCGCCGAAGGTGATATTGTTCTATTCATTGACGAAATCCACACACTTGTTGGTGCTGGCGGTGGCGAAGGTGCGATGGATGCAGCAAACATCCTGAAACCCGCTTTGGCTCGTGGTGAATTGCGTGCTATTGGTGCAACGACTTTGGACGAATACCAAAAATATTTCGAGAAAGACAAAGCTTTGGAGCGTCGTTTCCAAAAAATAATCATCGAAGAACCCGATACCGAAAGTGCGATTTCCATCCTTCGTGGTATCAAGGATAAATACGAAACACATCATAAAGTTCAGATTAAAGACGATGCAATTATTGCGGCTGTCGAATTATCGCAACGCTATATTACGAATCGATTTTTGCCGGATAAAGCCATCGATTTGATGGACGAAGCGGCTTCTAAAATCCGTATGGAAATCAATTCGAAACCTGAAGAACTCGATGTTTTGGATCGAAAAATTATGCAATTGGAAATCGAAATTGCAGCCATTAAACGCGAAAAAGACGAAAGTAAACTCAAAATTTTGGGAATGGATTTGGCGAACCTCAAAGACGACAGAAACGAAATCTTCACCAAATGGAAATCCGAGAAAGATGTAGTCGATAACATTCAAACCGTTAAAACCGAAATCGAAAACTTTAAATACGAAGCCGAACGTGCCGAACGCGAAGGCGATTACGGAAAAGTAGCCGAAATTCGTTATGGAAAAATCAAGGAAGCACAGGAACGATTGGATGGATTCCAAAAACAATTGGCCGAAAATCAATCTGGAGGAAGTTCGTTAATCAAAGAAGAAGTAACTCGCGAAGACATTGCCGAAGTAGTCGCCAAATGGACCGGAATTCCCGTGACGAAAATGCTGCAAGGCGAAAGAGAAAAACTCTTGCATTTGGAAGACGAATTGCACAAACGCGTCGTGGGTCAGGAAGAAGCCATCGAAGCCGTGAGCGATGCCGTGCGAAGAAGTCGTGCAGGTTTGCAGGATATGAAAAAACCAGTGGGAACATTCCTTTTTCTTGGAACAACTGGTGTAGGAAAAACCGAATTGGCCAAAGCATTAGCCGAATATTTATTCGACGACGAAAACGCAATGACCCGAATCGATATGAGCGAATACCAAGAACGCCACAGTGTGAGCCGTTTGGTGGGAGCGCCTCCGGGATATGTGGGTTATGACGAAGGCGGACAATTGACCGAAGCCGTGCGCCGTAAACCCTATTCTGTAATTCTGTTGGACGAGATCGAAAAAGCACATCCCGACACCTTTAATATTTTGTTGCAAGTCTTGGACGAAGGCCGTTTGACTGACAACAAAGGACGTCTTGCCGATTTCAAAAACACGATTATCATTATGACTTCCAATATGGGAAGCCAGATTATTCAAGAGAAATTCGAGAATCTAAAAGGAAGTGTCGAAGCCGCAACCGAAGCTGCCAAAGTGGAAGTTTTGGGATTGTTGAAACAAACCGTTCGCCCCGAATTCATAAATCGTATCGACGAAATCGTGATGTTTACGCCTTTGACCAATGCCAATATTGCCCAAATCGTAGGCTTGCAACTGAAATCGGTGACCAAAATGCTGGCTCAACAAGGCATCACAATGGACGCCACTCCAGAAGCCATCGCGTATTTATCGGAGAAAGGTTATGATCCGCAGTTTGGTGCCAGACCAGTAAAACGAGTGATACAAAGAGACGTTTTGAACCAATTGTCGAAAGAGATTCTTTCAGGAACAATTACTACCGATAGCATCGTTTTGATTGATGCTTTTGATGGGAAATTGGTGTTTAGGAATCAGAGTGAGTTGGTGCATTAATCCATTCCATACACTTATCAACCCTGTCAGAGTTTTGAACTCTGACAGGGTTATTTTTAAAACACCAGTCGAGAGATTGGTGTTTTTTGCAGTTGTGTATAGCTATAAATGTATAAAATAATGATTAGCAATTATCCCGAAGTTATTACTGGCAAATTGAATGTAATTGTTGAATAAAAAAACATCTCCGCCCCCTCTAGCGCGCAAACAAACAAATAAATTGTAATAGACACGAGCGAAGCGCTGCTATGCGAAGTTCCTGCTCGTCAACCCAAATACAGCTAAACTATATAAATTTGTTTATACTCTCTAATTAATCCAAAATCTGTTCTTAGCTATATTAAAAAAAGGGTTCAACTTTAATTAAAAAGTTAAACCCTATTATTTTAAAATTAAACACAGGTGGATTCAAGTAATAAATGCAACTTTAGGCTGATTGTATAAATTTTTGTTCAAATATTTCATTCGGACTTTTATATCCAAATCTTTTCCTG